>NZ_JAPMAL010000020.1:0-162343 GCF_026343935.1 Paraburkholderia sp. CNPSo 3076 | reverse complement strand
AGCTGTTGCGCCACCCGAGTTCCACGGGATAGCGCGGCAGATCGATCGGACACGCGAGCAGTTTCAGGCCCGCCACGCGCGCGATCGCCTCGGCCGCGTGGCGCGGAATCGTGGCGACGCTGCGCGTGCCCTTGAGCAGAAAGGGCAACGCGGCGAAATGCGTCGTAGACGCCACCACATTGCGCTTCAGGCCCCGCGCGGCGAGCCCTTCGTCGACGATGCCGACCACGCCGCCCGACGCGCCCGCCGCGACGGCAAGGTCCATGTCCTGATTCGCGAGCACATCGGCGACGATCTGGCTGTGCGTCTGGCGAAAGATGATGCGCAGGCCCGGGGCGCTGGTTTCCAGCGTTTCGATGATGCGCCGGCCAATGGCCACCTCGAAGTCGTCGGAAAGCCCGATCGACACCGCGCGCCCATGAAACGTGGTGGCATCGGGCGAGGCGATCGCGAGGCTATGGCGGCAGCGGTCGAGCGCTTCGCTGATCACGGGCTTGAGTTCCTGCGCGCGCGAGGTCGGCGCGAGCCCGCGTCCGGTGCGCACGAACAGCGTGTCGGCATAGAGCGCGCGCAGACGCCTGAGCGCCGCGCTCACGGCCGACTGAGTCATGTCGAGGCGAATCGCGGCGCGGCTCGCCCCGCCCTCTTCGAAAAGCGCCTCGAATATTTTCAGCAGATTCAGGTCCACGCGGGCGATATCAAACTGGTTCATATCACATAGTATCGATATACGTTCTCGCGATTTTATCGCCGTGAAAAGATGTGAGCTGTCCAACCTTTGAGAGCACGCCATCATGGCCAAGTCGAAAGTCGCCGCGCTGCAGATCGGTTCGTCCGCCGCCGGCAAAGCGCAAACGCTGGAACAGATTCTCTCGTTCGAAGCGCAGATCCGCGCCTCGGGCGCGCAGCTCGTCGTCATGCCCGAGGCGTTGCTCGGCGGTTACCCGAAGGGAGAAATATTCGGCACGCGCCTCGGCTACCGCCTGCCCGAAGGCCGCGAGGCGTTCGCGCGCTACTACGAGAACGCGGTCGACGTACCCGGCGCGGAAACCGAAGCGCTCGCGGAGCTTGCGACGCGTTGCGGCGCGTCGCTCGTGATCGGCGTGATCGAGCGCGACGGCAGCACGCTCTTTTGCACCGCGCTGTTCTTCAATCCGGGCGAGGGGCTCGTGGCGAAGCATCGCAAGCTCATGCCAACCGGTACGGAACGGCTCATCTGGGGGCAGGGCGACGGCTCGACGCTGCCCACCGTGCGCACGGAATCCGGCGTCGCGGGCGCAGCAATCTGCTGGGAAAACCACATGCCGCTGTTGCGCACGGCGATGTATGCGAAGGGCGTGCAGATCTGGTGCGCGCCCACCGTGGACGAGCGCGACATCTGGCAGTGCTCCATGCGCCACATCGCGCACGAAGGACGCTGCTTCGTGATCAGCGCGTGCCAGGTGCAGCCTTCGCCCGCGGCGCTCGGCGTCGAGGTGCCGGGTTGGGACGAGAACCGGCCGCTCATCAATGGCGGCAGTCTGATCGTCGGACCGCTCGGCGACGTGCTGGCCGGTCCGCTGCGCGGTGAAGCCGGACTCATCGTGGCGGAGATCGACACCGGCGAACTCACGCGCGCCCGCTACGATTTCGACGTGGTGGGCCACTACGCGCGGCCCGATGTGTTCGCGCTCTCGGTCGATGAACGGCGCAAGCGCACGGTCTCGTTCATCGCGGAGTAGCGCCGGCCGCCGTCATGCCGAATAGAGCCCTTCCGGCCCGTTGCGCAGCGTGCGCGCCAGCAGCTCGAGCCCTTCTCGCAGCGCCTCGTGGCTGCGCGCGCCGCCGAGGCTCAAGCGCACCGCGTGCGGCGCCGACCCGCGGCCGATCACGAAGCTGTCCGCCGTTTTCGCGAGCACGCCGGCCTGACGCAGCGCCGCGGAAAATTCGGCGGCGCGCCAGGGTTCGGCGAGCGGCAGCCAGAGATGCGGGCTTGCCGGATCCGTACGATACGTCCAGTCCGCGAGCACCTCGGCGGCGATCGCATGGCGCGCGTCCACCTGCGCACGCTGCTGCGCGACGAGCCGATCGACCTCGCCATCGACGATCCAGCGCGCCGCGATCTCCGCGGCGAGCGGCGACGTCATCCAGCAGTCGCTGCGTATCACTGCGAGGATCTTGCCGACCCAGTCCTGCGGCGCCTGCACATAGCCCACGCGCAGGCCAGGCGCGACCGCCTTCGAAAGGCTGCTGATGACGATGCCGTGCTCGGGCAGCCGCGCGGCGAGCGGCGTGGGCGGCGCATCGAGCAACGCGGCGGGCACGAGGTCCTCGATCACGACGAGGTGATGGCGCACGGCGATCTCGGCGATCTTCGCGCGGCGCGCGTCGGAGAGCGTCGCCGTGGTCGGGTTGTGCAGCGTCGGCACGCAAAAGAGCGCGCGCGGCGCGAGGAGCCCGCACGCGCGCTCGAGCGCGGCGGGCACGATGCCTTCCTCGTCGATCTCGATGCCGACGAGATTCAGCCGCAACTGCCGCGCGAGCGCGACGATGCCTGGATAGCTCAACGCCTCGGCGAAGATCGTGTCGCCTGGCCGCAGCACCGCGCGCAACACACAGGCAAGCCCGTGCTGTGCCCCCTGGGTCACCAGCACACGCTCGGCGGCCACCGTGCAGCCCATGCGCGCGAGCCAGCGCGCCCCCGCTTCGCGGTGCGAGCGGCGCCCGCCTTCGGGCTGATAAAGCAGCAGTTCGCCCGCGAGGCGCTCGTCGGCGGCGAGTTCGCGCAAGGTCTGGGTCAACAGGAAGGCTTCGTCGGTCGGCATCGGCACGTTCTGGCCGAGATCGATCAGGCGTCCCGGCGCATGGACGCCCGGCGCCCCCGGCGTGATCGTCGCAGCCCGCTCGCTAGACTCGGGCGCGGGGCGCGTACGGTCCTGGATGCGCGCCCCGTCGGCGTCGGGCTCGGCAACATAGGTGCCGTCGCCCACGCGCGCCACCACGAGGCCGCCGCGCTCCAGCTCCGCATAGGCGCGGCTCACCGTGCCGGTCGTGACGTTGAGCTTCTTCGCCAGCAGCCGGTGCGCGGGCAGCTTTTCTCCGGGCAGCATCTGCCCGCCGTGAATGGCCTGCGAATAGGCCTGGGCGATCGCCCGGTACTTGGGTTCGCTGCTGCGCGAGAGCGTGGGCATCCAGCCATTCATGGTTTTCCCGAAGGAGACAAGCACGCCGCGGCACGGCGCGACGGCTGCGTCATTATCGCGCCCAATTCGCGGAAATGAAGGCTGTCATTTACTTCAATTGACTTCATTGAGTGCACGAAATTGACCCTCTAGGATGCCGTAACGCCTGACAAGGCCAAGGAGACAATCGCCCGCCCCACGGCGCGCGGCATGCGTATCTTCAGACGTAAGTCACGCAATGCTGCGCGCCCCAAGGCGGCGCCCCACGCGCCATGACGAACCGCATCGCACGCATCACCATGAGCCGGCACCAGCTGCCGCTCGACCCACCGTTCCCCGCCTCGTGGGATAGTCGTCCGCGGCGCGCCTTCCCGGCAACGATCGTGCGCGTGGAAGACGACGAAGGCCGCGTGGGCTTCGGCTCCGGCGACGCGATGTACGGCTTCGACGACTACCGCGACCTCTTTATCGGCGCCGACCCGCTCGACCTCGCGCGGCACTCGGCGGTGCTCGAAAACCTCAGCTTCCACGCGGGCCGGCTCTGGCCGCTCGACGTCGCGCTCTGGGACCTCGCCGGGAAAATTCGCGGCGAGCCGTGCTGGCAAATGGCCGGCGGCCGTGCGAAGCGCGTACGGGCGTACGCGTCCTCGGGCGTGCATCGCACGCTCGAAGGCATGGCGCAGTGGGCCGAGCATGCCGTCGCGCGCGGCTTCCCGGCGCTCAAGGTGCGCTTCGGCCGCCCGACCCTCGCCGACGATCTCGCCGCGCTCGCCGCGGTACGCGAAGCCGCGGGCGAGAACATCGAACTGATGGTCGATTGCAACCAGGGCTGGCGCATGCCGTGGGACACCCAGGCGCCGTGGCGCGCCGACGAAGCGCTCGCCGTGATTCGCCAGATCGAAAAGCATCGCGTGTACTGGGTCGAGGAGCCGCTGCATCGCGGCGACTACGCGGGCCACGCGCAGTTGCGCAAGCAAACGCAAGTGCGGATCGCAGGCGGAGAGATGACGCGCGACGCGCACGAATTCGCGGCGCTCCTCGCGCATGACTGCCTCGACGTCTACCAACCCGACGTCGTCTGCACGCTCGGCATGGAGGGCGCGCGGCGTCTCGCGGCGCAAATCGAGGCGCACGGCAAGGTCTTCACGCCGCATACGTGGGGCAACGGCATTGGCCTCGCGGCGAACCTGCATGTCGTAGCCGGCGCTGCGCACGCGCCGTTCGTCGAGTTTCCGTACGACCCGCCCGAATGGACGCCGGCGCGGCGCGACTTCCCGATCAAGCACGTGATCGACATCGACGCGAACGGCTGGATCGAGCTAAGCGATGCGCCCGGCCTTGGCATCGAACTCGATGAAGCCATGCTCGCTGCGACACGCGCACACGACAGCCGTTACGACTAAAGCCTCATTGGGCCGCAGCACGCACGAGATGCCAGCCCCATCTGAAGCATTCCGAAACATTTCAATAAAACGGAGACACACTATGAACCGCCTGACCACCCTCCTGCGCGCAGCCTGCCTGGCAGCGCCGCTCGCCCTCGCCGCGTTGCCGGCGCACGCCGCCAGCACCTGGTGCAGCGCAGGCAAGCCCGTGCGCTTCGCGGGCGTCACATGGGAAAGTGGCAACTTCACGAGCGAAGTGCTGCGCTACATCCTCAAGAACGGCTATAGCTGCCAGACCGACACCGTACCCGGCAGCACGGCGGCCACCGAAACGGCGCTCTCGCGCAACGACCTGCAGGTCTGGTCCGAGCAATGGACGGGCCGCTCGGAGATCATCGCAGGCGCGGTCAAGGCGGGTTCAGTCAAGCTCGTGGGCGACACGCTGCCGGGCGGCACGAAGGAAGGCTGGTACGTGCCCGACTACGTGGTGCACGGCGACGCGAAGCGCGGCATCAAGGCCAGCGCGCCCGACCTGCAGTCCGTGAGCGATCTGCCGAAATACAAGGGGCTGTTCGTGGACGACGAGGAACCGGATCGCGGCCGCTTCCTCAATTGCCCCTCGGGCTGGGACTGCGAACGCGTGAATACGCGCTTGCTCAAGCTGCTCAAGCTCGACGACACCTACACGAACTTCCGCCCCGGCACGGGTGCGGCGCTCGACGCGGCCATCTCCTCGGCCTACGCGCGCGGCAAGCCGATTCTCACCTACTACTGGGAGCCGGCCGCGCTGATGGCGAAGTACAAGTTCGTTCAGCTCAAGATGCCGCCGTTCAACGAAGCGTGCTGGAAGACGCTGCGCGATGCCAGCAGCGCACAGCCATGCGCCTCGTCGTATCTGGTCTCGCAGCTGAAGATCGGCGTTTCGACACCGTTCTATCAGGCCGAGCCCGACGTGATGGCCTTCTTCTCGAAGGTGAGCTTCCCCATCGAGTTCCTGAACACGACGATTCTCGACATGACCGAGCATAAGGTCGACGCCCAGGACGAAGCGCTCAAGTTCCTCAAGCAGCACCCCGAAATGTGGAAGACCTGGGTGCCCGCAGATGTCGCGCAGAAGGTGCAGAAGTCGCTCGGCGCGTAAGTGCGATGCGCCGCGTGAGATAAACGATTCCAACGAGAAAAACCGGGCCGCGCAACGCGGCTCCATGATAAGGAGACTTAAATGAAGAAGAAGATTCTTGCGGCGCTGCCACTGGCGCTCGCCGCAGCGGGCGCGCACGCGCAAAGCAGCGTGACGCTGTATGGCCTTATCGACCTCGGCGTGGACTACGCCAGCAACGTGGCGAACGGCGCGAACGGCCAGCTCGTGCCGGGCACCGGCAGCAAGCTCGTGCAGATGCAAAGCGGCGTGCCCGCCGGCAGCCGCTGGGGCCTGCGCGGCACCGAAGACCTGGGCGGCGGCTACGCCGCGATCTTCCGGCTCGAAAGCGGCTTCAACGCGGCGACGGGCGGTTTGGGCGGCGGTCTCGCGTTTTCGCGCAACGCCTATGTCGGCTTCAAGTCGGATCAGTACGGCCAGATCACCTTCGGCAAACAATGGGACGCCACCGTCGATCTGATCGAGCCGTATTCGCTGAACGGCAACTACGGCGGCTGGTATTTCGCACACCCGAACGACATGGACAACCTCGACAACGGGTTCCCGGTCAACAACGCCGTGAAATACGTGAGCCCGGTGCTCGCCGGCTTCCAGTTCGAAGGCCACTATTCGTTCGGAGGCCAGGCGGGCCAGTTCTCGAACAACGCCTCGTATAGCGCGGCGGCGGCCTACACGCTCGGCTCGTTCAGCGCGGGCGTGGGCTACTTGCGCGTGAACGATCCAATCACCGCGGTGGCCGGTTATGGCAGCGGCGGCAGCTTCGTGAACGCTATCTTCGGCGACGCGCTCGCCAACGCGCGCTACCAGGGCATCCTCTCCGCTGGCGCGTCGTATGTGATCGGCAGCCTCAAGCTGATGACGAACTACTCGAACGTGGACTTCGCCTCGGCCACCGGCAGCGGCGACCTGCACTTCCAGAACTTCGAAGTGGCCGGCACCTATGCCGTGACGCCCGCCTTCACCTTGGGCGCGGGCTACACCTACACGGTGGGGCAGGATCACGCCACCGACAGCTCGCCGAAGTACCACCAGGTCAACCTGATCGGCCAGTACGCGCTGTCCAGGCGCACGTCGCTCTATGCAATGGGCGTGTACCAGCACGCGGCGGGCTCGGCGGAAAACGCGCAGATCACGGGCTTCAACCCCTCGGGCACCGACAACCAGGCCGTCGCCCGCGTGGGGATCACGCACGCGTTCTGACGTTTTTTCACGCAGTCCTTATTACTGAAAACGCGCCGGCGCGAATGAAAATGCGCCGGCGCTCCTGCATCGCGAGGCTTGCATGCGCCGCCTACCCTCTTTATCGGCACTGCGTTCATTCGAGGAGGCGAGCCGCACGCTCAGCTTCACCAGGGCAGCGCAGAACCTGCACGTCACCCAGGGGGCGATCAGCCGCCAGATTCGCCTGCTCGAAGACTATCTCGGCACGCCGCTCTTCATGCGGCATCATCACCGGCTCGAAATCACGGCCGCGGGCAAGCGTCTGCTGCCAACGCTGCAGGCCGCGTTCGACAGCATCGCCCATACGCTCGACACGATCCGCGCCGATCCGTCGAACAGCCTGCTCAGCCTGAACGCCGCGCCCACGCTCGCCACGCGCTGGCTCACGCCGCGCCTGCGCGATTTCCAGGTGCGCCACCCCGACTTGCGCATCTCCATCACCAACGAATACGGGCCGCTGCACGGCACGGAGCGCAACGAAGATTGCCAGATCCGCTTCGGCATGGAACCGCTGCCGGGCGGCCAGAGCACGCTGCTCATGCGCGAGCGCCACGTGCTGGTCGGCTCGGCGCGCGAGTTCAGCCAACCGGCCGCCGATCAAGACGCGCTGCGCGAGATCCTCGCGCAGCACCCGTGGCTCTATATCCTCGATATCGACCGGCGCCTGCTGGTCTGGGAAGCGTGGCTCGAAGCCGCGGCGCTCGACGTGCAGATGGCGCCGCGCGGAGAGCTGGAGTTCAGCACGCTCGATCAGGTGATCCACGCGGCAGTGGCCGGTCTGGGCATTGCCGTTGCCGACCGGCACATGATCGCGCCCGAACTCGAGAACGGCACACTCGTGCAGCTGAGCGAGGTGGAAGTGGTGGGACCTTCGGGATACTGGCTCGACGTGCGGCCCGAAGTGCAAGAGACACTACGCGTGCGCAACTTCAGCAACTGGCTGGTCGGGCACCACAGTGAACAGGGCAGCCAGCAACGCTAGCGCGGGTGCATGACTGGCGTCACGCACCCGCGTCTGCGCTCTGGACATCGTCAGTTGGGATCGATCGGCGGGCCCGGCGGACCGGAATCCACCTGCCTCATCGTGGCCGCGGGGGGACCTGCGCCCTGTGCCACGTTGCGCGCGCCCTGAGCCGCGATGGAGCGCGAGAGGATCTCCCGTGCTTCGCCGCTCGACGAATCGACGGTCAGTGCATGCCCCGCGTTATGCCAGGCGCACACCCACCGCCCATCGCGTGCGCAAAGCCGCGCATAGCCGAGCAACGAATCGCGCTGATCTTCGCGCGACGTCAATTCGGCCTGCATTTGCAGCGCGGAGCCATTGCCAGGCTGTTCCGCGAGCGCGGAATTGATGGCGCTGCGCGCGGGCCCAAGGCTGTTCTTGTCGAGACTCGCGCGCGCGCTCGCCAGTTTTCTCGAGACGTCGGCGCGCGAATCGGCGGCGGCCTTCGCTGCCGCTACCTTCTCTGCGTTGGCCTTGGCGGCGGCGACCTTGTCCGCGTTGGCCTTCTCCGCCTTGACCTTCGCTGCCGCTAGCGCGCGCTCTTCGGCTGCGCTCTTTCGCGCGGCAACGCTCGGCGGCACGGTCTCCGCGCGAGCCGTCGCGGTACGCGGCGGCTGCGCTTGAGCGGGCGTCGGCTGGGGCGGTGCGACATGGGCCACCACGGGCGGCGGCGCTGTATTAACAGGAGACGGCTTCACGCTGGCGACCGGAGGCGGCGGCGCACTGGCAACGGGAGCAGATGGCGCGTTGGCAACCGGAGGCGGCAACTGCGCGACGGCTACGGGCGGCGCGCTGCGCACCGTGTTCGGCTTCGTGTCGTGCGCGGTCGATGAGGCCTTGGGTCCGAGGATCGCACCCTCCACGATCTGCGCGCCCAGGGTCGGCTCCCGCTCGGTCCGGTGCGAAATCATGTACGCGGTCAGCAGGAACGCGATCGACACCACGCTGCCAATCGCATAGAAAGGCAACCACGAGCGTTGCGCCGCAGGCGCTTCATCGCGCAGTTCGTAATCGCTGTCGCGCGGTGCGCCACCACTGAAACTGAATGCAGAAGGTGCAGAAGGGTTCCACTCCCTGCGTGCATGGCGCGCGAAGCCATCGTGCCATTCGGGCGCGGCGGACTCGCTTGCCGGCGACATGCGCGGGCCAGAGGAAGGCTGCTTCGCGCCGCACTGAGGGCAGATCATCAGTGGCGCATTAAAACCGGTCCCGCAGTATGGACATCCCCACGGACCAGACTTTGCTCGGCCAGGTTCGTTGAACATTGCAGGCATGGAAGCTTTGACAGGATGGTTTCGGGTTTGCTACCGGCGGCTGGTGCGCGTCGCAGCGGTGGCAACCAGGTGGCTCGGATTCGAAGTATTCGCTGTAATCCCTACTGTATTTCGCGGATCGTTGGACGGTTGTAACAAATAGTCGTTTTGAATATGGGCTACTTCGCCGCGAAGTTCAACCGGCATAATCGGCCAGATGGCGGATAGGGACAGGCGGGATTTCGACCCCCGCTGGGGGTTCTCCGGGCGTGCCATGATGGCTGCGCCGCGCAGGCAAATGGGCCCGGTTGATGCGTCCCCGCGCCGTGACATCTTGATACAGAAATCGTGTGGCTGACTGTGGCTGATACGCCATGAGCGCAGCGTTCGGAACGCCTGCGCGGGCTATTTGGCCCTCGATTTGCGTGCCAAATCGCGACCGCGACGCCTTTATTTTTTAAGGGCTTTGGTGACACCGCGCCCCGCAGCGTCACGCCTTCAACGCGTCCTTGTAAACACGGCCATCCTTCATGATCAGGCTCAGGTTCTGATCCGGGTTGGCCAGCAGCGTCATGTCCTGGAGCGGGTCGCCCGCCACAATGAGCAGGTCCGCGTACGCGCCCTCTTCCAGCACGCCAAGCTTGTGCGGATACGGATTGCGCTCGCCCGCCAGCGCGAGCAACTGCCCGTTCATGGCAGTGGCCATGCGCAACGCCTCGGCATTCGAGTACCAGCGCGTCATGTGCCCGAGCATCGTGCCTTGGCGCGTGGCCAGCACCTGCGAAAAGATCAGGTCCGTGCCGAACGCCACCTTGAGCCCATGCTTGCGCGCGAGCTTGTACATGTTGTCGGTCCCGGCTGTCACCTCGAGAAACTTCTCGCGGCTCGACGGCGCCAACGGCGCAACATCCTCTTCACTGGTAAACGGTTGCGTGCTCAACCATGTTCCGTTCTTCGCGAGAGCTTCGGCAGTCCGGTCGTCGATGAGGTGCCCGTGCTCGACGCATTGCGCGCCGGCAGCAACCGAGCGCTTCACCGATTCCGGCGTGTAGGCGTGCACGGCCACATAAGTGCCCCAGTCGGACGCCGTTTCCACCGCGGCTTTTATTTGCGGCTCGGTGAACGTGAGCATGTCGATCGGACTGCGCGGCGTGGAGACGCCGCCGCAACCCACGATCTTGATCTGCGTGGCGCCGAGCATGAACTGCTCGCGCACACGCAGGCGCACTTCGTCGGCCGAGTCGGCAATGGCGGCGGCGCCGGTTCGTTCGATCTCGCTAATCTGGCTGCTCGTGCGCGGCACGTCGGTCAGCAGACGAAAGTCCCCGTGGCCGCCCGTCGTGGTGATCATCGCGCCGCAGGGGTAAATGCGCGGGCCGCTCAGCATGCCGGCGTCGATGGCCTGCTTCAGGGCGAAAGCGGGACCGCCCACGTCGCGAATGGTCGTGAATCCGCGCAAGAGCGTGCGCTGGGCCTCCGCGCCCGCGGCCAGGTAGACGAAACTCAGGTCGGACTGGAGGATGGTCGCGATCGGGACCGCAGCGAGAAGCGAATGCCAGTGCATGTCGATGAGGCCAGGCATCATCACCTTGCCGCCGCAGTCGATCACGCGCCCGCCCGACGCGTTCTGCGCGTCAGGCGAGCCCCGACGCAGCTGCGAGATGCGGCTACCGTCGACGACGAGGTACATGCCGTCCTGCAGCGCCGCGGACTTGCCGTCGAACAGGCGGAAGTTCGTGAACGTCGTGGGCTGGGCGGGAGCGGCCGCGCCGGGCTGCTGCGCACTGCTGAACTCGGGCAGCACCGCGCTCAACAGGGATGCGCCCATGCCGATCATGAAGCCGCGCCGGGCTAGATCGGCGCTGATGCGGCGACTGGCGAACTCCGCAAGCGCCTTGTCGCCCAGGCACGCGGAGACTGGGCCGATTGCGTTGCCGCGGCGGTTGATTCTGGAAACCATAGATCACCTGTGAAAGTAAGTCGCGCTTTATTCCGCATGCCTAACTACATCGTCCTTCGTCAACAGCAGCGCCAGCGGCCGTGTGGAACTGAACGCAGAGAAGATGATCGTGAGCGCCACGGTTCCCGGCACGGCGAGAAAAGCGCCGGGTATGCCCCAGATCGCTGTCCATGTGGCGAGGCTCATGAGGATGACCGCGGGGCTCAGGTTCAGCGACCCCGCCATCAGCCATGGGTCGAGTACGTTGCCCATCACGAAGTTGATCGCCGAAAGCGCAATGAGCAACGTGATCGGCTCGTTCCACTGGCCGAATTGCAGCGCGGCGAGCAAGGCGGGAAGCGCCACGGAAATGAGCGACCCCGCATACGGCACGAAGTTGAGCAGCACGATGAGCACGGCGAGGAGCGGCGCGAACTCCAGCCCGACCAGATGCATGCAGATCCAGCTGAGAATGCCGAGCACCACGCCGAGCAGCGCTTTCAACGCCAGATACGTGCCGATCTTCGCATTGATGGCGTCGATCACGGGTTCCATGTCGGCCTTGCCGCGCATGACCGCAGAGAGCTTGCGGCGAAACCGCCCCATCTCGACCATGAAGAACGCTGTGTACAGCAGCACGACGAGCGTCGTAGCCATGAGCGAAGAGAGCGAGCCGAGGAGCGAGGTGAGCAGCGACTGGACGTTGACGGTCCCGAGCAGTTCGCGGCGGAAGGCCGTCCACGAAGCCTCGGTTTCCAGATGAAACAGCGCGGTGATTTTCGTGAGCAACGCGAGCAGCGTGGCCTCGTACTTCGGCGCCACGGCGAGCATGCGGTCAGTGTCGGATAGCAGCAGTTCGGTCGCGAGCCACGCGGCCACGAGTATCAGGACGGCGGCGCTCCAGTAGCGCACGCCCGCGCGAATGCGCGTGCCCACGTGGGGCACGCGGCGCAGGATTTCGGCGAGCCCGTAGATCACATACGACGTAATGATCGCGAATGCGATCGGCACCAGCACCGGGCGCCCGATATACAGCACCCACCCCGTGATGACGGCGATGACGACCACGCAGGTGAACGTGACGAGATCCTGTTTCATGGAGATGCTTTGGATGACGAACCACGTTGCGGTGGTGAGACGTTTGCAAGCCATTAACGTCCCGCCGCGTTTATCCGGCCCTCAATAGAACGTCTTCGGGGCGCGATCGGTGCCACTTCGCAAGACTAGCCGCTTTGACGAAGACGTGCGCGCTGGCTGGCGAGGAATCCGAACAACCGCGCCCCAGATTTTCGTTGTGCGCACATCGACTCTTCGAGCGGTCAAAAGATCTCGCCTGCGTTTAAGTCACGTTTAAGCAGCAAAAAGTACCTTACGCGCACCTTCACCAACCTCTTCGAAGACCATAGCAATGAGTACCATCAAATATCGGCGCCGGGGCCTGATCGCCGGTGTAGCGGTGGCGCTTGCCGGCGCCTGGGTCGTCAGCCACGAGCACGCCAGCGCGGACGAAAGCGGCATCACGAAAACGACGTTGTCGGCACCCGTGCCGAAGACAGACGACGTCAAGGGCACGGCGCCGAACTTCTCGGCGATCGTCGCGCAGTACGGCCCGGCTGTGGTCCATGTCGAGGTCGTCAAGGAAAACCCGGACTCCGAAGATGGCCACTCGGGCGCCCTGGGATCGGGCTTCATCGTGAGCCAGGATGGCTACATCCTCACGAACAATCACGTCGTCGAAGGCGCGGACGACGTGACGGTCAAGCTCACCGACGGCCGCAAGTTGCCCGCGCGCGTGATCGGCACCGACAAGGCGGGCGACGTGGCCGTGCTGAAAATCGCCGGCACAGGCTTCCCCACGGTGAAGATCGGCAATCCGGCGAACAGCAAGGTGGGCGACTGGGTCGTCGCGATCGGCTCGCCCTATGGTCTCGACAACACCGTGACCTCGGGCATCATCAGCGCGAAGTCGCGCCAGCTCTCGGAAGATAGCCCGACGCACCTCATCCAGACCGACGTGCCCGTCAATCCGGGCAATTCGGGCGGGCCGCTCTTTAACCTGAACGGCGAAGTCATCGGCATCAATTCGATGATCTATTCGCGCACGGGCGGCTTCCAGGGCCTCTCGTTCGCGATTCCGATCGACGAAGCCATGCACATGAAGGATCAGATCGTGCAGGGCGGCGGCCACGGCAATGGCACCACGCTGGCCCGCAATGCGCACCCGCGTCTCGGCGTGGCCGTGCGCGCGCTCTCCGGCGATGAAGCGCAGCAAATCGGCGTGGACGGCGGCGTGCTCGTCGTGAAAGCGGGCGGTCCGGCAAAGGCGGCTGGCATCAGCGCGGGCGACGTGATCATCGCGGTCAACGGCATCGAGGTGGACAACGTCGAGCAGCTGCAAAGCATGATCGCGCGGGCACGCAGCAACGTGTCGATCGTCGTGGCCCGCGACGGCGAGCAAATGACCGCGCAGGTCGAGCTCGCGCCGCGCGCATAACTCCTGGCCGGGTCAGGGCCCGGCGCGCGCTCGTCGCGCGATCACGGCCCGTGGCTCGCCAGGTAGTCGATACGCTCGACGATGTAGTCGTAGAACGGGTTCCACGAAAGCCGCGTGAGGAGCCCCGCCCCCACGATCAGCGCCCCGGTTTCGCCGCGTACGGACTGGGCGCCCAGATGGATGCCCAGGTCGTCGTTGGGATCGGGGTTGCGGCCGTACAGCGAATCGGTCACCGGAAACGGCAACGCCACGTGTGAAAGCGAATAGACATCGAGCGGATAGTCGAGCCCTGTGGGTTCGACTTTGGCCGTTGTCTCGTTCGGCGCCGTACTCTCTTCGACCACGTGCGGCGAGGTGGCGGAGGCGTTGGTGAGCACCGTCAGGCGGTAACGCAGCGGCGGCACGGGCGAGAGACGGCGCAGCGCGTCACGCATCGAAGCGCGCAGCAGCGGGCTCCATTGCGCCGTGCGGTTGATGTCGAACAGCACGAGCTCGCTGCCGTTGGCAGGCAGTTGCGCATACAGCGAACTGACGATCGCGCTCGTGCTCACCGTGAAGTCGAGCACGGACTGGAACGTGAGCGTGGGCGGCAGCGCCGCCAGTTTGCCATTGCGCGCCGCGTCCGCCACTTCCTGCTGGATCTTGCGCGTGACCCGCCACGACTGGCGTGCGCCGTTCACCGGAAACGAGTTGTACTTGAACGGATTGAATTCCGGCACGATGTCGAGCCAAGCGGCTTTCGCAAACGCCGGCAGGATCGCAGGCAGCGCCGCGAGCCCCGCAAAGCGCGCGAAGCGCGTAATGCCGATCATCGGCGAAAGCAGGATCAGGCGGTCCGCTTTCGGCAGGCTCGGGTCGTCCAGCGCCTCGAGCGAATATTGAAGTGCGAGCGCGCCGCCGTTCGAAAAACCCACGATATGCAGCGGCGCAGGCGCCGGTACGAGGCGCCGCGCTTCGCGCACGGCGAGGCGCGTGGCCGCCTCCCAGTCTTCCGCCGTCACTTCGGTCAGCCCCGAGGGCACGGTGCCGTGCCCCGGCAAGCGCACCGCCACCACGGCGAAGCCATCCTGCTGATAGCGCTGCGCGATGTGCCTCAGGCTATAGGGAGAATCGGTCAACCCATGCAGCATCACAGCCACGCCGCGCGGCGCGCCCTCGGGCACGAGCGTGTACGAGCGGTTCCAGTCGGTCCGAAAGTGTCCGGGATAAATCGGGCTGCCCGAGAAATAACGATTGGCGGGAATGCGTTCGTCTGCCGGCAGCTTGTCGGTCACGTTTTTCTTCACTGAGTCGAACAGGCGGTTCTCATTCGCGACGTATTCCTCCCACGTCGCCTGATCGATTTCGTGCGCGTGCATGTCTTCCGGCACATAGGTGTGCCACAGGCTCAACGGCGCCTTGCGCTGCGCGTCGTAGAACCGCACGCCGGCAATGCACACGAATGCGATTAGCACGAAAAGGGAAATCCGCTTGATCCAGCGAAGGACCCACGCTCTCGTCAAGAAATTCGCCATGTCCGGTCAATACCTCGCGAACGGGTGGCCGGTCTTTCCTCGCGCTAACGGGGGAAAACCGGCCAGATGAGCGGTACCAGCATTACGGTGATCACGAGCGCCCCAAGGGCAGCCGGCGAGCCCACCATGAAAAATTCCCGGAACCGATAGCCGCCGGCCGTGCTGACGAGCGCATTCACGGGCGTCGAGATCGGCGACATATAGGCCGCCGACGCGGCAACCGCGGTCGTCATCGCGAATGGATACGGCGACGCATGCAGGTGCGCCGCCATCGCGAGTACCACGGGCGCCATCAGCACCGCCGTCGCCGTGCCGGAAATCACGGTGCCGATCACGAGCGTCAGCAGGAAAACGGCGCCCAGCAAACCATGCGCACCCCAGTTGCCGGCCACTTGCAGCACGGCGTCGGCGGCAATGTCGATGCCGCCCGTGCGCTGCAGCGCGATGGAAAACGGCAGCATGCCCACGATCAGCACGAGGCTGCGCCAGTGAATCGCGCGATAAGCGCTGTCGAGGCTCACGCAACCGAACGCGCCCATGAGCAGACACCCGATCAGGCCCGCGAGCACGTTCGGCACGCGCGGCGTGAGCATCATTGCGATGACGAGCGCCATGATGGCGAGGGCGTGCGGCGCCTTGTGCGGCACTGGCACGTAGGCGTCGCTTTCGACCGGCATGGCGAGACACACGATGTCGCGCTCCACCGACTGCATCGAGAAGATGTCGATCCACGGCCCCACCACCAGCAGCGTGTCGCCCACTTTGAGTTGCGTGGCCTGCAGATCCTGCTCGAGCGCGGCGTCGGCGCGGCGCAGGCCCACGACCGTCACGCCGTGCCGGCGCAGCGCCGCGGAACTGCGCGCGACGTTGCCCACGAGCGACGAGTCCGGCGGCACGATGACTTCGGCCATGCCCACGTCGTGGGTCTGGTCGGTGAAGTATGCGCCCGACATGCGGCGCACCGCGAGCGCATGGCGCGCGCAAAACGCCTGCACGTCGAAACTCGCGGACTCCACGTCGAGCAGCAGCACGTCGCCGGGCGCGATGCTGCTGTCCGCGGTCGCGGGCAGCACCGTCGCGCCCATGCGCGCGCGCCGCTCGATCGCGACAACGTGCGCCACGGGGTCGTCGTCGAGCCCGGTGTGCCCGAGCGTCTGCCCCACGAGCGGCGAATCCGCGCCGACCTCCAGGCGAAAGGCGCGCCCCTCGAGCGAATAGCGCGCGACCCAGTCGTTCAGCGACGGACGCGTGGTCGCCTCCGCGCCACCCGTGCCGTTCAGAAAGCGCCTGGCGAACAGCATCCAGCCGATGCTCGCGGCGAGAATCGGCACGCCCAGCGGTGTGATGGCGAAGAAACTGAAGGGCCGGTAGCCGCGATAGACGAGCGCGCTGTTGATGACGAGATTCGGCGTCGTGGCGACGAGCGTGAGCATGCCGCTCGTGAGCGCGGCCATGCTGACCGGCATGAGCATGCGCGCGCGCGACACAGCCGACTGGCGTGCGATGCGAATGACGATGGGAATGAAGATCGCGACGACGGCCGTCGAGCTCATGACCGAGCCCATGACGCCGACGATGGCCATGATCAGCACGACGAGGCGGCGCTCGTTGGAGCCGCCGCGCTCGATCAGGTAATCGCCCACGCGCTGGGCGATGCCCGTGCGCGCGAGTCCGTCGCCGAGCACGAACAGGGCCGCGATGAGAACGATGTTCGGGTCCGAGAAGCCGGCCAGCGCCTCGTTGACCGTGACGATGCCCGAGAGCGACAGCGCGACGATCATGATGAGCGCCACCGCGTCCGAGCGGGGCCGGCCGATCAGGAACATCGCGATCGCGCAGGCCAGACAGGCAACGGTCATCAAGAGGTCGGTAGACACGATTTCGCTTTGCCTGCTCAACGGGCCTGGGAAACCACTGCTACCGCAAATAGTGCCGGATTTTGCAAACTTACGTTTCAGCGCGGCCTTGGGTCAAACTCACGCGTCATGCCCGCGGCGCCGCCGTTTGACTGCAACGTTTGTGAACGTCGATGCCCTCACGCCTCCAGCAGTGAAACGCGGTTGCGCCCCTGGTGCTTGGCCCGGTACATGGCCTGATCGGCCTGGTCGAGCAGCGAACGCGCCAGCGCTTCGGGACTCGCGGCGCCGGTGTTCGTCTCGCTGTTCAGCCGATACGCCGCCACGCCGATCGACACGCTGAGGGCAATGCGCTTGCCTTCGTCGTCGAGCACTTCGAGCGCCTCGACCGCAATCCGGATGCGCTCCGCAACGGCCAGCGCGTCGGGCAGCTCGCACATCAGCAGCGCGACGAACTCTTCGCCGCCGTAGCGCGAAACCGTGTCCCCCACGCGCACCTGCTGTTTCAGGCAGGTGCCGATGGCGCCCAGCGCGAGGTCGCCGGTTGCGTGGCCGTGTGTGTCGTTGATCTGCTTGAAATGATCGATGTCGATGAAGAGGCACGACATGGGCGCCGCGTGCGAACTCGCGCGCCGGATCTCGTGATGCAGGCGCTCGTCGAAATAGCGGCGGTTCGACAGGCCCGTGAGCGGGTCGGTCACGCCGGTCTTGCGCAGATGCTCGCGGTGAGCGACGTTATCGAGACTCGCCGCCGCAACGCGGCTGAAGCGCGCGAGCAGATCGGTGCCCATGCTGGCGTCGAAACGCGTGGCGTCATCGCTCGTGAGCCACAGATAGCCGAGCAGCTGGGTGCGGTTCAGGAGCGGCAACACGATCGCGCTGCCGATAGCGGTCCGTGCGTCGAAGAAGGTCTCGCTCACCGCGGGCTCGAGATCGCTCAGTTCGCTCACACGGCCAAGCCACGGCTGGTTTCCCCCGCACAGGCGCGCCAGCGCGAGGCCGCCCTGGAGCCCGGATCGCAGGTTCGCTTCGAGGTCGGCGCGCCCGCAGTCGGATTCGAGCAGGTCGCGCAGCAGCGGCGTGCGCACGTCGAGCCAGAGGCCGGCGGAAGCCAGCCGGAACACCTCGGGCAGATAGACGAATATCCCTTCGAGAAAGGCGCACCAGTCGTGCGCGCCGATCAGGCGCAGTTCCACGTCCTGGAACGACTTCGATGCGCGCTCGTTCCGCTGGACGGTTTCGATTAGCGCAGCAAGATCCAGTGAAGGCTGAGTCCCGGGATGTGTCACGATGCATCGAGAATATTCCGAAGCCTGCTATTACGGCAGCTTGGGGACAGACTTGAGCGTCGGACGGCGACACCCGCGCACCGGCGGCCTGTTCGAGCGGGGTCAGGGCAAAAGAAAAGACCGCGGTCCGTGAGGGCAGCGGTCTTGCTTACGGAAACAGCCTGCTGTTATTTGGCCGGAGACGCCGTACTCGGGGTCGCCAGCGTGTTGTTGCCACCATACGCGGGGGTGACCGACGTTGCGCTATTGTTCGCGCTCGAGTTCGGCGACGCGGCGCTCATGCCGCTGTCCGAGCTGGTGGCGGCTGGCGTGCCGTAGCCGCTCGTTGCATTGTTATTGGCAGCGGCGGGCGACGCAACGCCCGGGGTTGCCAGCGTATTGTTGCTCTGTGCATACGCACCGCCAGACAGCATGAGTGCGGCGACGGCCGCGATCAATGTGCTGATTGACTTGTTCATGATTCGCTCCTCCTTTGATTGGACTGGAATTCCGGCATAAACCACCCGCGATATTTCTCATTGGGTGGTCGTTATGCGCGGCTCGCGGCGATCAAAATCGCGTAACTGTTCGCAGTGGTGCAAATAAAGCAAACCCCTGCCAGTTGATAACAAGTTTAGGAAAGTGATCGCGAATAATTAAGCGCATTGTGCGCAACGATTTATTTCGTTTTTTGGCAATTACCCGTAATGGCGTAATGGATTTCTCGGCCTCGAATCCGGGCGCTGCGCGGTTCGATACGCGGTTCGGCGATTTGACCTGGCATTTGCGAAAAGCTTATTTTGGCGCCCTGATTGAAATCCAGCTCAACGATTTACACCGCATTTCGCGAGACTACGTTTCGCGTCCCTATTTCGGAAAATCGATCGCCTTCATCGCGGCATACATAATCGCCATGCGCTATTTTCGTTGCATGCGCATCGAGGTGGGTTCACCTCCGCGTTGACCCGGCAAGGGGCTTGGCGCGGCGCGGCTGCCGAAATTTTCACGTCCAGCACGCGATCCCCTTGCCTATCCTTCCATGTTTCGACTATTATCGAAACATGGAAACGAACCAGACCATCGCCGCCCTGGCGGCACTCGCGCACGAGTCCAGGCTCGCGATCTTTCGCGCCCTCGTTCAGGCAGGCCCCGAAGGCATACCCGCTGGCCAGATTGCCACTCTGCTCGACGTGCCCCCGTCGTCGCTCTCCTTCCATCTGAAGGAGCTGTCTCACGCGCAACTCGTCACGAGCCGCCAGGAAGGCCGGTTCGTTTTCTACTGCGCGAACTTCGCGACGATGAGCGGCCTGCTGGCCTACCTCACCGAGAACTGTTGTGGCGGCAATCCCTGTTCGCCGGTATCAGTGTGTTCACCCTCCACGGAGAAGCAGTCATGAAGCGCTTTCACATTCACGTCGCCGTTGCGGATCTCGCATCGAGCATCCGTTTCTACTCGGCGTTGTTTGCCGCTGAACCGACCGTCGTGAAAAGCGACTACGCGAAGTGGATGCTCGAGGACCCGCGCGTCAATTTCGCGATCTCGCACCGCGGCGCCGCACCCGGCCTGGATCACCTGGGCGTGCAGGTCGAGAACGAAGCGGAGCTGGCCGAAATGCATGCGCGGCTGGAAAGCGCAGCATTGCCAGTGGACACGCAGATGGATACCGCATGCTGCTACGCGAAGTCGAACAAATACTGGAGCGTCGATCCGCAGGGCATCGCATGGGAGTCGTATCACACGCTCAATGAAATTCCGGTGTTCGGCGAGTCGCGCAATACGCCGACGAGCGCACCGGCCCCCGACGTTTCCGCGTGCTGCGCGCCGTCGTCGGGCAAGCCGGTTGGCGTTCCGGTCAAGTCTTCGGCGTGCTGCTGAGCGCCGCGCACGATCCGGCGGAAAAGCCATGACGACCAATGTATTGATCCTGTGCACGCACAACTCCGCTCGCAGCGTGCTGGGCGAAGCCATGTTGAATCACCTCGCCTCGAAGGCCGGCAAGGACGTGCGGGCGTTCAGCGCGGGCAGCGCGCCGGGCGGACGCCTGAACCCCTTCGCCGTCGAGTCGCTCACGCGCGCGGGTATCGACGTGAGCGGCTACCGCAGCAAAAGCTGGGACGAGTTTGCCGCCAGCCATGCGCCTGTCATGCGCATTGTCATCACCGTCTGCGACAGCGCCGCCGCCGAGGCGTGTCCGTATTGGCCGGGCAGTCCTGTCAAGGTCCACTGGGGCTACCCGGATCCTTCTGTTGCGCCCGGTGGGGATGAAGGCAAGCGCGTGGCGTTCGAACTCACCCGTCAGGCGATCGGTTATCGCATGCTGCAACTCCTTGCACTGCCGCTCGACTCGATGAGCAACGAGGAGCTTCAGCAGGCACTCACCGCGATCTCCGAATCATGACCGCAGTCACGGGTCTTGGGCGCAAGGTCCTGGCCGAGTTGATCGGCACGGCCTTGCTGCTCGCAGTCGTCATTGGCTCCGGCATCATGGCGCAGCGGCTTGCCGGCGGCAATGTGGCGATCGCGCTGCTCGCCAACACGCTGGCAACCGTGGGCGGACTGTATGTGCTGATCGAGGTGTTTGGGCCCTTGAGCGGTGCGCATTTCAATCCCGCCGTCAGCGCCGTCATGGTGCTGCGCGGCGAACTGCATGCTCAGGCATTGCTGCCGTACATCGCCGCACAACTCGTCGGTGCGCTGCTGGGTGCATGGCTCGCGCACGCCATGTTCGATCTGCCCATCGTCGAGCTTTCGGGCAAGGTGCGCACAGGCACCGGACAATGGATTGCCGAGGCCGTGGCGACTGCCGGTTTGCTCCTCGTGATCCTGCGCGCGCCGGGCGAACGCGCCTCGATCATGGTGGCGGCGTACATTGGCGCCGCATACTGGTTCACGTCATCGACATCGTTTGCGAACCCGGCCGCAGCGTTCGGACGCATGTTCAGCGACACTTTTGCGGGCATTGCGCCATCCAGCGTACCTGCCTTCGTCATTGCCCAACTGATAGGCGCAGCGACAGGCCTCGCCCTCCATATGGCCTTCGAACCGCGCAAGCAACGTGTCGGCCACCCGAACCTGGTTGAGTCGTCTGGCGAACACGGCGACGTTCGCTAGTGCGCGCATGATGCTCAGCCGGCGCTTCGCGAGACGACGCATTCAAGATGATCCCGGAGACCTGTCTCCGGGCTTTGGCGCATGCGCCCGGCTGGGCGCAAGGCCATAGTGGGAGGATGATCAGGACTCGTTCGGACGCAGCGTCAGCGCATTCTTGACCGACGTTACGCCTTGCACGCCCGTGGAGACTTCGGTGGCGTGCTCGATCTGCGACTGCTCCGGCACCGAGCCCTGCAGGACGATGGCGCCGTCACGCGCGCGCACGGTGATCCTGGCAACATCGATCTTCTTGTCCTTGGCGAGAGCGGTGCGGACCTTACGGCTGAGCGCGCGATTAGCGGCCTTGGCCTGCTTCGATTGCGCCTTCGACGGGGCTGCCTGTTGCTCGGCTGCGGCAGTCGCACCGCTAGCCGCATCGCCCTGCGCATAGGCGTGCAAAGACGCGGCCACGAGAGCCGTCGCCGCGGCCAGCTTGAATACCTGAATAGCCTTCATGGAATTTCTCCTGTTGTCACAGTCTTGTTGTGGGCCCACGAACGGGCCAGTGCACTACACCATTCACGACTAAGCATTCGCGCGCCAGAAACGGCGCTCGACGCGATGCCGCATTTCGGCGACATCGCATCCATTCGCGCGAGCGCGCGGCAAATTATAAGAATGAAAGGAACGGCACAGGTCGGAGAAAATGCGGCCGAATCATTAGCTTGATATCGATCCCATCCTGAAGTAGGAGGACCGTTCGTGACCATGGACTCATGGTCACATCGCCCGCGCCGCCAACTGGGTCCGTCAACGATCGAGCGGCTTCGACGCGCTTTTTCGCGGCTGGGTGAGAAATGGAGCGCAAATCCAGTCGCGCATACGCGGAAATAATCTGCCAGGCGTCGCATTATTGCGACGCCGATTCTGCCGCGTGATCAGCGCGACAACCGGCTTCGTCTTGCAGCGCGCGGCGCAGCTGCGTTCATGAACCCTCGCCCTCGCGCTCGAGCCATGAACGCAACAACGCGACCCATTCATCGCCGGACTTCTCATCCGCCACGTAAGTGCAATAGCTGCGCGACGGCAGACGTGGACCGGCGAACGGTGCAACGAGCCGGCCAGCGGCGAGATCGTCGGCGACCAGCGCGGTGGGTCCCATCGCGATGCCGATTCCGTCGATGGCAGCCTGCAAGGTCAGAAAGAAGTGGTCGAAGGTCAAAGCGGCTGCCGGCCTCAGGTCGGGAATCTGCGCGCTCGCCAGCCAGTCGGGCCAGAGCCGCGGAAGACTCGAGGTGTGCAGCAACGTGTGTTCTCGCAAGTCGGCTGGCGAGCGAAGCGGCATGCGCTGTAAAAGCGTAGGACTACAGACCGGAAGCCGCTCCTCGGACAAGAACGGCCGCATCGAATAGCCGTAAAAGGTGTCCGGGCCACCCCGGATGACGAGGTCATAGTCGTCCTTCAGACTCTCCAGCGGCTCGTTCGACGTCTCCACCTTGACGCCGATGTCGGGATGCCCGGTGCGGAACGTCGCCAGCCTCGGCACCAGCCAGCGCAGCGTGAATGTCGCGGGCGCATTCACGGAGAGGGTTCGGGAGACCGTTTGCGGCACGCCGTATCTCGCGGTTGCCTGCGAGAGCAGTTCGAACAACGGGCCGATTTCCGCCAGATAGCTTTTCGCCGCCGGCGTCAGCTCCACGCGGCGGTTGTGCCGCTCGAAGAGCGCTGCGCCAAGCCACTCCTCCAGCAAGCGCACGTGCTGGCTCACCGCACCGGGCGTCACGTGCAGCTCCGCGGCGGCGTCCTTGAAGCTGCCGAGCCGGCCCGCAGCCTCGAAGGCTCGCAGGGCATTGAGTGGGGGCAATACCGTTTTCATTCGAGAGAGCTTAACTAACGCGAACGTCCAATTTATCTGGTTTGCTGCCCCGTCACAAGATAGATATCCTTCTTGTTAGACCATTCCTGCAACCCTGCCCGTACCCTCATGCTCAGTTATACCGGCGGTATCGTGCTGTTCGCCGCGCTGCTCCACGCGAGCTGGAACGCGATGCTCCACGGCAACCGCGACCGGTTTTTCTCCATGGCGTGGATGAGCATCGCCATCGGCGTAGTCGCCACGCTGGTCGTCCTGTCCGTGCCCTGGCCGGCCCGCGCTTCGTGGCCCTACATCGTCGCGTCGGGGCTCGTGCATGTCTTCTACAACGTGAGTCTCGTGCGGTCGTACCGCCGCAACGACCTTGCGCTGGCGTACCCGATCGCACGAGGCTCGTCGCCGCTGCTCGTCACGCTCGGCGCGGCGCTGTTCGCGCATGAAGCGATCGGTCCGTTGCACGGTCTCGGGATCGTGATGATTTCGGGCGGCATCATCGCGATCGCGCTGCAGGGGCGTCACGTGTCGCGCGCAGGTGCGCTGGCCGCGCTGACGACCGGTGCAACGATCGCGCTCTACACCGTGATCGACGGCATCGGCGTGCGCTTGTCCGACGGCCAGCCGCTCAGCTACACCGCATCGATGTTCCTGTCCTATTGGGCGATGCCCGTGCTGTTCGTCGCGAGGCGCGGGCGGCCCGCGGCGCTATGGACGCCAGTGCGCGCCGAGCCGCTGTCGATCGCCTCGTCGCTGGCCGGCGGCCTCGTGTCGATCGGGGCGTATGGCATCGTGATCTGGGCGCTGCAGTCGGGCGCGATGGGCGCAATATCGGCGTTGCGCGAGACCAGCGTGGTGTTCGCGGTGCTGATCGGGCGGACGTTTTTGCGGGAAGCGGTGAGTGGAACGCGCTGGCTCGCCTGCGTGGTCGTCGCGGCCGGTGCGGTTTGTCTCGGGCTCTGAGATGATTTCACTCACGTCGTTTGCTACCCGTGCGTCATAACGCAACCGAGCACGCAACCGAGCACGCAACTGAACGCGAAGGAGCGCCCCATGCTTGACCATATCGAAACCGAACTGCTCGACATCGCCTTTGACGAACAGGGCGATGCGAACGGATGGCCGGTCGTCCTGCTCCATGGCTTTCCCTATGACATCCGCGCATACGACGAGGTGACGCCGCGCCTGGTATCCCAGGGCGCCCGCGTCATCGTCCCCTACCTGCGGGGATACGACCCAACGCGCTTTCTTTCGCCCGCGACACTCCGCTCGGGCCAGCAGGCGGCGCTTGGCGCGGACCTGCTCGCGCTGCTCGATGCCCTGCGGATCGACCGCGCCATCCTCGGCGGATACGACTGGGGTGGCCGGGCGGCATGCATCGTGGCGGCGCTCTACCCGTCGAGAGCGCGGGGGCTGGTTTCCGTCAACGGCTACAACATCCAGGATATCGCCGCTGCCGCACAGCCAGCCGACCCCGAAAAGGAACATCGCATGTGGTACCAGTACTACCTGCATGGCGAGCGCGGCCGGGCCGGATTGACCGAAAAACGGCGCGCGTTCTGCCGTCTCCTGTGGTCGCTCTGGTCGCCGACCTGGCGCTTCGACGACGACATCTACGCGTGCTCGGCAGCGTCGTTCGACAATCCCGATTTCGTCGACGTGGTGGTCCATTCTTACCGTCACCGTTTCGGACTGGTCGAAGGCGACCCCCGCTTCGACGACATCGAGCGACGCCTCGCCGCCACGCCGCCGATCACCGTGCCCACGATCACGCTCGATGGAGACGCCGACGGCGTCCAGCCGGCCGGGGCAAGAGAGACCAGTTCGAAGCGCTTCAGCGGACGCCATGAGAACCGCATCGTGCCGAATGCAGGCCATAACCTTCCACAGGAGGCGCCAGAAGTGTTCGCCAAAGCGGTACTCGACATCAACACGTGGGCCGGTTGACGCCGCATGATTGCGCAACACGCTTTAGCCGCAGAGGAGAAACCAACGACATGGTGGGCGATACGAACCAACGGGCAGGCCAGTGCCATTGCGGCGCGGTGCGTTTCGTGGCGACGCTGAGCGACGGCCTCAACTCGATCCGCCGCTGCAACTGTTCTTACTGCCGCATGCGAGGCGCGGTCATTGCCGCGGCCGAAATGGGCGGGATCGAGTTCCTGCAGGGCGAGGAGGTGCTAACGAGCTATCGCTTCAACACTGGAGCGGCGCAGCACTTCTTCTGTTCTCGCTGCGGAATCGCCACCCATCTTCAACGGCGTTCCAACCCGAACCTGTATGGCGTCAACGTGGCTTGCCTCGACGGCGTCAGCCCATTCGATTTCGCCGAGGTCCCTGTCATGGATGGAGTCAATCATCCGAACGATACCGGCGGCCCAGCGCGCCTGGCGGGCACCCTGCGCTTCATGGCGGCTGACTAAGGCCTGAGGCCACTCGCTCGTTCAAGTGAAGGCTCAAAAAAACCGCCGCGCTCTCGCGCGGCGGCCTTCGCCAAAACCTGGCAAGCGTGGTAACGGCGCGGAAAATCAGCCGAGCCCGCCCATCATCAGGTACTTCGTTTCGAGGTACTCGTCGAGCCCATACTTCGACCCTTCGCGCCCGAGCCCCGACTCCTTCACGCCGCCGAAAGGCGCGACTTCCGTCGAGATAATGCCCTCGTTGATGCCGACCATGCCGCTTTCCAGCGCGCCCGCCACGCGCCATACGCGGCCAATGTCGCGCGCGTAGAAATAGGCGGACAGGCCGAAGTCGGTATCGTTCGCCGCCTGGATCGCTTCTTCCTCGGTCTCGAAGCGGAACACCGCGGCAACGGGGCCGAACGTCTCCTCGTGCGCGAGCATCATGCCGCCGTGCGCGCCCGTGATGACCGTGGGCTCATAAAACGTGCCGCCCAGCGCATGCGCGTGGCCGCCGCACACAATGGCGCCGCCCTTCTCGAGCGCATCGCTCACGTGCGCCTCGACCTTGCGCAACGCCGCGCCGTTGATGAGCGGCCCTTGCGTGGCGCCCGGCTCCATGCCGCCCGCCACGCGCAATGCGCTCACCGCCTTCACGAGTTTCTCGACGAAGGCGTCGTGCACGCCGGCCTGTACGTAGAAGCGGTTCACGCACACGCAGGTCTGCCCCGTGTTGCGGAATTTCGAGGCCATCGCGCCGTCCACCGCGGCATCGAGATCGGCGTCGTCGAATACGATGAAGGGCGCGTTGCCGCCCAGTTCGAGCGACACCTTTTTCACCGTATCGGCGGCAGCGCGCATAAGCAGCTTGCCCACGCGCGTCGATCCCGTGAACGAGACCTTGCGCACGGCCTTCGAGGCCATGAGCGTGTCGCCGATCGCCGGGGCATCGCCCGAAACGACATTGAACACGCCGCGCGGAATACCCGCCTCGAGCGCCAGTTCGGCGAGCGCGAACGCCGAAAGCGGTGTCTCTTCCGAAGGCTTGAGCACCATCGTGCAACCCGCCGCGAGCGCCGGGCCGGCCTTGCGCGTGACCATGGCGAGCGGGAAATTCCACGGCGTGATCGCGCCGACCACGCCCACGGGCTCCTTCGTCACGACAATGCGCGCGCCCTTCTTCGGCGCGGGAATCACGTCGCCATAGGCGCGTCGCGCTTCCTCGGCGAACCAGGTGAGAAAGCTCGCCGCGTACGCCACTTCGCCCAGCGATTCCGCATACGGCTTGCCCTGCTCGGCCGTCATGATGCGCGCGAGGTCCTCGCGATGCGCGTGCATCAGCTCGCCCCAGCGGCGCATCTTCGCGCTGCGCTCCGCCGCCGTGGCGTCGCGCCACGCAGGGAACGCGTGCGAGGCCGCCGCCACGGCCTGCAGCGCTTCGCGCGCACCGGCGCGGGCCACTTGCGCGAGCGGCGCGCCGGTGGCCGGGTCGATAATCGGGTAGGTCGCTTCGCTCGCCACCCATTCGCCGTCGATAAAGCTCGCCGTGCGCCACAGGCGCGCTTCCTTGAGTCCGTCAATGGTCAGGCTCGTCATGCTGCGATCTCCATGCGTCGCGCCGCGCGCGGCACGCGCGGAATGCGCGCGCTCACGTAATCGTTGATCACGTCGCACGGCGTGTAGTTGCGCTCGAGTTCGTAAAGCTCGTCGGCGCCGAGTTGCGTGTCGAGCGCCTCGAGCGCGCTTTCGAACTGCGCGACGGTGTCCGCGCCCACGAGCATCGACGAGATGCCCGCACGCCCCAGCACCCAGGCCTGCGCGATCTGCGCGCACGACACGCCGCGCGCCGCCGCGACTTCGGCCACCGAACGCGCGATATCGCGCGAGGCTTCATCGTCGTACATCTGCACGGTGAAGAAGTCGGTCTGGTTGCGCACTGACTTCGCGTCGCCGGAAAGGAGGCCGCGTGCGAGCGGGCTGAACACCGACACGCCCACGCCCTGATCCTGGCAGAACGGAATCATCTCGCGCTCTTCCTCGCGATACGCGAGGTTCAGCTGCAGCTGCATATTGATCGGTCGTGCGAAGTTATAGCGCTCGCAGGCCTGCAGAATCTTGGCGAACTGCCACGTGAACATCGTCGACACGCCGATATAGCGCGCCTTGCCCGCGCGCACGACGTCGTTGAGCGCGTCCATGGTTTCTTCGACCGGCGTATTCACGTCGAAGTAGTGCAGCATGTAGACATCGACGTAGTCGGTTTGCAGCCGGCGCAGCGAGCCGTCGATGCCTTCCATGATGTGCTTGCGCGAGTGGCCCTGGTTGTTCGCGCCATTGCCGATCGGATAGCCGACCTTGGTCGTGAGCACGAGTTCGTCGCGCTTCGCGAGCCGCCGCACGATGCGCCCCACCACCTCCTCGCCCACGCCGGTCGAGTAGAAGTCCGCGAGGTCGATGAAGTTCACGCCCGCTTCGAGCGCACGGCGCACGATCGGCTCGCTCTGCTCTTCGTTGTAGATCCAGGGCTTCCATTCGGGCGTGCCCATGTTCATCGTGCCGAGGCACAGGCGCGACACCTTCAGGCCGGAGCGGCCAAGTTGCACGTATTGCATCGTAGTCACCTGTAACGATTGGTGCGGCTCAAGCCGCCCTGGCCTTCGGCGTGTAGAACGGATTGCTGATCTGATCCTTGATCTTCGCAAGGTCGTCGAGCCCGGGCAGGCCGTTCATCGCGGCGCGGATGGCCGTCTTGCAGGCCGCGTAATTGTTCTCGTACACGGCGTCGAGGTCGTCGCACGACCAGTTCACCCAGTTCGCCGTGACGATGCACCATTCGTTCTCGGCCTGCGGCGGCAGCGTGCCGTCGAGCATCGCTTCCGTCACCGCCTTCGCGATGGCCGCCTGCGACGCGCCCCACGTGGCGTTGCCGTGCAGGTCGCCGCGAATGTCGGCCTTGTTCACGTAGAGCGTGGCGGGCTTGACCGGCACGTTGGGCTGGGCCACCACCATGAACGGTACGTGGCCTTGCGAAGGCGACGACAAGCTGTTCGTAAATGCCTGCCCCACGGGGCCATTGCGCGGGCCGATCATGATGTTGATGTGGGCAGCGTTTACGCCTGGTCCAGCGAAACCTTCGCCGATATAGACTTGCAGGTCTTTCATGTTTGACTCCGTCTCCTGTGTCATGGGTTCGAATTTGGCCAGACGCATTCCAGCACACGCCGCGGGCACCCAAAAGCTATGAAATCTCATGGGGGCATGACGCGCAGTCATCGCTCTCGCCTGCATGATTCGCGTGAGGAAAGTGGCATGAGATCAGGTAATGCATCGATGACTATTCGTTGCTTCGCAACCCGAAATGCCACGGCTAGACTCTGGTCGGATTGATTCGAAAAGCGCGGCCCCACGCTGGCCCGCGCATACAATTCCAATCACTGGAGACGACATGAGACGTATCACGCTGGCAGGCGTGCGTATTGCCGCCTGCCCTCGCGCTGACCTGCGCTGCCACGAGCAGCTTTGCAGCCCCCGGCTGGTGCCAGGCGGGCAAAACCGTGAAGCTCGCACAAATCACCTGGGAAAGCGGCGCGCTGATGACCGAAATGGTGCGCACCGTGCTGGAGAAGGGTTACGGCTGCAAGACCGAAGTCGTGCCAGGGGCCACGGCCGCCACCGAAACGGCGCTCACGAAAAACGACCTGCAGGTGTGGGCCGAGCACTGGACGGGCCGCAGCCCCATCGTCGCGCGCGGTTTGAAGGACGGCAGCGTGAAGCTCGTGGGCGAACTGATTCCCGGCGGCGACAAGGAAGGCTGGTACGTCCCCGACTATGTGATCAACGGCGACGCAAAGCGCGGCATCAAGCCCATGGCGCCGCAACTGCGCTCCGTCGCACAACTGCCGCAGTACAAATCCCTCTTCACGGACGACGAAGAACCCGGCAAGGGCCGCTTCTACAACTGCCCCGCAGGCTGGGACTGCGAACGCTTCAACAACCGCCTGCTCACGGCCTACAAGCTCGGCGACGACTACACGAACTTCCGCCCCGGCACCGGCGGCGCGCTCGACGCGGCGATCGCCTCGGCCTACGAGCGCGGCAAGCCCATTCTCTTCTACTACTGGCAACCCGCCGGCCTGATGGCGAAGTACCACTTCGTGCAACTGGAGGGCGCGCCGTATTCCGACGCCTGCTGGGACACCATCGCCGATCCGAAGGGCTCGCCGTGCGCGTCTGCCTTCAAGGTGTCGCATCTGAAGGTTGCGGTCTCCACGCCGTTCTACGACGCCGAGCCGGACGCCGTCGCGTTCTTCGGCAAGGTGAGCTTGCCGCTCACGCTCGACGAACAACTGGTCCAGCAGATGCACGACAAGAAGCTCGACGCCTCCACGGTCGCGCGCACGTTCTTCGAGCAGCATCCGGAAATCTGGAAGCAATGGGTCACGCCGGAAGTCGCGGCGCGCGTGCAGGCCGGCCTGCGCACGTAAGCCACGACACTGCCCGCACGACGGTACGCATCACATGACACACGCAGAATGAGGCTCACCATGGGATCCCCCTTTCTTCACCTCTCGATCGCCGACTGGGTCAACGACCAGGTCGCCGCGTTTGTGCAGCGCTACGGCGACGCGTTCCACAACTTCAGCGTGCTCATGCTGCGCGACCTGCTCGTGCCGCTCGAAGGCCTGCTGCGCGCCACGCCGCCCATCGTCGTGCTCGCCGCCGTGGGCCTGCTCGGCTGGCATGCCTCGCGGCGCATCGGCGTGGCGCTGCTGTTCGTCGTGCTGCTCTGGCTGATCGGCTGCTTCGGGCTGTGGGACAAGCTCATGCAGACCTTCGCGCTGATGGTCGTCGCCACGCTCATCTCGGTCGTGCTCGGCGTGCCGCTCGGCATCCTCGCCGCCTCGAGCAGCGGGCTGCGCCGCGTGCTGCTGCCGGTGCTCGACGTGATGCAGACGCTGCCCAGCTTCGTGTACCTGATTCCGGTGCTCATGCTGTTCGGCCTCGGCAAGGTGCCCGCCATTCTCGCCACGGTCGTCTACGCGCTGCCGCCGCTCATTCGTCTGACCGATCTCGGCATCCGCCACGTGGATGCGGAAATCGTCGAAGCCGCGCGCGCGTTCGGCACCACGCGCATGCAATTGCTGTTTGGCGTGCAGTTGCCGCTCGCACGGCCGAGCATCATGGCCGGTATCAACCAGACCACGATGATGGCGCTTTCCATGGTCGTGATCGCCTCGATGATCGGCTCACGCGGTCTTGGCGAAGACGTGCTCGCGGGCATTCAGACGCTCGACGTGGGCAAGGGCACGCAAGCGGGCGTCGCCATCGTGATTCTCGCGATCGTGATCGACCGCATCAGCCAGGGTTACGGGCAGGGCCGGCGCACACGCGGCCTCGCACGCAAATCGAAGCAGCCCTCGCGCATTCCGTTTCGCCGCGTTCGCGAACAGGAAAGCAAAAGTGCCGACTCGGCCAGCAGCAGCGACCTGACGAGCCAACCGGCCAAGTAACGAACGCGAAGGCAAAAGCGCCGGCACAATGGCGGAAACCCGGCCGGCGCATCCAGCATACGCAACGAGCATGGAATGAGGTAACGATCATGAGCGGCATCGAAGTCAAGAACGTCTACAAGATCTTCGGCACGCGCGAAAGCAGTCAGCGCGCGCTCGACCTGCTGCGCGGCGGCGCGGGCAAGGCCGAGGTCCTCGAGAAGACGCGCTGCAACGTAGGGCTCAACGACGTGAGCCTGTCGATCGGCTCGGGCCAGATCTTCGTGATCATGGGCCTTTCGGGCTCGGGCAAGTCCACGCTGGTGCGCCATTTCAACCGGCTCATCGAGCCGACCGTGGGCGAGATCCTCATCGACGGCAAGGACGTGCTCAAGCTCTCCGGCAGCGGCCTGCGCGATTTGCGGCGCTACGGCGTGAGCATGGTGTTCCAGAGCTTCGGACTCCTGCCTCACCAGACGGTGCTCACCAATGCCGCGTATGCCCTCGCCACGCGCGGCGAAAAGAAAGCCGCGGCGCAGGCGAGCGCGCGCGAATGGCTCGGCAAGGTGGGCCTCGCGGGCTATGCGGACCACTATCCCGACGAGCTTTCGGGCGGCATGCGCCAGCGCGTGGGCCTCGCCCGCGCGCTCGCCGCGAACACCGACGTGCTGCTGATGGACGAAGCCTTCTCCGCGCTCGATCCGCTCATCCGCACCGAAATGCAGGACCAGCTGCTCGAACTCCAGGCCACGCTTAAAAAGACCATCGTGTTCATCACGCACGACCTCGACGAGGCGCTGCGCATCGGCAACCAGATCGCGATTCTGCGCGACGGCCGCCTCATCCAGTGCGGGACGCCCGACGACATCCTGCACCGCCCCGCCGACGACTACGTGCGGCGCTTCGTCGAGCGCCGCGCCGGAACGACTCACTAAGCCGCCGTACATGCGGGCGCTCATCGGCCTGCTGGGCGGCTATACGATCCTCGTTTGCGGGAACAGCCTCCTTACGACGCTGATCTCGCTGCGCATGCTGCACGGCGAGCGCACCGCGCTCGACGTCGGCCTCGTGCAATCGTGCTATTACGTTGGCTTCATCGTGGGCGCGCTGGGGCTCGGCCCGCTCGTCGGGCGCATCGGGCCGCAGCGCGCCTTCATCGGCTTTGGCGCGCTCGCCGCACTCGCGGCGCTCGGCTATCTCTCCTTCGATTCCCCTGACATTTGGGCCGTGCTGCGGCTCATCACCGGCTTCAGTATGGTCGGCGTGTTCACCTCGATCGAAAGCGGCGTGAACGGCGCCGTGCCCAACGAGCGGCGCGGGCGCGCGTTCGCGTTCTATCTCGTGCTCACCTATCTCGGCGTGAGCGCCGGGCAATTCCTGCTGGGCGTGGGCGCACCCGGCGGCATTTTCGAGCATGCGCTCGTGAACGGGTTGTTCGTGACTGCGCTCATACCCGTGGCGCTGATTGGTGACTGGCAATCCGCCGATGCCACCCTCGCCGCGGCCGCCGCCGCCAAGGCCGCACCCTCCGCGCTCGCCACGCCGAAGCGCCCCACGCTGCTGCTCGACGGCCTGCGCGAACTGCACCGCGTCGCGCCGCGCAGCGTGCCGGCCTGCATCGGCGCGGGTCTGCTCTCCAGCGCGTTCTATGCGCTCACGCCGGTGTATCTCGCGCGCATCGGTTATCCGGCAAGCAGTATTTCGCGCGCCATGGGTGTCGTGCTGATCGGCGCACTGCTTTCGCAATGGCCCGTGGGGCGGCTCTCCGACCGCCTCGGGCGGCGCGCCACGCTCGGCGTGATCTCGCTCGTCTCCGCGTGTGCGGCCGCGGCGCTCGCCATCCTGCGCGCACCGGCTCTCGTCGATACGCTCCTCTTTCTCTACGTCGCGCTCACGTTCACGCTCTACGGCGTGATCGTCTCCGACGTGAACGACCGTGTCGATCAGGCGCGGCGCGTGCAGACGAGCGCAACGCTGCTGCTCGTCTTTTCGCTTGGCGGCGCGGCCGGTCCCACCGTCGCTTCGCTGTTCATGCGTCTGTTGGGGGCGGGCGGGCTCTACGTGTTCGCGCTCGTCGTCACGCTCGCGCTCACCGCGCTGTCGCGCGCGCGGGGCGTCTGAATGGCGGCGCGGGCCGGTATACTGCGTCGTTTGCAGGAGGCGTCGTTTCGGGCGGCGCCTGGAGCGAGGAGACGACCTTGAAGCGAAAGATGCCGGCGCTGAACGCCCTGAAGGCGTTCGAGGCGGCAGGCACGAGCGGCAGCTTCACCCGCGCCGCCGAGCAGCTGAACGTGACGCAGAGCGCGGTGAGCCGCCAGGTGCGCCAGCTCGAAGAACAGCTTGGCGAGGCGCTGCTCGAGCGCCATCACCATCGGCTCGAACTGACCGAAGCCGGGCGCGCGCTGCTGCGCACGCTCCAGCAGTCGTTCGACCGCATCGAAGTGACGGTGCGCACGATCCAGCAGAAGAGCGACCTCAACCGCCTGCGCGTAAACGCCCCGCCCACCTTCGCGAGCCGCTGGCTCGTGCCGCGCCTCACGCGTCTGCAGGCGCGCCATCCCGAGCTAGAACTGAGCCTCACCACGCATCTGCAGGACAGTCTCGCCGATTCGACGGCGCTGGACTGCGCGATCCGCTTTGGCGACGGTGAATGGGAAGGCCTCGACAGCTCGCTGCTGATGCATGAATCGCATATCGCGGTGTGCGCGCCCGCGCTGCTCGCGCAAGGGCCCATCGACCTCGCGCAGCACACCTTGCTGCACGTGCTCGCGGGCGACAACCAGCGCTATCTCACCTGGCGGCACTGGCTCGACGCGGCGCGCATCGAGGACGTGGACACGTCGGGCGGCTACGAATTCGACCTGCTCGATCATGCGATCCGCGCGGCCATCGAAGGGCTCGGCGTCACGATGGCCGACCGCCACATGATCGAACACGAGCTGGCCCAGGGCCTGCTCGCGCCCGTGCGTGACATCCACGTGGACGGCCGCCAGTCATACTGGTTCGTGGTGCGGCCCGAACAGAAGGCTTCGAAGCCGCTCCAGCTTTTCCGGCAATGGCTTCAGGACGAAATTGCGGCCATGCGCTGACGGCCCTGCGCAATGGCTTGCGCGGCGATGGCTTGATCGGCGTCTTCCAGAATCAGGTCCGCGCCCTTTTCCGCGACCATCATCGTCGGCGCGTTGGTGTTGCCCGATGTGATGTTGGGAAAGATTGACGCATCCACCACGCGCAAGCCTTCGATGCCATGCACGCGCAGGCGCGCGTCCACCACCGCCGAGCGCGGGTCCGGGCCCATCGCGCAGGTGCCGCACAGGTGATAGATCGAACCGCTTTGCTCGCGAAAGAACTTGAGCATGCTCGCGTCGTCGGTCACTTCGCCTGCGGGCGTCACCTCGGCTTCGGTGATGCCCTGCAATGCGCGCGCCGTCATCAACTTGCGCACGAGGCGGCTGCCCGCAATCGCCTCGTCGCGGTCCTTCTGCGTCGAAAGGTAGTTGCCACGAATTTTCGGCGCGTCTTCCACGTTCGACGAAGCGATCTCCACCGAACCGCGGCTCGTGGGCCGGCAAGGATTGAAGCAGACGAGAAAGCCCGAGTACGGCTCCGGCGTGAGCTGCGCCCGATTCGACTTCGGAATCCGATACGAAAGCGGATTGAAGTACACCTGCATGTTCGGGTGTGCCTCGTCCTGGCTCGTGCGGAAGAAGCCGCCCGACTGGTTCACGCTCATCGAGAACGGACCCTTGCGCTGAAACACGTATTGCAGCCCGAACTTCAGCTTGCCAGTCCAACTGCTGAATGAATCGTTGAGCGTTTTCACGCGCGAACGATAGTAGAAGCTCACGCACAGATGGTCCTGCAGATTCTGCCCGACAGCAGGCAGTTCGTGCACCACGTCGATGCCGTGCTTCGCGAGCAGCGCGCGCGGGCCCACGCCCGATAGCTGCAATAGCTTGGGCGAATCGACCGCGCCAGCCGCGACGATGACCTCGCGGCTCGCCTGGAACGTGCGCTTCACGCCCTGCTGCACGATCTCCACGCCCACGGCGCGTTGCTTCGCCTCGTCGAACAGCACACGCGTGGCGCGCGCATGATGCTCGATCTTCAGGTTCGAGCGCTGCCCCGCACGATGCAGGTAGGCCACGCTGCTCGAATCGCGCTTGCCGTCGCGCGTATTCACATCGTAGATGCCCACGCCTTCGAGCCGCGCGCCGTTGAAGTCCTCGTTGCGCTCGTAGCCGAGCTGCGTGCAGCCTTCCACAAAGGTGCGGCAAACCGGATGCGCGCCATCCTTCATCGGCGTGATGCGAACCGGGCCGTTCGCTCCGTGCCAGGGCGTGTCGCCGAGCGGATGCGATTCGAGCTTGCGGAAGTACGGCAGCACTTCCTGGTACGACCAGCCCGCATTGCCCGCCGCGGCCCAGTCGTCGTAGTCGCGCGCCGCGCCGCGCACGTAAATCATCGCGTTGATCGCGCCCGAGCCGCCCTGCACCTTGCCGCGCGGCGCGAAGATCTGCCGGCCGGCAAGTTCCGGCTCCGGCTCGCTGTAATACATCCAGTTGTACTGCTCGTTGTAATACAGCTTGGCGAACCCGATAGGGATCTTGAACCAGAACGAGTCGTCGGGTCCGCCCGCTTCGAGCAGCAGCACCGAATGACGCCCGGAGGCGGAGAGCCGTTCCGCGAGAATGCAGCCCGCCGAACCGGCGCCAACGATGATGTAGTCGTAGTTCATCTAGGTGCTCCGGTAGATCAGCCGCGTGCGGGCGAGGTATCGCGCACGTCGGCGGGCTGGCTCGCCATCTGCAAATGCAGACGCTTGCCCGTATAAGGCGAGTGCGCGCGCACGACGTCCATGTTGAGTTCGACGCCCAAGCCCGGCGCCTTCGAGGGAATGATGTAACCGTCTTCCCACTGAATTGGCTGCTTGAGCACTTGTGCGTGGAAACCATCCCACGTGCCGATGCTTTCCTGAATCAGGAAGTTCGGCGTGCAGGCCGCGAGCTGAATGCTAGCCGCCGCGCCAATGGGCCCGTTGTAGAGATGCGGCGCGATCTGCGCGTAGTGCACTTCGGCGAGCGTCGCGATCTTCTTCGCTTCGAGCAGGCCGCCCACGCGCGCCACGTTCAGTTGCAGGATCGACGCCCCGCCCGCCTGCAGCAGCTTGTGGAATTCGTATTTGGTGGTGAGGCGCTCGCCCGTGGCGATCGGAATCGACGTGTGCTTCGCGACATTGGCGATGGCCTCTTCCTGGCCCGGCGGCACCGGCTCCTCGAACCACAGCGGGTCGTATTTCTCGAGCCGCTTCGCAAGCCGGATGGCCGAAGAAGGCACCATCTGGCCATGCGTGCCGAACAGCAGATCGGCCTGGCTTCCCACCGCTTCGCGTACCTTGCGGCAGAACGTTTCGCAACGGTCGAGCACTTCGAGCGAGAGCTGATGCCCCGACCAGGCCGTGTACGGACCCGCCGGGTCGAACTTGACCGCGGTGAAACCGCGCTTCACGTTCTCGGCCGCGCATTCGGCGGCAAGATCGGGGTCGTCGTAATCGTATTCGCCCTGTGCGTTCTTCGGGTACAGGTAGGTATACGAACGAAGCCGCTCGTTCACCATGCCGCCGAGCAGCGCGTACACGGGCTTGTCCGCCGCCTTGCCGATGATGTCCCAGCATGCCATTTCGAGGCCGCTCACGATGCCCATCATCGTGAGGTCCGGGCGCTGTGTGAACCCGCTCGAATAAGCCTCGCGGAACAGGCGCTCGACGCGATGCGGGTCGTGGTCCAGCAGATAGCGCGTGAAGACGTCTTCGATCGCGCTCACCATCACGTCGGGATGGAACGTCGCGGCGTAGATTTCGCCCACGCCTTCGATGCCGCAATCCGTTTTCAGCGTAACGAAGATCCAGTACATGCCGCCGAGGTGCGGAGGAGGCACCGCAACGACGTTCGTTTCAATTGCAACGACTTTCATGGTTCAGGCTGTATCAGGCAGGTTTGGAGTGGGTCATGCGCTTGAGCACGAGCGCGGCGATGGCGCCGAGCGTGCCAATGGCGGCGACATAGGCGAAATAGATCTGGTAGCCGAACATGCCCGCGTAGTGCTCGGTGATATAGCCGTTCACGAGCGGCAGGAAGATGTCCGACGAATAGCCGATCAACGAAACGAGACCGATGGCGAGGCCCGTGATGCGCATGGGGATCGCGCAGTAGTCGAGCAGCGTCCAGTAGAGGCCGCGAATCGCGTAGGTCATGAGGCCGATGAACAGCACCACCGCGCCGAGCAGCGCCATGTTGCGTAGCGCGGGCAGCAGGATCAGACCGATCAGGCCCGCGACGGCCAGGAACAGCGCCCAGATCAGCACGCGCAGGTTCGAAAGGCGGTCGCCGAGAAAGCCGCCGCCAATGCCGCCGATGGGACGCATCCAGAGCTTCGCGGTGGTGACCATGCCGGCCGCCACGACGCTCATATGCATCTCGCCCTGCTGGAGATACGCGGAGAAACTGTAAGTTGCCCAGAAGATCTGATAGCCGCAGAACACCACGCCCGCCATGAGCCAGAGCTGGGGAATCGCGGCGAGCGTCGAGAGATCGCGCCACAGCGAACCGTTTGCATTCGCCTCGACCGGCTTGCTTTCGGCCTGCGCGGGATCCTTGAAGAAGCTCATCAACGCGCCGAGTGCGATACACGTGAACGAATACATATAGATCACGTGACGCAGGCCCGTCGCTTCACCGCGTCCCGAGCCGGTCGCGGCGGCGAATAGCGCGAGCGCGGCGGTGGCGAGCAGCGCCTCGACGAGTCCGCGTCCGCCGTCGAGCAACCCGAAGAAACGGCCTTGTTCGTTCGCCGCCGCGATCATGCGCACGCGTTTGAGCACCGAGGCCCAGAACGTCAGGCCGGTCGTGACGCCCCAAAGGCAGAAGATCGCGAGCAGCGCATGGAACGAAGGCGCAGTGGAGTACCAGAGGCCCAGCGCCCCGGTGCCGATGAGCGAGAAGCAGATCAACAGGCGCGGCGCGACGCGGTCGGCGAGCCAGCCGCTCGGCAGATAGCACACGAAGAACACGATGCCGAGCACCGAATAGAGATAGCCGAGCTGGGCGTTGTCGATATGCAGCACATCGAGCATCGTGGTCTGGTAGACCTGACGCAGATACAGCAGCGGATAGATACCGCCCGCAGCGAGCACGAGCAGCAGCAACTGCACGTAGCGCTGCATGGAGCCTGACGCGGCGGGCGTGAGCGATGAGGTTTCGGCGCGCGGCATCGCCTGCGCACTGGGCTTTCGGATGGACTTCTGCAAGATTGTCTCCTGTCGACCAGAGTTAGCGCTTTAGCGCTTACTCTGGTCCCATGCAAAGCTGTCGACCAGAGTTAGTGCAAAGCACTAACTCTGGTCCCATGCAAGGCTGACGCCGGCGCGCGGGCGGTTGCCCGCGCGAGGCGTCTTTTCTTTATCTGTGGCGCCCGCTTCGAGGGGCGCCGTTGCTGCAATTAATCAGTATCTCGAACGATCAGAACGGCATCACAACAAGGCGTGTTTGCGTGAATTCGAGCATGCCGTGCTTGCCGTCGTCGCCGCCAAGGCCCGAGCGCTTCCAGCCGGCGTGATAGCCCTGATACGGGTCCGCAGGCGTGCGGTTCACATACAGTTCGCCGGCCTCGATCTCGTTCGCGACGCGCAGGGTCGTGCGGTAGCGCTCCGTAAAGAGCACCGACGAAAGGCCGAACTGGTGATCGTTGGCCATGCGCAGCGCGTCGTCGAGCGTCTCGTACGCAAGCACCGGCAGCACCGGGCCGAAGATCTCCTCCTGCACGATCTCCATGTCCTGGCGGCAATGCGTCAACAACGTAGGCGGATAGAAATGACCCTTGCCTTCGGGCACGTAACCGCCCGTTTCGAGCTTCGCGCCTGCGGCCACCGCGCGCTCGACCATCGCGTGGATCGCTGCGCGTGCGCTTGCGCTCACGAGCGGCCCCATGCGGGTGGCGTCTTCGGCGCGGTCGCCGATGCGCACCGCGCTCATCTTTTCGCGCAGCAGCGCGACGAAGCGGTCATGCACCGAAGCATGCACATACACACGTTCGATCGCCGTGCAAAGCTGGCCGCAATGCGTGGTTTTCGAGCGCACGATGGCCGTTGCGGCTGCTTCGAGATCGGCGTCGTCTTCGATGATCGCGGGCGTCTTGCCGCCCAGTTCCAGCGACGGCCTGGCGATATTTTCCTTACAGTAGTCGAGCACCCTGCGGCCTGCGCTCACGCTGCCCGTGAGGGTAATCATGCCGACGTCCGCGTGCGTGCAGAGCACGGCGGCGGTGTCGTGGTCCATGGCCAGCACGTTGAAAATGCCCGCCGGCAGTTCCGCTTCCTGCGCTGCGCGCGCCACTTCGAACGCCGAGCACGGCGTGTTGTTGCTTGGCCGCACGACCACCGCGTTACCCGTGATGAGCGCCGGCGCGACCTTGCGCAGCAACGTGTACACCGGGAAGTTGAAAGGAATCAGGCACGCGGCCACGCCGATCGGCTCGCGCATCAGAATGAGGTTTTCGTTCGCGCTATCGCTCGGAATCACCTCGCCTTCAATGCGGCGCGCCCACTGCGCGTGGTAGCGCAGGATTTCGGCGGCGTACTGCGCCTCGGCGGTCGCGTCCGCGACGCTCTTGCCCGACTCGGCGGCAAGCGCCGCGCCGATCTTCGGCGCGCGCGCCACGATCGCGTCCGCGAAACGGTTCAGGATTGCACCGCGTTCGGCGGCGGGCAACTTGCGCCAGGCGCGCTGCGCGGCCTTGGCGGCCACGACCGCGCGAACCGCGTCGGCGGCGCTCGCGGCGCTCACATGGCCGACCGCGTCGCCGGTTGCGGGGCTATGGACAGCAATCTGCGGCCCTTCGGCGCCGACGAACTGCCCATTGATGAAATTGAGGTCTGATCGCATGGATTGCTGCCGGTTTGGCGTTGCCGCCGCTTCATGAGAAAGGGCAGTATCCGTGCGGCATCGGGACGCCACAAACGATTAATTGTCGAGCGGAGCATGCGAAAAACGCATGCTCGTCGAGTGAAGCGCGGGAGCGGCAGCAGCTAAAGCGCGTGGTGATCGCGCGCCATGCTTGTTATAATTCGCTCACGCAGACGAAACAAATCTAACGTTCGCCGGAAGGCGGCTCACTCCGGCGCAGCACCCACTCCATGGCCAAAACCGACCGGCTGCGCGCCCTTGCCGACGCGCTCGCAAAACACAACGTCATGCATCTGCGCGATGCAGCCAGCGTGCTTGGTGTCTCCGAAATGACCGTGCGGCGCGATATCGCCGCGAATCCCGAGCGTTTCACGTATCTGGGCGGCTATATCGTGAGCGCGCAGGACGTGCCCAATACCGCCGGCTACTCGCTCGAGCACGAAAAGGACCACTTCGCGCAGGCCAAGGCGCAAGCGTCCGCGCACGCGGCGCGACTCATCGCGCAGAACGACACCGTGTTCATCGACTGCGGCACGACGCTCGCCGCACTCGCGCGCCTCATCCCTTCGCAGTTGCAGATCACGGCGGTGTGCTATTCGCTCAACGTGGCCGAGATTCTGCGGCGCATGCCCAATGTGCGCATGATCTTGCTGGGGGGCGTGTATGTGCCGTCGTCGGATTCGTTTGCCGGCGAAGAAAGCCTTGAAACGCTGCGCCGCATGGGCATCAACAAGGCGTTTATTTCAGCAGGCGGCGTGGACGCCGCGCGCGGCGTAACGTGCTGGAACTTCCACGAAGTGGCGCTCAAGCAGGCCGCCATGGCTAGCGCCGTGGAAAGTCATCTCGTTGTGGACGCCAGCAAGTACGGCATCGTGAAGGCGTGGCGCTTTTCGCAGGTGGACGACTTCAACTCCGTCATCACCGAAAAAGGCCAGACGCTGCGCGCGCGCAGCGCATAGGCGCTGACCGGCCGCGCAGCGCCGGTCGCTCCAATAGTCTGCCGACTCAGCCGCGCCGGCGCAGCGCGAACAGCGTACCGGCCACCAGGATGAACGCGCCGACAATCACCTTCTGCCACGTGCTTGGCACGCCCACGAGAATCAGCACGTTGTTGATGAGCGTGACGAGCGCCACGCCAAGCAGCGTACCCACGACCGTGCCGCTGCCGCCCGTAATGCGCGCGCCGCCGAGAATCACCGCCGCGATCACGTCGAGTTCCGAGCCCACCAGGTCGAACGGATTGGCAAGCCGGTTGTTCGCCACGTGCAAAATACCCGCCACGCCGGCGAGAAACCCCGTATAGCCGAACACGAACAAGCGGATCGCGCGCAGGTTGAAGCCAAGCCGCTCCGCAATTGCCGTGCTGCCGCCCATGGCGTAGACGCCGCGTCCCATCATCGTGCGATTGAGCAGCCACCACGTGAGAATCGCGCCTGCCACGAGGGCGATCGCGGAAACGGGCAGCACCGCGTTGAGTCCGTCGGCGGTCTTGTAGGCAATGAGCGGAATGCGGCCAAAGTGGTCCATGCTGTGCGGGATGTTCATGAAGAACGTCGTGCCCACGAAGGTGAGCAGCAGCCCGCGATAGAGGTACTGCGTGCCGATTGTCACGATCAGCGAGGGCGCCTGCAACCGGTGCACGAGCATGCCGTTGATCACGCCGAGCACGATGCCGCCCACGGCGCCCGTGAGCAGAATGAGCGCGAACGGCGCATCGGGCCACCACGCGAACACGGCTTTCGTGATCGAGTACATCGTGAGCGCCCCGATCGCCGTGAACGAGACGTCGATGCCGCCCGACGCCAGCACGACGAGCGTGCCGAGCGCGAACAGCGACGTGATCGTGGCCGAATGCAGCAGGTCGAACAGCGTGGCCCACTGGAAAAAGCGCGGGTTGATCGAAGCGACGATCACGCAGGTAATGACGATCAGCGTCGCCGTGAACCACTCGGGATTGCGGGCGAGCTTCGCGCGCCAGTTGAGCGGCACACTCTGGCGCGCGACTTCGACGGTGTTGGACGACGTGCTCATTGTCTGATTCGTGCTCATGCGGTGTCCGGCAAAACGTTACGCGGAATTCAGGCTGCCTCTGCAAGCAGCGCGCGGTACAGCTCGGCCTCGGTCAGGCCATCGGCGTGGTGCTCTTCGGCGAGGCGGCCTTTACGCATCATCAGTACGCGGTCGCAGTTCTGCAGCAGCTCGGGCAGGTCGTCGCTCACGAGCAGAATGCCGATGCCACGCTGCGAGAGCCGCTGCATGATGCGATAGATGATGTCCTTCGAACCGACGTCCACGCCCACGGTCGGCCCGTGCAGAATCAGCACGTGCGGGTCGATGGCGAGCCAGCGGCCAATCAACACGCGCTGCTGGTTGCCGCCCGACAGCGACTGCACGGCCTTCTCCACATCGGGCGTGGCGATCTGCAGTTCCTTCACGGTATTTTCGGCCAACGCGCGTGCGCGCGTGCGGTCGATCTGGCCGAAGCGGTCGCGCAGGCTCGCGATCATCGCCGTGATCACGTTGTCGCGAATCGGCTTGTCGAGGAAAAGGCCTTCATTCAGGCGGTCTTCCGGCACGTAGCCAATGCGCGCGCGTCTCGCGTCGCCGGGCGTCGAAAGCTTGATCGCGCGGCCTTCGAGCACGATCTCGCCCGCATCGGCGGGCGCGACGCCCGCAAGCGCACGCGCGAGTTCGTTGCGGCCCGAATCGAGCAGGCCCGTCACGCCGAGAATCTCGCCGCGATGCAGCGTGAACGACACGTCACTGAACAGGCCCGCGCGGCCCAGGCCGCGAACGTCGAGCAGCACGTCGGCTTCAGCCGCGACGGTGCGGTAGCGTTCGGTGGAAAGCTCGCGGCCCGTCATCAGTTCGCTCAACTGCGCCTTGGTGTAATTCGTGATCGGGCCTTGCGTCACTTTCTGGCCATCGCGCAGCACGATCACTTCGCCGCCGATCGCATAGCACTCGTCGAGCTTGTGGCTCACGAACAGCACGGTCACGTCCTGCGCGCGCAACTGGCCGAGCACGGCGATGAGGTTGGTCACTTCCTTTTGCGTGAGCGAGGTCGTGGGCTCGTCCATGATGACGAACTTCGCCTCGCTCGCAATGGCGCGAGCGATCGCCACGAGCTGGCGCGTAGCGAGCGGCAGTTGCTCGATGAGCGTCGCCTGAAAGTCGGCGTCGCCCGGCAGGCCCACGGCCTTCAAGGCGCGCTCGGCCGTGCGGGCGAGTTCGCGGCGGTCGAACGTGCGCGCGAGACGCCCCGCATGCTCCGCGAGTTCGGTCGTGAGCCCCACGTTTTCCGCCACGCTCATGTTGGGCAGCAGCGAAAGATCCTGGTAGACAGTCTCGATGCCCGCCGCGAGCGATTCGAGCGGCGTGAGCCGCGCGTGGCGCGCGCCGTCGACCACCAGTTCGCCTTCGTCGGGCGGCTGCGCCCCGGAGATGATCTTGATGAGCGTGCTCTTGCCGCACCCGTTCTCGCCGAGCAGGTGATAGATCTGCCCGCGCTCGAACGCGAGGGTCACGCCGCGCAAGGCATGCACGCCCGTGAAGCGCTTGTGCACGCCGAGCACCTGCAATAACGGTTCTGAAGCCATGTCGTCTCTTCGTGACGTTGCGACGAAGCGCGCGCCGAGTCACAGGACCGCTGCGCGCGCCACCTTCTCCCGATCAGAAGTTGTATTGCTTGTAGTTCGACTTGTCGACGCTCACCCAGCCCTGGCCGCGCACGATGATGCCCTTGCCCGGACCCTTCGACACCGTGACCTTCTCGTAGCCCGGCAGGCCGAGGTTCGCGCCGTTCTCCACGGTCTTGCCGTCGATCAGCATCATCGCGATCTTGTTCATCGCCATGCCCGCCAGCTTCGGATCCCAGAACGCAATGCCGTTGATCGCACCGCTTTCGAGGTACTTGCCGGCCTCGGTCGGCAGGCCGGTGCCGTACACGCAGATCTTGCCCTGCAGGCCCGCTTCCTCGACAGCGCGGCCGATGCCGATCACGTCGAGTGACGACGAGCCCTGGAAGCCCTTGATGTCCGGATGCTTGCGCAGCACTTCCTTGGCCACTTCATAGGCGTGCTCGCCGTCGTTGTTGGTTTCGAGGTTGGTCTCGACGAGTTGCATCTTCGGGAACTTCTTTTTCGCGTTGTCGATGCCGCCGTCGGCCCACTGCACCTGCGAGCGGCTGCCGAGCGAACCGACCATCGTCGCCCACTTGCCTTCGCTGTGCATGCATGAGGCCAGGCGGTCGTTGAGCGCGGCGCCGTAGGCGGAGTTGTCGAACGCCTCGACGTCGACCATCGTGTTCTTTTCGTTGTCGGCTTCGTGCGTGACGACCTTGATGCCGCGGTCCATCGCCTTCTTGAGCGCCGGTTCGAGCGTGGGCGGGTCATACGGCACGACGGCAATCGCGCTCACTTTCTTTGCGATCAGGTCGTCGATGATCTTCAGTTGCTGCGCGGCGTCCGCGCGGCCCGGCCCCGTCTGGTAGACCGAAACGTTCGGATTGTCCTTGCCGAATTCCTTGACGCCGTCGTCCATACGATTGAACCAGCTGATGCCGGTCACCTTCACCACCGTGACGATGGTCGGCTTTTCCGCCGCATACGCAACGGCCGCCATGCCAGCGGCAAGTGCACACGCCGTGATTGCCACACTGAGTCGCTTGATCTTCATGTTCGATGTCTCCGTTTTTTATTAGCCGATTAGCCTTCGCCCCGAAAGAGATGGCGGCGGACCTCCGAGGCTCGAGGCCCGCCTGCTACACCGTTCGGCCGGTCAGCCCGAGGTCCGCCCTTTGCCAGCAGACGCCCAGGCGCCGAGACCGAAAATCGCGCGCACCCGCTCGCCGCCCGCGAACGCGAGCGAGAGCAACAGCAGGAAGCCCCAGGCACAGTCGCCGAAAAACTGCGAAACGCCCATCAGATTGAAGAGGCTCGAAAGGAATTGCAGCACCGTCGCGGCAAAGAACACGCAGATGATGCGTCCATAGCCGCCCGCCGGATTCACCCCGCCCATCACCGCAATGAGAATGGCGATCAGCAGATAGGAATTGCCGTAGTCCCACTTCGCGCTGAGCGTGTGCGATACGCTCACGAGCCCCGCGAGCGAAGCGAGCACGCCGCACATCGCGTAGGTCATGATCAGCATGCGCGCGCGCGGGATGCCCGCATAGAACGCCGCGCGCTGGTTCGTGCCCATCAGGTACAGGCGCAGGCCAAACGGCGTGCGCCTGAGCAGCCAGCCCAGCAGCACGACCACGGCCACGAATAGCAGGAACGAGATCGGCACCTGGAAGAACGTGCCGTTGCTGATATCGGCGAGCGGCTCGACGTAATCCACGTGCACGGAGGCGCCGTTGCTCAGCGCCACCGCGAAGCCCGTGAAAAGCAGTTGCGTGCCGAGCGTGCAGAGAATGGGCGTGAGCCCGAGGCGCGCGATCACCACGCCGTTCAGCAGGCCGCCAAGGAGGCCCATGCACAAGACGATCACGCAGAAGAGCGCCGTATACAGCACGGGGGAGTCGTCGCCGCTCACGAGGCGCGGCACCACCAGCGCGGCGATCATGCCCGAAAGATTCGCGAGCCCCACGCCGGAAAGGTCGATGCCGCCGTTACCCGACAGCATGGAGAGCATGATGCCGAGCGCCAGCAGCGCGACTTCGGGCAGTTGCGCGCCCATCGACTGGAGGTTGTCGATGCCGACGAACTGCCCGCGCGACACCCAGACCGCGACCAGCACGACCAGCAGGTTCACGGCCAGCAGGAAGTTCAACTGGCGGTCGCCGAACCATTTGGCAAAGAGTGCAGACTTCATGGACCTCATCCTTTGCGGTGTGTTTTCACCTGGCAACGTTCAATGCGCACCGGCGTCCGCCGTGCGTGCGAGCATGGCGTCGACTTCTTCTCTGCGCGGCATGGAAGGCGCGGTGCCGGGACGCGTGACGGAGATGCCCGCCAGCGCGCAGCCAAAGCGCGTGGCCGCGAGCGCGTCGTCGCCGCGCGCGAGCGCCGCCGCGAAGCCGCCCGTGAAGCCGTCGCCTGCGCCCGCCGTTTCCACCACCGGGCCGCAGTTGAAGGCGGGAAGCAGGACCGAAGCATCGCGCGTATGGAGCAGCGCGCCGGCTTCGCCCAGCGTCACGATGACGGCGCCCGCGCCCTTGGCGAGCAGCACGTCGGCCGCGCGGCGCGCGTCGTCGGCGTTGCGAATCTCGATGCCCGTGAGCGCCTGCGCCTCGGTCTCATTAGGCGTGACGTAGTCGCAAAGCGGGAAGATGTCGTCGGGCAGCGCCATGGCGGGCGCCGGATTGAACACCGTCTTCACGCCATGCCGGCGCGCGAGTTCGAGGCCGCGCCGCGCTGCCGCGAGCGGCTGTTCCAGCTGCGTGACGAATACCTGGGAGGCCGCAATATCGGCTTCGATCGCTTCGGCGTCGCCGGGCTCCATCGTGCCCGCTGCACCCGCCGCGACGATGATCGCGTTCATGCCGGTCGTGTCGTCCACGAAGATGTGCGCCGCGCCCGTGGCGAGGCCATCCACCGCCTGGGTGCGCGCCGTGATGCCTTCGGCGGCCCACGTCGCACGCGCGATGTCGCCGAACGCGTCGTTGCCCACGCGCGTGCAGAACACGACTTGCGCGCCCGCGCGCGCGGCGGCCACGGCCTGATTCGAGCCCTTGCCGCCCGGCCCCATCGCGAATGCCGATCCGGCGAGCGTCTCGCCGATCATCGGCATGCGGCTCGCGCGGAACGCGAGATCGGTCACATAGATGCCGAGGATGACGACGCGTCCGCTCATTGGTCGTGCTCCTTGGCGCGCGGGGCGTCGGGGGCGAGCAGCACGCCTTTGGTGAACACGAAGCAGCCGTAGCCGCGCGTTTCGCCCGTGGCGATCACACAGTAGGCCTTGCGGGCGCGCGCATAGAACGCATGGCGCTCGATGGGTGCGAACGGCACGGCGCGGCCTTCCGCGGCGTCGACCTCGGCCTGCGCTTCGTGCTGCACGGTGGGAATCGTGCTGGGTTCGCCCACCACTTCCATGCGCATGGCCGGGGCCTCGACGAAGGTGTCGAGCGGCAGCACGGAGAGGATCGCGCGCACGGCGCGGGGCGCATCCGCGCCGTCGATGCGCAGGAGCTTGCCGAGCACCGTGGCGCGCGCAACGGAGTCGGCGGGAAAGTTGGCGTCGCAAACGACGAGTTCGTCGCCGTGACCCATCGCGCGCAGCGCTTGCAGGACATCGGCGTTCAGAAGCGGGTCGAGATTCTTCAGCATGTTTTGTCTCCTTAGTACTTGGCGCTTTCTTGTGCGAAACGCTCAGTCGCCGTACGGTATCCAGATGTTCTTCACCTGCACGGCATGGCGCAGGAACGGCAATCCTGCGCTCGTCCGGTCAAACCAGTCAACCTCGCGGCCATGATCGACGAAGGTCCGCTTCAGATTGCCAACCGACTCGCGCTCAACGAGGGACGAATCGGCCGCCGTGCCGAAGCACCAGAGCGCATCCACGTCGTCGTGCTTCGCGAGAGCCGGCAGCAGTGCGGCGCGCTCGCCGGTCAGGATGTTGAGCGCGCCCGCAGGCACATCCGAGGTTTCCACGACCTGATAGAAGTCCGTTGCCGCCAGCGGGCAAACCTCGCTCGCCAGCGCCACCACGCGATTGCCCATCGCAAGCGCCGGTGCGATCAGCGAAACGAAGCCGAGCAGCGGCGCTTCGTCGGGGCAAGCGATGCCGACCACGCCCAGCGCCTCATGCATGGCGAGCGCGACACCACGCAACGGCGGTGTATGCACCGCGCCATCGAACTTGTCGGCCCACGCCGCATAGCTGAAAAGCCGGTCGATCGCCATCTCCACTTCACGCCTGGCCGCGCGCGCGTCGTGCCCCGCGCGACGCGTGAGCTGCTGCGCGAATTCTTCGGCGCGCGCGCTCAGGTTTTCCGCGAGGTAGTACAGCACCTGGGCGCGAGCGTGCGTGCTCATCTGCGTCCACTTGCCCGCGCCGCGCGCGGCGGCAACGGCATCGCGCACGTCCTTGCGGCTGCCCGCGCCCACTTCGCCCACCCATTCGCCGTTCGGCGCGTAGATCGCGTGCGAATAGCCGCTATCGGGCCGCACCTGTTTGCCGCCGATAAAAAGCTTCGCAGTGCGATCGAGACCGGTGCCCGCGTGCGCAAAGTCTGGTGCGGGCGGGCGCGCCTCGCGTTGCGCGCGCATCGGCAGCTTGCTCCATGCGGCCGGCTTCAGATATTCGAACACGCCTTCGCGGCCGCCCTCACGCCCGAAGCCCGATTCACGGTAGCCGCCAAAGCCCACGCTCGCGTCGAAGAGGTTCGTCGCGTTGATCCACACCACGCCGCATTGCAGGCGCGGCGCGATATCGAGTGCGCGCCCGATGGTCTCGCTCCATACGCTCGCGGCGAGGCCATAGCGCGAATTGTTGGCGAGCGCCACGGCCTCTTCCGGGGTGCGAAAGCTCATGGCCACGAGCACTGGCCCGAAGACTTCTTCCTGCGCGAGCGTCGAGGCGGGCCCGATGCCCGTGACGAGCGTCGGCGGATAGAAGCAGCCACCCGCTGGCAGCTCGACTTCGCGCGGCTGCCACACGTTGCAGCCTTCGCGCCGCCCGGCTTCCACGAGCAACTCGATGCGTTCGAGCTGCACGGGATCGACGATCGCGCCAATGTCGATGCCCTTGTCGAGCGAGGTCCCGACGCGCAGTGTCGCCATGCGGCGCTTGAGCTTCTCGAGAAAGCGCGCTTCGACGCCCTCCTGCACCAGCAGCCGGGAACCGGCGCAGCATACCTGGCCCTGGTTGAACCAGATGGCGTCCACCACGCCTTCCACGGCGCCGTCGAGGTCGGCGTCGTCGAAAACGATGAACGGCGACTTGCCGCCCAGTTCGAGCGTGAGCGACTTGCCCGTGCCGGCCGTGGCAGTGCGGATGAGGCGGCCCACTTCGGTCGAGCCGGTGAAGGCGATCTTGTCGACGCCGGGATGCTCGACGAGCGCCGCGCCCGTGCTGCCGTCGCCCGTCACGACGTTGAGCACGCCCTTGGGCAGGCCGGCGCGATGCGCCAGTTCGGCGAACAGCAGCGCGGTGAGCGGCGTGTATTCGGCGGGCTTGAGCACCACACAATTGCCGAGTGCGATGGCGGGCGCCACTTTCCACGCGAGCATCAGCAGCGGGAAATTCCACGGCACGATCTGACCGATCACGCCAAGCGGCGACCAGCCTTCCAGCTCGCTCTCCTGAAGCTGCGCCCAGCCTGCATGATGGAGGAAATGGCGCGCCACGAGCGGCACGTCGATATCGCGCGCCTCGCGAATCGGCTTGCCGTTGTCGAGCGCTTCGAGCACGGCGAAGAGGCGGCTGTGGCGCTGCACCATGCGCGAAAGCGCGTAGAGATGCCGCGCGCGCGCCGCGCCGCCCATGGCGTACCACTCGGGCTGCGCCGCGCGCGCCGCCGCGACGGCCGCCGCCACATCCGCCGCAGCGCCTTGCGCCACGGCGGCGAGCGCCTCGCCCGTGGCGGGCGCACGCACTTCGAAACGCGCACCATCGGCACTTTCGCGCCACGCGCCGTCAATGAAATGCCCAAACGTGGCCTCGTGCTGCGCGAGCCACGCGCGCACGGGCTGATCGTCCTCGGGGGCGGGACCGTAATCCATCGTTCGGAAATACTCGGCTACGCTCATCGGTATGGTCTGCTCAGGCTACGGGGTGGCGGTGGAAGGCGGAATAGCGGCCGCTCACGTGGTGTTCGAGCTGGCGCTCGATGTCGGCGAGCAGGCTCGAAGCGCCGAAGCGGAACAGCTCGGGCTCGAGCCAGGGCCGCCCCAGCTCTTCCTTCATGAGGATCTGGTACGCGAGCGCGGTTTTGGCGTTCGATACGCCGCCCGCCGGCTTGAAGCCCACCAGCGCGCCAGTGCGCTCGCGGTATTCCCGGATCATGCGCACCATCACGAGCGAAACGTCGAGCGTGGCGTTGGTCCCTTCCTTGCCCGTGGACGTCTTGATGAAGTCCGCGCCCGCCATCATGCAGACCATCGACGCTCTGGCGATATTCGACAGCACGCGAATGTCGCCCGTGGCGAGAATCGCCTTCAGATGCGCCTCGCCGCAGGCCGCGCGAAACTCGCGCACTTCGTCGTAGAGCGCGCGCCAGTTGCCGGTGAGCACGTGCTCGCGCGTGACGACGATGTCGATTTCTTCGGCGCCATCCTTAACGGAGGCCTCGATTTCCTTGAGCTTGAGCGCGTGCGGATTCAAGCCAGCCGGAAAACCGGTAGAGACGGCCGCGACGGGAATGCCGCTGCCCGCCAGCGCGTCCACGGCGGCCGCGACAAAGCGGTGGTACACGCACACCGCGCCCGTCGTGATGGCCTCGGGCGCGAAGCCGAGCGCCGCGAGCAGGTCGGCGCGCACGGGGTGGCGCGCCTTCGTGCACAGGCGCCGCACGCGGCCTTCGGTGTCGTCGCCGTTGAGCGTGGTGAGATCGATGCAGGTGATGGCCTTCAGGAGCCACGCGGCCTGCGCGTCCTTCTTGACCGCGCGGCGCGTGCCGAGCGTGGCTGTGCGCCGCTCGACGGCGGACTGGTTGACGCGCAAGGCGTCGAGCCACGCCGCGTCGAACGCCACGCCGGCGTTGCGCGCAACATGCGCAGCATGCTGGGCGGGCGCGCCGCGCAGCACGACGAGCGAGTTCGTTGAGGCTTCTGACATAGGCTGGGGGGCGAATTTGTGCAATGCACATCAAACCGTGGTGGTTTATTCGCACTCATCCTATACCGATGAAATGATCGTGACAATACTCGTTACAATCCTATCTATCGGGCGTGGGATGTGGGAACGCCGGCCCGCGCGTTCAGCTTTCGCCCGAGACCTTCGTTTGCGCGCACCCGCGCCACATCCAGACAGCGGTTTAGAACGGCAACCGATACCGTACGAAATCGTCGGCTTTCGCGAATTCGTCGTAGCGCTTGCGCGCGGAGTTGTCCGCGCGCGTGTGGCAGTAAAGGACCGCCGCGGACATTCAGGACGCTGCCGCTTCTCTCAAGCTGACAAGCGACGCGCGCTGCTGGCCTTGCGCGTCGAAGTTCTCTTTCGAGAGCCACTGCTCGAACGCGGCTTTCACGAGCGGCCAGTCCCGGTCGATGATCGCGAACCACGCGGTGTCGCGGTTGCGGCCCTTGTACACAATCGCCTGGCGGAAAATGCCCTCGAACTGGAAGCCCAGACGCAGCGCCGTCTTGCGCGAAGGCGCGTTGAGGCTGTCGCATTTCCATTCGTAGCGCCGGTAGCCGAGGTCGTCGAACACGTAGCGCATCAGCAGGTACTGCGCCTCGGTGGAAAGCGGCGTTTGCTTCAGCCGCGGCGAAAACGTCACGCTGCCCACTTCGATCACGCCGTGCACCGGCTCGATGCGCATGAGCGCGAACGTGCCCACGGCCTTCCCGCTCGCGCGGTCGATCACGGCGTAATGGAACGGGTCGCTCGATGCCGCGGCTTTCGCGAGGTACTCGCGAAACGCGGCAAAGTCGGTGAACGGCTCGGCGAACAGGTAGGTCCAGTCGCGACCGTCGGCCGCCGTGGCGTAGGCTTCGAAGAGATCGGCAGCGTGGCGGTCGGGGTCGATCGGCTCGATGCGGCAGAACTGGCCCTCGATCGTCACGCGCGCAGGCCGCTCGCGCGGCTGCCAGCCGGTGACCGGGTCGCCAATGGGCTGCTGGAATTCGTTCAGTCTTGCTGACATGCGTGACAAGCTCCTCTTGCGCGGGACGTAGCCAATATCCGCGTTAAGTTACCGCATGTCGTGGTTCTGTGGAAAGGTCCACGAACGGCGGGGCGCGTGGAACCACGCAGCGCGCCGCATCGCATCGTGCACGCCGATTGTTCAGTTTTCCTCTGCTTTTCGATTCCCGCGCCTGGGCCCTGCTGTTCACCGACGCCCGCCCGCAAGCCGCACCGCATCGGGATGCCGCCGCAACCGCAGCATCGCGACACAGCCGAGCGCCGGCCCCACGGCCAGCATGCCGAAGCCGCCCCGCCAACCCACCCACGCCACCGCGTACGGCACGAGATGAATGCTCACGAGCGTGAGCAGAAAACCCGCGCAGGTCTGCGCGGTCAGCAGCGTGCCGACCGAATCCGGGTCGGCCAGTTCGGCCACGCTCGCTGAAAACTGCGCGGAATCGGCGATCACCGAGACGCCCCACACGAGCGCGACAGCACCCATCACGACGAGCGGCGCGTGAGCCAGCCAGCCCATCAGCGCGGCACACGTTGCGCTCGTCGCCATCGCGCCGACCGTGACGGCCGTGCGCCCCATGCGGTCCGCCAGCACGCCGCCGAGCCACGCGCCCGCCGCCCCGATCGCGATCACGCTGAAAGTCATCCATTCCGCGCGCGTGCGGGCGTTGGCCATGCCGCGCGCGACGAACGTCTGCTGCAGGAACAGCGCGAGCCACGCCCACATGGCGTAAAGCTCCCACATGTGGCCCAGATAGCCGAGATTGGCGAGCCGCAAGGCGGGCCGCCGCCACGCCTGCGTGACCTTTGCAAAGTCGATGCGCGTGGCGCGCCGGATATTCGGCCCGATGCCCGCAAAGCCGATCAGCAACGCGGCGCACGCCGCGCATGTCGCGGCAACGCCATAGATCGTGCGCCAGCCGAGCCCGCCCGTGGCCGCCAGCAGATGCGGGCTCGCCGAGCCGAGCGTGAGCGCGCCCACGAGCAGGCCGACGAGCAGACCGAGATCGCCCTGCGCCCAGGTGGCCGCGAGCCGCATGCCGACCGGATACACGCCCGCCATGCACATGCCGGTGATGAACCGCAGCGCGACAACTGCGCCGCCGACCGGCGGCAGGTACGCGAGCGATGCAGTGGCCACAGCCGCCACGAGCGCGGAACCCGCGAGCAGCCAGCGCAGATCGTAGCGGTCGGGCAGCGAAAGCAACGCGGACGTGATAGTGCCGGCCACAAAGCCGCACTGCACGGCGCTCGTGAGCAAGGCTTCGTCGAAGGCGGCAATGGCGTGCGCCTGCTTGATGAGGGTCACCACGGTGCTCGACGAAAACCAGACGCCCATCGCCGCCACCTGCGCGAGGAGCAGCAACGCGAGCGAGGCGGCCTTGCCGCGTTGCGCCGTGCCGAGCCCTGGCGGCCCCGTTTCGTCCGACGAACGGGAACCGGCAGCGCCTCGAGAAGGCGTACGCGCCACGCTCAGGCCGCCGCCGCTGCCGCGTGCGCCTGCGCGAGCACGCGATGAAACGCGCGGCCGAACCAGATCAGCCCGTCGCGCCCGCCCACCATGCGCGCCGCCTTGATCTCACAGAAGAACACCGTGTGCGTGCCGACTTCGGTCGTGCGCGCGATATGGCAATCGAACGAACTCACCGCGCCGCGCAGCGCGGGCGCGCCCGTTTCGAGCCGATACCACTCGGCAAGCGCGAAACGTTCAGCCATATCGATGTCTTTCGTGGCGAAGCGCGTGGCCACCTCGCGCTGGTCGGCCGCCAGCACGTTCACGCAGAGCCTCCCGTTCGCGCGCAGGATCGCGTTGTTGCGGCTCGTGCGATTGATGCAGACGAGCAGCGTGGGCGGCTCGTCCGTCACGCCGCACACGGCGGACGCCGTGCAGCCGGCGCGCCCGGCGTCGCCATCGGTGGTGACGATGTTCACGGCGGCGCCAAGACCGGACATGGCGTCGCGAAAGAGGGATTTGTCTACCATATTCTTGCCCGCTTGCCGCGGTCTCCTCGTAGCGGGAATTCAGTGCCTGATTTTCATGCCTCGCTCACGCCTCGTTCACGCGCGCGCCGCGATACTGCGCTGCCGCGTGCGAGGCCGGCAGGCGCGCGGCGCCGAAGAGCTTTTCGCGCAGGGTGCCCTCACGATACGCGCTTTTATACGCGCCACGTGTTTGCAGCTCGGGCACCAGCAGTTCGACCACGTCGTCGAAGCATTCCGGCACCACCGTGCGCGAGAGATTGAAGCCATCCACACCCGCCGTTTCGCTCCACTCGATCAACGTTTGCGCGATGCGCTCAGCCGACCCCACCCACGGCGCCTGGCGGCTGCCAAGCACCATTTGCTCGAGCAGCTTGCGGCGCGTCCATTGCGGCCCGGCGCTGCGCGCCATGGCTTCGACGTTGGACACGATCGCCTGGCTCTTGCCCGTCTCGATGGGCTCGTCGAGGTCGTAACGCGCGAAGTCGATGCCAAGCGACGCCGCCGCGTGCGCGAGCGCCGCTTCCGAACTCACGTAGCGCCGGTACTCGTCGAACTTCTCGCGCGCTTCGTTGTCCGTGCGTCCGACGATCAGCGTTGCGCCCAGAAACACCTTCACGTCGTCGGCCGCGCGCCCGAGCCGCACGGCCTGCGCCCGAATGTCCCCGACGATCTCCTTCACGCCTTCCATCTTCTGACCATTGATGAACACGCACTCGGCGTGCGTCGCGGCAAAACGCCTGCCGCGCGCGGACGAGCCCGCCTGGTACAGCACCGGCGTGCGCTGCGGCGACGGCGCGCACAGATGCATCGCATCGACCTTGTATTGCGGCCCATGATGATGAATCCTCCGCACGCGCGCGGGGTCGGCGTAGATGCCGCCGGCGCGGTCGTTGATAACCGCGTCGTCGTCCCAGCTCCCTTCCCAGAGCTTGTACACGAGCGCCATGTATTCGTCGGCCAGATCGTAGCGGTCGTCGTGAGCGTTCTGGCCGTCCATGCCGATGGCGCGGGCCGCGCTGTCGAGATAGCCCGTCACGATGTTCCAGCCGATGCGCCCGCCCGTGAGATGGTCGAGCGTGGACATGCGCCGCGCGAACAGAAACGGCTGCTCATAGGTGAGATTGGCCGTCACGCCGAAGCCCAGATGCTGCGTCACCGCGGCCATGGCGGGAATGACGAGCGCGGGGTCGTTCACGGGCACCTGCACTGCGCCGCGCAGCGCGGCGTCGGCATTGCCGCCGTAGACGTCATACACGCCGACGACATCCGCGAAAAAAATGCCGTCGAAGAGGCCCCGTTCGAGCTTCTTCGCGTAGTCGGTCCAGTACTGGAGTTCCGTATAGCGGCTCGACTGGTCGCGCGGATGCGTCCACAAGCCTTGCTGAATGTGGCCCACGCAGTTCATGTCGAAAGCGTTGAGACGGATTTCACGTGGCATGTCGGCTCCTTTTCGGCGCGCTCGATGCCATCTACTATAGTAGACGAACGGATACTAATGAAACCTGGGATTGATCCGGTATTGCCGCGAAGGGCTCAGGCGAACGTCTCTTGCGGGGTTCACTGAATGTGATGCCACCCATCACGGATCGTCATTTGTCCCGGACGACCGGCTGGCGTATGTTTGCCGAAACGAAGCACCGCAGTTGGCGCGTGCCGGGTTCCGATCCGTGCAGCGCGGGCAGCGTGGTCCCGTTATTTCCTGGCGATGCGATATTGGCAGATGAGCCGGCCTTCGCGTAAGCAGTGCTCGCTGACCGGGCGGCCAGTCGCCTCCGAAAAATACGCTGCGAGCGCTCGAGTGGCCCGAACACACCGAAGCCGACTCCGCTCGACGCCTATCTGGGAAGCCATGCGGTGGCAAAGGCATTCCTCACCGCCCACAAGCCGTTCCCGCGCAGCTATGGGTCACTGCCCTACTTCGGGGTTCTACCTGCAGTCGGAAATCCGCCAGCGCGTATCGCGTGCGCCCGCGCGGTTCCGTCTCGTTCTGCAGATCGCTCAATCCGGCGACAAGCTCGACGATCCGTCTGTAGCGTGGTCGAGCGCGCATCGCACCGTGGAACTGGGCACGATCTCGATCACGAAAGCGGCGGCGGACAATGAGGCGGCCCAACGTAGTCTGCTGTTCCTTCCCAACGCTTTGCCGCCCGGCATTGAAGTGGAAGATCCGATGATCAATGCGCGTTCCGCCGCCTACCCGGTTTCGTCCGCACGCCTCCAGCAATAATTGCGAATGTCGAAGCGTACTACTCAACTACGATTCATTTCGCGATCCTGAATAGATAGGTTCGTCAAGATGAATATCACACTGGTTCCCGGCAATACGCTCATCACCGCGACACCGGAAGAAGGGCGGCAACTCGCCATCAAGATGGCGCGGCTAGTCATCAAGACAACCCAGCCGGATGAGGCTATCCGGGAAAAACTGCGTGACGTGTATGCGAACGACGCGAGCATGCTGCTTCAGGTCGGGCACATCGTGGCGGCTGAGTTCGCCACGATTGCCGCAGCCAATCACTACTGGCGCGAATAACCAGTTTCAACTCGAATCCCGGCACTCCAGGTCTGACCGCCTGGCGGAGTGCCACCCTGACGCTGTCCCACTCAAGGAGAAGTTCACATGCCAATGCTCAAATTCGACATCATCGAGGGCCGCACCGACGAACAGGTGCGTGCGCTCCTCGACGCCGCCCATGAGGCCATGGTGCAGGCCTTCGATGTACCCGCGACCGATCGCTACCAGAGCGTCTCGCAGCATCGTCCTGGCGAGCTGGTGGTGGACGACACTGGACTCGGGTACACGCGATCGAAAGACGTCATCTTGCTGACGGCGGTAAGCCGCAAGCGCACCGAGCCGCAAAAGGTCGAGTTCTATCGCCTGCTCGTCGAAAACCTGCAAACCCAATGCGGCATTTCGCCGGACGACGTCATCGTGTCGATCGTCGAGAATGACGATGCGGACTGGTCCTTTGGCCGCGGGCGCGCGCAGTTCATCACCCGGGAACTGACATAACGTCGTGAAGTCGGTGCGACCCTGGGTCGTAGCGGGTCGTTCGTCGTAAGCACTGGCCACCGCCGGAAGGCGGGGCCGCGTAAAACTGCGGCAACAGTCGCGCTGCATGACACGGGCTAGCGTGGATAGCCGTGTCATCCGCCCTGCGCTGCCCGCTGGCGAAGCCAGGTCTCGCAGCAGCGAGAAGCCGTTCAAAATCTCCGCGCCAAAGCGATACGCCGCAAGCAGGCCCGTATAATCGACTCACCCCTGCCCAGCCCGCCAATCTTCCAGGCATGAATCGACCGCTCACCGACCCCACCTCCGCCATTTCCACGCGCGTGCGCATCGAGCGCGAATCGCGCGGCTGGTCGCTCGCGGACATGGCCGAGCGCTCGGGCGTTTCCAGGGCGATGATCAGCAAGATCGAACGCGGCGAAGCGAGCCCCACCGCTACCGTGCTCGGCCGGCTCTCGGGCGCCTTTGGCCTGCAGCTCTCCATGCTGCTCGCGCTCGCCGAGCAAACCGGCGAGCGTTTGAGCCGCGCCGCCGATCAGCAGATCTGGCAAGACCCCGAAACCGGCTACACGCGCCGGGCCGTCTCGCCGCGCAACGGCGGCATGCTCGACCTGGTGGAGATCGCGTTGCCGGGCGGGATTCGCGTTGCGTATCCGGCGTCGGCGTTCACGTTCCAGCATCAGCAGATCTGGGTGCGCAGCGGCACACTGGTATTCGAGGAAGGCGAGCAGGTTCACACGCTCGAAGCCGGCGACTGCCTGCAGCTCGGGCCGCCCGCCGACTGCGCGTTCTTCAATCCGGGCAAGGACCCGTGCGTGTACATCGTGGCGCTCGTGCGCCGCTGAATGCGAGTACGCGCCGCCCCGTCGACGCTCCTTCATCGTCGAACCGGCTATGGCACAGGCGGTTTGCGCACATGGCGCGCGCTCGCCCAATGCGAGTAGCCGAATGTGAGCATTTGCTTATATTCTGAAGTCCTCAGGCGGCAATGGCACAGGGCCTTCGCCACACCATGAGAGACCGACGATGCATGACGTGATTCAAGCCATGAAGCTGAGGTTGGGCGCTCAGCCCTCCACCCGCGCCTTCACGATCTTCCCTCGTTGCAGCACGTATTCGATCCGCTCGCCCTCACCGGCCACCACGCCGATGTCGGCAAGCGGATTGCCATCGAGCACGACCACGTCGGCAAGCGCACCCGCCGCGATCACGCCCAACTCGCCCTTCATGTTCACAATCTCTGCGGCCACGGTCGTTGCCGAGCGCAGCGCCTCCAGATTGCCGAGCACTTCCGCGCGAATGCGGAACTCGCCGGTCTGGAACGCGTGCATCTCCCCGAGCAGGTCGGACCCGAACCCCATCTGCACCCCGGCTTTCGCATAGATCTCCAGCGATTCCCGCCCCTTCTGCTGCACGGAAGCCACCTTCGCCACCGAATCCGGCGGCAGCCCGAACTGCGCACCGTGCGTGGCCAGCGCATCGTAGGTCACGAGCGTCGGCACGACGAAAGCGCCGAACTCGCGCATCACCTGAGCCGCGGCATCGTCCACCAGATTGCCGTGCTCGATCGTGCGCACGCCACAGCGCACCGCGCGCGCGATCGCGCGGCCCGTATAGGCGTGCGCCATCACATAGGTGTTCGCCGCTTCGGCCTCCGCCACAATCGCGCGAATTTCATCTTCGGAATACTGCGTATTGTTGATGGGGTCCGTAGGCGAGGCCACACCGCCCGACGCCATGATCTTGATCTGCGTAGCGCCCTTCTGGATCTCCTCGCGCACAGCGAGGCGCACTGCATCCACACCATCCACCACACGCGCGATCGCCCCCGTACGGAAGCAGCACGAGCACGGTTCGAGCAAGTCGCCGCGTGGACGAAAATCGCCATGACCACCCGTTTGCGAGAGCGCCTTGCCCGAGGGGAAAATGCGCGGCCCGCGCACGAGGCCCGTTTCCACGGCCTGCATCAGGCTCCAGTCGGCGCCGCCCGCGTCGCGCACGCTGGTGAAGCCGCGCGAGAGCATGGCGTCGAGAATCGGCAGGGAGCGGATGGCCGCGAGGATATTGGGCTGCGTGGCGTTGGCGCCGAGGTTCGCATTCGAGGCCAGCACGTGCACGTGGCAGTCGATAAAGCCCGGCATGACGGTCTTACCGCGCACGTTGACCACGTTCGCGTTCGGCAGGTCGATGGGGCGATCGGTCACCTCCACGATGCGCTCGTCTTCAATCACGACGTGATGATGTTCGAGCAGCACGCCGCGTTCGAGGTCGAGTACGTTGCCGCCTTTGAGAACCGTGATGGTCATTGTCTGGATTCCTTATAGAGTCGTTCAGTTCGCGCGCCGCGTGTCCTTCACGAAGAAGGTGCCGACCAGGCTGATCGCGGCCGCGACGATCACATAGAGCGCGGGCGCCATGTTGCTGCCGGTACGCGCGATGAGCCACGTTATCAGGAACGGCGCGAAGCCGCCGAAGATCGTGACCGCGAAGTTGTAGGCCACCGAAAGGCCGGTCGAGAGCACCCTGGTCGGGAACAGCTCCGAGAAGGCGGCGAGAATCGGTCCCGTGTAGGCGGCGATCAGCACGCCGAACACGGCCTGAAACACGATGAGCGAGGCGAAGCCCGGAGCACGGTTGATCCACGCGAACATGGGCCAGGCCAGCACGAGAATCAGGAACGCGGCGCCGCTCAGGAACACGCGCCGGCCCCACGCATCCGCCAGCTTGCCCACGATCGGCGAGCCGCACATGATCATCAGGCCGCCCACCATGCCCGCGGAAAAGCCCGTCGATTGCGGCAGATGCAGCGTGCGCACCGAATAGGTCGGCATGTAGAACAGCAGCACGTAAGTGCAGACCGTCCAGAGAATGACCATCGAGAAGCTCGCGAAGGTCTCGCGCGGGTAGCGCTCGAACACTTCCTTGAGGGGCGAATTGTCTTTGGCTTGCGCTTCCACGGCGCTGAATGCCGGCGTTTCGTCGATATGGCTGCGGATGTAGTAGCCCACGGGGCCCACGAGAATGCCGATCAGAAACGGCAGCCGCCAGCCCCAGCTATGCAGCGCTTGCGCATCGAGCGACGCAGTGACGAACGTGCCCGTGGCTGCGCCCAGCAGCACCGCGAAGCCGATGCTCGACTGGATCCAGCTCGAATAGTAGGCGCGCTTGCCCGGCGGCGCGTACTCGGTGAGGAACGCGGTGGCCCCGCCCATCTCGCCGCCCGCCGAGAAGCCCTGCAGCAGGCGCGCGAGCACGATCAGCAACGGCGCGGCAAGGCCCGCTTGCTCGTAGGTGGGCGCGAGCCCGATGAGCGCGGTGCCGAAGGCCATCAGCAGGATGGTGAGCGAGAGCGCTGCCTTGCGGCCCACCTTGTCGGCGTAAATGCCGAGCACGATGCCGCCCACGGGCCGCATGAAAAAGCCCACGCCGAAGGTCGCCACCGTGAGCAGCAAGGAGGTCAGTTCGTTGCCGGTCGGAAAGAACAGCTTCGCGATGATCACGGCGAAGAAGCTGTACACCGTGAAGTCGAACCATTCGAGGCCGTTGCCCAATACCGTCGCAATGATCGCGCGGCGGCGCTGCTGCGCGGTCGTCGCGACAGCTTCATGCGCGACGCGAGGTGAAAGCGTTCCTTGCATGGTCTCTTCCTTGTCAGATTAATCGTCGCTGCGCGCCAACGACTACGCGCCCGGAGATGCCTTACATGCTCCTCATGCTAATGACAGCCCGATTAATTTCTGAAACGAAAGATTCGCATGCATGGATGCGCTGAGCGCATGCGAGGCGCCCAAGCGCCGCTTAGTCCGTCACGCCGCCGTCTGCCTCTCCGCCTGCTCGAAAAGCCAGCGCGTGAACAACCGCGCCGCCTGGTTCTGCGCGCGGTCGTTGGGCGAGATCACGTAGTAGCCGCCGCCATGGCTCGCCGAGCTTTCGCCCACGCGCACGAGCAATCCGTCTTCGATGCATGCGTCGATCATGTAGCGCCAGCCGAGCGCCACGCCCTGGCCGAGTATGGCGAGCTGCACGAGCTGCGGATAGTGGTTGATTGTGATGCCCCGCGGGGTCTTCGGCATCGTCACGCCGTTCAGGTCGAACCATTCGGGCCACGACATCCACTGGCGCTGGCCGTCTTCGAGGAGCAGCAGCGTTTCGCGCGCCAGATCGGCAGGCGCGAGCGCGCGACCCGCGAGATAGCCGGGCGAGCACACGGGAAACACCTCTTCGTTGAAGAGGCGGCGCGCGGTGAAATGCGCGGGCGCCTGCTGGCGCACGTAATACACGCCGACGTCGAACTCCGCGGGCGACATCGTGGCGAGCCCGTCACGCACGATCAGGCGCAGGTTGATGTTGGGATACGCCTCGCGGAACTCCGGCAGGCGCGGCGTGAGCCAGAGCACCGCCACGCCCGACGAGCACGCAATGGTCAGTTCGAGTTCGCCGTAGTGCTTCATTACGTCGAAGGTGGCTTCGGCACATTGTGTGAGAAGCCGTTGCACCTGCCCCGCATATTGTTCGCCCGCTATCGTGAGGCGCAGCGAGCGGTGCTCGCGCACGAACAGCGAGCGGCCGAGAAACTCTTCGAGTTGCTGGATCTGGCGGCTGATCGCGCTTTGCGTGAGGTGCAGTTCGGCGGCCGCGCGCGTGAAGCTGCCGTGACGCATGGCGGCTTCGAACGCGACGAGACAGGGCAGCGGAGGCAGAGGCGTGATGCGCATGGAATGACTCGGGCGGGTCGGGGCAGGGAGATGTTGCCATACATCCCACGGCGGCAGCCTTGAACAAAAACTGCGCGTGCACCAGGTTGCGCGTGCCTGCTGCGAAAAAAACTTACTATTGCGTTGAATCTCTGCGCAACCAAGGGGGCGAAGATGAGTTCTGCCGGGAGTGCGGCAAGCGGTGCGGGCGCAGTGCAGTGGCACGCCATGCCCGCCGCCGAGATCGAGCGCCAGCTCAACGTGAATCCATCGCAAGGGCTCGATGTGGCGGACGCCGCGCAGCGCCTCGGCACCCATGGGCCGAACGTACTGCCCCAGGGCAAGAAAAGCGGCCCCTTCGTGCGGTTCCTTGCCCAGTTCAACAACGTGCTCATCTACGTGCTGCTCGCGGCGGGCTTCATCAAGCTGATGCTGAGCCTGTGGCTCGACGCCTCGATCATCTTCGCGGTGGTCATCCTCAACTCGCTGCTGGGCTTCCTGCAGGAAGGGCGCGCCGAGAAAGCGCTCGACTCGATTCGCAACATGCTCTCCGCGGAAGCGCGCGTGCTGCGCGCCGGCGAGGTACGCCTCGTCCCCGCCGACGAGGTCGTGCCCGGCGACATCGTGCTGCTGGAGTCGGGCGACAAGATCCCCGCGGACATCCGTCTCGTGGAGGCGCGGAACCTGCGCACGGAAGAGGCGGCGCTCACGGGCGAATCCGTGCCTGCGGAGAAGAACACCGGTGCGGTGCCGGCGCAAGCCACCGTGGGCGACCGCGAGAATATGGCCTTTTCCGGCACGATGGTCCTCTCGGGCCGCGCAACCGGCATCGTCGTGGCGACAGGCAGCCAGACAGAGCTTGGCCGCATCAACCAGATGCTGGCCGAGGTCAGCGCGCTGGAAACGCCGCTGCTACGCCAGATCAAGAAGTTTGGATACGTCATCACGATCGCCATCGGCATCATCAGCGTGCTGCTGTTCGCATGGGGCCACTGGCTCGGCCACATGACCTTCATCCAGTTGTTCCAGGCCGTGGTGGGCATCGCGGTCTCGGTGATCCCGGAAGGCCTGCCGGCGCTCATCACCATCACGCTCGCCATTGGCGTGCAGCGCATGGCGAAGCGCAACGCCATCATCCGCCGCCTGCCCGCGGTCGAGACGCTGGGTTCCGTCTCGCGCATCTGCTCGGACAAGACCGGCACGCTCACGCTCATGGAGATGATGGTGACCTCGGTCGTGACGGCGGATGCGCCCTATGAAGTGACCGGCGACGGCTACGCCCCCGTAGGCGACGTCCGCGCGGGCGGCAAGGCGCTCGGCGCCGCCCCGCCGGAAGTGCTCACGCTCATGGGCCGCGTATCCATCCTCTGCAACGACGCCGGCCTCTTCGAAGAAGACGGCAAATGGAAGGTAGAAGGCGACCCGACCGAGGGCGCGCTCTACCCGTTCGCCGGCAAGCTCGGCATGGACCGCGGCGCGGAAGCCGCCGCCGCGCCGCGCATCGACGGCATTCCCTTCGAGTCCGAACACAAGTTCATGGCCACGCTGAACCGATCGGCGCAAGGCGAGATGCTGCTCGTGAAGGGCGCGCCGGAAGTGATCATCGAAAATTGCGACCGCCAGCAAACGGCGAGCGGCCCCGCGCCGCTCGACCGCGAGCGCTTTGCGCGCGAAGGCGAGCGGCTCGCCTCGCAGGGCGAACGCGTGCTGGCGCTGGCCTGGTTGCCCGACCCCGGCCTCGAAGTGGGCAACCTCGGCCCGCAGGACCTGCCGAAGACACTCGTGCTGCTCGGTCTAGTGGGCCTCATGGACCCGCCGCGCAAGGAAGCGATCGATGCGGTGCGCGAATGCCACGGCGGCGGCATCCGCGTGACGATGATCACGGGCGACCACAAGGTCACGGCCGCCGCGATCGCGGGCATGCTCGGCATCGGCGACGGCAGGACGGCCGTGGCCGGCACCGAGATCGAGGCGATGAACGACGCCGCCCTGCAGGAATGCGTGCGCGACGTGGACGTGTTCGCGCGCGCGAGCCCCGAGCACAAGCTGCGGCTCGTGAAGGCGATCCAGGCCAACCGGCAGGTGGTCGCCATGACGGGCGACGGCGTGAACGATGCGCCGGCGCTCAAGAAGGCCGACATCGGCGTGGCGATGGGCATCAAGGGCACGGAAGTCACGAAGGAAGCCGCGGGCATGATCCTCGCGGACGACAATTTCGCCTCGATCTCGGCGGCGGTGAAGGAGGGGCGCACGGTCTACAACAACATCGAAAAGGCCATGCTCTTCATGCTGCCCACCAATATCGCCCAGGGCGCCGTGATTGCCATCGCGATCCTGTTCGGCTTCGTGCTGCCGATCACCGCGCCGCAGGTGCTGTGGGTGAACATGGTGACGTCCGTCGCTCTCGGCCTCGTCATTTCGTTCGAGCCTCACGAGGACGACGTGATGCAGCGCCCGCCGCGCTCGATCGACCGTCCTATCGTCACACCATTCGGCGTGTGGCGCATTCTCTTTGTCGGCGCCACGCTCGTGCTCTATACGCTCGCGGCATTCTTCTGGATGAAGTCGCAGGGTGTGCCCAACTCGATGGCGCGCACGGCCGCGGTCAACGCCATCACGCTGGGACAGGTCTTCTATCTGCTCAACAGCCGCTCGCTGATCAATTCGGCGCTATCGGTGCGCGCGCACATGGGCAACCCGTATCTCTGGTACGGGATCGGCGCTGTCGTCGTGCTGCAGATCCTGTTCACCTATACGCTGCCCTTTCACGCCGTATTCGATACCGAGTCCCTGCCGCTCTCGGCCTGGCTCTGGCTCGTGGCGGGCGCGATCCTCTTCTTCCTCGTGGTGGAGCTGGAAAAGCTCGTCATTCGCTCGATACCCGCGCTGAAAAAATCCGTGAGCCCGCAACAGCGCGGCGCAGCCACGAGGCAGTACCATGACGCGTAGAATCGTTTCGTCCCGTCTAGAGAGCGAGGGCCCAATGCCATGCTGCCTGGTGCGAACCTGAACCTGGTCGAGGTGACCGGATTGCTGGTGGGCGGGCTCGCCCTGTTCCTGTTCGGGCTGGATCTGATGACGGGGGCGCTCAAAACGATTGCCGGCGCGCGCCTGCAATCGCTGCTGGGTTCGCTCACCGCCAACCGGTTTCGCGGCGTGCTGGCGGGCGCGGGCATCACTGCGCTGCTGAATTCGTCGACCATCACCACGGTGCTGCTGGTGGGCTTCGTTTCCGCGCGGCTCATGACGCTGATGCAGTCCATCCCGATGATCATGGGCGCCAATATCGGCTCGACGCTCACCGCGCAGATCATCGCGTTCAATATCTCCGCGCTCACGCCGTTCATGCTCGGCGGCGGCTTCCTGCTCTATGGCTTCGCGAAGCGCGAAACGCTGCGCGAGCTGGGCGGCGCGCTGCTCGGCCTCGGCCTGCTGTTTCTCGGCATCGAGATGATGGGCAACGCGACCCGTCCGCTGCGCGATTACCAGCCGTTCATCGACGCGATGCAGAACATGCGCAATCCGCTCATCGGCATCGTGATCGGCGCGGTGTTCACGGCGATCGTGCAAAGCTCGGCGGCCACGCTCGCGATCGTGATCGCGCTAGGCAGCCAGGGGCTGATTCCGCTCGAATCGGGCATTGCGCTGATACTCGGCGCCAATGTGGGCACCTGTGGCACGGCGCTGCTCGCGTCGATCGGCAAATCGGCGGAGGCGGCGCAAGTCGGTATCGTTCACCTGATCTTCAACGTGCTCGGGGTGCTGTTCTTCGCCTTTGTGATTCCCCAGTTCGCCGATTTCGTGCGCACGATCTCGCCTTCCGCGCCCGAGCTGACCGGCGCTGCGCGCCTCGCGGCGGAAACGCCGCGCCAGGCCGCCAATGCACACACGGTGTTCAGCGTGTTCAGTACCCTCGTGCTGATCTGGTTCACCGGGCCGATTGCGAAGCTCGCCGAACGCCTGGCCCCGGCGCGGCGCGAAGGGTGGCAGGACCCCGGCGTGCCGCGCTACCTCGATGAAACGCTGGTCGAAATGCCGGCGCTCGCGATCGCCCGCGTGCAACTGGAACTGGCTTCGCTCGGCAAGCTCGTGCAGATTCTCGTCGAGCATAGCGCCAGGCTCCTTGTCGAAAGCTCCACGCAGGCGCTTTCCTCGGTGACGATCGAGGACAAGGCGGCGGACTCGCTCAGCACCGCCATACTCACCTATATCGGCAAGCTCTCCGACGCCGTGCAAAGCGACGACGAAGGGCGGCAACTGGTGGATCTCGCGCGGATTGCGACCTGCCTCGACGCCATCCGCGAAGTGGCCACCACGAGCATGCTCGCGCTGAGCCAGAGGCGCGCCGCGCAAAGCGCGGACGTGACCGTGTTGGCGAGCAACCCCGAGCTGGTGCAATTCGCCAGGTCCGTCCTCGAGCGTTTCACGCTTGCCGTGCAGATGATCGCGCACCCGGAGGCCGACGTCGTGACGAGCATCGTCAACGCCAAGCCGGAAATCGAAGGCCAGTCCGACTCGGCGCGCCAGCACATCATGTCCGCGCTGCAGTTGCGCAGCGAGGGCGCGGCGTTCCTTTTCCGCTTCGGCAACGACGTGATAGAGCAGTTGAACGAGGTGGCGCGGCTCTCCCGCGCGATCGCCAAGGCCACGCGGTGGCTGCACGACGTGAAAATGCTGGAACCGAAAAGCGCGGAGGCTGTGGCTGAGACCGCGGCTGAAACCCAGGCGTGAAGACGCGGTGCGTGGCCTTCAACGCGTAGCGCCCGAGGTCAGCGCGTGAGGAGCGCTCGTGGGCACCGCTTCGAGAAAGCCGCGCCCCATCTCCGCCTCGAAACGCGAAGCGCTCCCCTCCCAGACGATGCGCGCATGTTCCAGCACATAAACGCGATCCGCGTGCGGCAGGGCGAAGCGAACGTTCTGCTCGCCCAGCAGCACGGTAATGGGCGTGGACTGCTGCAGCGCATCCAGCGCCTTCGAAAGCTGTTCGAGGATCACGGGTGCGAGCCCGAGCGTCGGCTCGTCGAGTATCAGCAGCCTGGGCTGGGGCATGAGCGCCCGCGCAATGGCCAGCATTTGCTGCTCGCCGCCCGAGAGCGTGCGCGCGGTTTGGCGCTGGCGCGACTTGAGGATGGGAAAGAGGTCGAAGAGCCACGTGAGCTGCTTCTTGCGCACCTCGTCCGATAGATGATAGCCGCCGAGTTCGAGATTCTCGCGCACCGTCATGTCGCCGAACAGTTCGCGCGTTTCCGGGCATTGCACGAGGCCCGCGCGCGACACGGCCGCCCCGCTCATGCCCTTCAGGTCGCGCCCGTCGAAGCGGATCGTCCCCTTGTACGGCAGCAGGCCGGAAAGAGCGTTGAACAGCGTGGTCTTGCCCGCGCCGTTGAGGCCGACCACCGAAACGAACTCGCCCTCGCGAACGTGGAGGCTCACGCCGTCGAGCGCGCATGCCTTGCCGTACAGCACGCGCAGGTCGGAGACCTCGAGGATGTCGCGCTTCGCCTCGCCCGCAAAGCTCGAGCGCTGACGCAGCTCCAGCTTGCCGCCCAGATACACGCGGCGGACCGTTTCGTTTTGCATCACTTCTTCAGCCGTGCCTTCGGCAACGTGCTCGCCAAGGTACATGGCGAGCACCCGGTCGGCGAGCGCTGAAAGGCTCTTGACGTTGTGATCGACCAGCAGCACCGCGCGGCCCTCCGCGCGAAAACCGCGAATCAGCTCGGAGAATGCCTCCGATTCGGCAACCGTGAGTCCTGCGAAGGGTTCATCGATGAGCACGACCTGCGGGTCGCGCGCAATCGCCTTCGCCATTTCCATGCGGCGCAGGTCCGCGAACGGCAGCGTAGCCGGATGCCGGCGCATGACGCCGGCCAGACCCACGCGCGCGGCAATTTCCTGCGCGCGCTGATGCACATGCGGCTCTGCCGCGAGCTTGACGAGCGAGTCCGGCAGCAGCGCGAGCTTGATGTGCTCCAGCACCGTTTGCCGATGCAGCGGGCGCGAATGCTGGAACACGATGCCCACGCCCGCGCGCGCAATGCGGTGCGGCGCCCAGCCGGCCATCTCCACGCCGTTCACCTTGACCGAGCCCGCGTTGGGCCGCTCGATGCCCATGATCAGCTTCATCACGGTCGACTTGCCGGACCCGTTGGGTCCGATCAGGCCCAGGATCTCGCCGGGCCGGATGTCGAAGCCAATGTCCTTCACCGCGACGAGACCGCCAAAGCGCTTGGTCAGCCCGCGCACCGAGAGCAGCGGCGTTTCGTTCATTGGCGTTCCTTCGTACGCAGCAAGTTGCCGAGCAGGCCGTCCGGAAAGAACAGCAGCGCCGCGAGCGCCACGGCCGCGACGACGAACGTATTGAGCTGGCCGAGCGGGCGCAGGAACTCGCCGGCCACGATCAGGAAGATCGATCCGAGCACGGCGCCGAGTATCGTGCGGCGTCCGCCGAGCACGGCCGCGATGATGATTTGCACCCCTACGCTCAAGTCCACCACCGTGCTCACAGAAGCCGTGCCTTGATAGAACACGAGCATCGCGCCCGCCACGCCCGAAAACACGGCGCTGATGCAAAAGGCCACGAGCTTGTGCCGCGTGACGTTGAAGCCCAATGCCTGCGCACCGGTGGCGTCCTGGCCGCTGGCCTGCAAGATGAGGCCGATTGCCGAGCGCGAGAGGCCGAACAGCAGGATCGCGCACACCACCAGAAACGCCAGCGCGATCCAGTAGTTGTGGTTGGCGTCGACGGACATCACGTCGGGCACCATCATGCCGATCTCGCCGCCCGTCACGCCCGCGAAAATCACGATGGCGTTCTGCAGCAGCAGCACCGCCACGAGCGTGACGAGGCCGAAGTACGGGCCGCGCAGCCGCAGCGCGGGCACCGCGAGCAGCAGGCCGCCCACCAGCGCGACGAGGCCGCCCGCAATCACGCAAACAGGAATCGGCAAACCCCAATGGGCGTCGATGATCGCCGCCGAATAGGCGCCGAGGCCAATCAGGAACGTCGGGCCGAAATTGACCTCGCCGGCGAAGCCGAACAGCAGATCCCACGACATCGCGAACACGCCGAAGTAATACGCGACCGTGAGCACGCCGAGGATATACCCCGACATCCACCAGGGCAGCGTGGCCGCCGCGACGGCGAGCAACACGGCCACCCATACCCCACGCGAACGAAGAAGACCGGACATGTCGATGTGCTCCCTTCGCTCGGTTAGCGACGGCCCAGGAAGCCCTGGGGCCGCACATACACGACGAGCACCAGCAGCAGCAACGCCGGAAGCGGCCGCAGCGTCGGCGCGACGAGATACGCGGTGACGGTCTCCAGATAGCCGACCACATACGCGGCCATCAGCGACCCTGAAACGCTGCCGAGCCCACCCAGCACGACGATGGAGAACGCGCTCGCCGTGAGTTGTCCGGCATTGTTCGTACTCACGCCGAGGAACGACGCCAGCAGCACGCCTGCAATGCCCGCCAGCACGCCGTAGATGGTCCACGCGAGTAGATAGATGCGTGAGAGTTCGAAGCCGAGCAGCGTGAGGCCGCGCGGATTCATCGAGGCCGCGAGCAGCGCCTTGCCCGCGCGCGTGCGATTCACGAACAGCCACAGGAGGCCGATCACTGCCCAGCAAACCACGGCGATCATGATCTCGTTGAACGGCACGCGCACGCTGCCGATCATCGCCACGCCGCTGATGAGCGGGCGCATCGTCACGGGGTTGTCGGTGAACAGCCAGGCCATGCCCTGCTGGATCATGATGCCCCACAGCAAGGTGCCGGTGAGCACGAAGATTTCCTTCTCTTCGGCCGGAATCGCGGCGGAACGCTGGATAGGCCGCACCACCATCAGATAGGTGACATAAGCCGTGACGAGACCGGCGACCACGCCAAGCAGCGTGCCGAGGTAGGTGCCGAGGCCCGCTTCGCCCGCGAGCATCCAGCCCATCAGCGCCGCGACGAGCATCACGCCGCCGTGCGCGAGATTCAATATGCCGGAGACGCCGAAAATCAGCGTGAAGCCGATAGCGCCGAGCGCGTAGAGCGAGCTGATGGCAAAGCCGTCGATGAGGATCTGCAGGAGCAGCATGTCCGGCCTTTCATGTGGGTTGGTCTGTCGCAACATGCGCCGTGCGGCCCATCGTCAAACGAAGGGCCGCACGGCGCGACGCACTACGCGAAGCTAGTTCGCGCTAGCCTGCTGGAGCTTGATGAAGGTCGGGAACTTGACCTTGCCGTTCGCAACGGACTTGGGCCAGATCGCGATCTGCTTGCCGCCCTGCCACTGCAGGTTGATGCCGGTGATGTAGCCCGGGCCGTACTTCAGCGCGTGCGTGAACTGGTCGTCCTTGCCGTAGAACTGCCAGCGCCCGATCGTGCCTACGTAATCCGTCTTCTCGAGCGCGGCGACCATCTGGTCCGGATCGGTCGAGCCCTTGTTGCGCTTGATCGCATCCGCGAGGATGTACACGAGGTCATAGGTGGAGAAGCCGCAATACGCAGGCGATACGCCAAACTTCTTCTGGTACGCATCCGCGAAGGGGACCGTCTTCGGCGTGATCGCCACGCCCGGCGCCGCAGCAGAAGCCGTGATCACGCCCTCCGTCGCGCCGTTCGTGTCCTTCCAGAAGCTCGTGGTCGTGGCCTGTGAGCTTTGTCCCGACATCGGGATCGGCACCTGCTGATCGTGCCATTGCACCGTCGGCTGCACGCCCACGTGGCTGATGCCGGTGGTAATCGTATCGGGGTGCTTCGCCTCGATCTGGTTGAAAATTGGTGTGAAGTCCGAAGTATCCGGATTGAAGCGGATATGATCCAGCACCTTGAGACCGGCCTTGGGCAGGCATTCCAAGAAGCGCTCGTCGAGCGGCTTGGTCCATGCCGCGTCCTCGCTCATCACGACCGTCGACTTCATCTTGAACTGGCCGACGAGAATATCGTGTGAAAAATCACAGATCGACTGCGCGATGAACGCCGACGTCATCCAGCCGTGGAACGTGTACTTGTAGTGGTCGTAGTCGTCGTGAACGTGCTTCGAAATATCGTTGCTCGCAGCGCCCGGCGTAATAAAGGGCATTTTCAGGCGCGCCGACCAGGGTTCCATGGCGAGCGCCACTTCGCTGATATAGCTGCCGATCACGGCGACCACCTTGTCCTGGGTCGCGGCGCGTTGGAACGCGCGCACGCCGTCCGAGGCCGACGAGTGGTCGTCATACGCGATGATCTGGATGGGCCGGCCATCCACGCCGCCGCTCGCGTTGATCTCGTCCGCGGCGAGTTGCGCCGCCTTGCTGATCGAGGCGCCCGCCACCGCGGACTCCTCGCTGATCACGCCGATCTTGATCGGGTCCCCCGCGGCATGCGCGCCGGCCGCGAGGCCCAGCCCTGCTGCCACCATACCCGTCGCCGCTACGCGATGAAGGTTTCGCCACACGCCGTTACTGGACATCATGCATCTCCGATTCGCCAGGATCGCTGAGGAACATCTGCCCGCTACATTGCGGCTTTGAAGAATGTGCCCACAACGGTATCACCAGCCTTTGCGCGCTCAATCGGTACAAACGATGACAGGTAACATACTGATCACGTGCTGATTTCATGGTGCAAAGCGGCAAGAAAATGCGGTTCCCCGCGCGGCTGCGGACACAACGCGCAGCACCTCGCGCACGCTTGTCGGCGCCGTAGTTGAGGTAGCCGCAAGGGTTAGCGCCAAACAGATCGGTCTTTTCTCCGCCGGCCAGATCTTCGGTGGTGAACGATTGCAGCTTCCATGTGCCATGGCTCCCCCCTTCAGCACAACTTGAGCAGCACACTACGCCCCTGGAAACGAGACGCTTACTCGCGCTCCTTGCCCCAGCGCCAGCGAGGCGGCTCGCCCTTGAGCCAGCAGACCGCCGAAAGCGCGAGCGTGGCGAGTATCACGAGCCCCGCAAATGCGAACGGATGCCCATGCGGTTCAAAGAAAACGGCGACCAGACAGATCGACAGGACATACACGGCCAGCACCAGCCAACCCTGCCAGGTGAGCGGAAGTCCCCACCCCCAGCCATAACGTTTGGCTCGAAACCAGTATTTGCCAGTGCCTGTCATTTCGCCAATCTCCCACGCCTGACGTGATGCGCAAACTCAGGCCGATGCCGTATGGCACACGGCCTCGACCCGGTTGCCGGCCGGATCGATGAGAAAGGCGGCGTAATAGTCGGCGTGATAGTGCGGCCGCAAGCCCGGATCGCCATCCGGGCGGCCGCCCGCCGCGACACCCGCTGCATGGAACGCATCGACCTGCGAGCGTGTAGCGGCCTTGAAGCACCAGTGCCGCTTGTTCGGCTCGATGGCGCTGGCATCCAGATAGATGGAAAGATACGACGACTGCGTTTCGGCTGCGTCGCAACGCTCGCCGTAGCCGAGCGCGTTGGGGCGGTCGTAGACCTTGAGCGCACCCAACGCATTCATGATCGCATCGTAGAAGGGGCGCGCTGCGTCGAGATCGGGCACGCCGATCGAAACGTGATCGAGAAGCTGCATGGTGCTGGAAGTCCGCAGTCGTGAATGCACGACTATAACCGGCGAACACACCATGCAGCGTGCGCGTTACTCCGCGCGACCGGTGCGGAACACCGAAACCGCGGCGTTGAGCCGGTGCGCTTCGTTTTCGAGCGACGAAGCCGCGGCCGTTGCCTGCTCGACGAGTGCCGCATTCTGCTGGGTCACGAGGTCCATCTGTCCAACGGCGACGTTGACCTGATCGATGCCCGTGCTCTGCTCCGCAGCCGCCGATGCGATCTCGTTCATGATCGCACTGACGCGCGCGATCGCTTCGACGATTTCGCTCATCGTCGAGCCCGAGCGCTCGACGAGGCCCGCGCCGGTCTCCACGCGCGAGGTCGACGACTCGATCAGTTCCTTGATCTCCTTGGCTGCCGCGGCGCTGCGCTGCGCGAGCGAGCGCACTTCGCTCGCCACCACCGCGAAGCCGCGCCCTTCCTCGCCCGCACGCGCCGCTTCCACCGCCGCGTTGAGCGCGAGAATGTTGGTCTGGAACGCAATGGCCTCGATCACGCCGACGATCTCGCCCACGCGCCGCGAGTCGCCCACGATGTCCTGCATCGTGCCGACCACTTCGCGCGAGAGCGCGCCGCCCTGCGCCGCGAGGCCGGAAGCACCCTGGGCGAGCGTGCTGGCCTGGCGTGCGTTTTCGGCGGTCTGCTTGACGGTGGAGGTCAGCTCTTCGATGCTCGCCGCCGTTTCCTCGAGCGAGGCAGCCTGCTCCTCGGTGCGCTGCGAAAGATCCGTATTGCCCGCGGCAATTTCGCTCACGCCCTTGTCGATCGACAGCGCGCCTTCGCGCACGCTGCTGACCGTCTTGATGAGTGCATCCTGCATTTGCCGCAGCGCGGCCTGCAGGCGGCCCATTTCGTTGTTGCTCGTCGTCTGCACCGTGCCGCTCAGGTCGCCGGCGGCGATGCGCTGGAACTGCGCGATGGCCGCGTCCACGGGATGCACGATCGCGCGCATGAGCGCCGCGCGGCCAATCCACGCGAACAGCAGTGAGAGCACCATGCCCACGCCCACCGCGATGCTCACCGCATTGAAGCGGTCCTGCGCTTCCTGGTAGCGCTGCGCGCCGAGGTCGATCTGGCGCTTCTCGAGCACGAGCATCGCCTTCTCGTAGTTGCTGTAGAGCGTCGGCAGCTTGTGGCCCTGCAGTTCCTGGAACGCAGTCTTGTCGCCGGCCTTGAGTGCCGCCAGCGCCGGATCGACGCCATCGCGCAGAAAGCTGTTGCGCTTGGCCTGCATGTCGGCGATGAGATCCTGCGCTTCGCCTTCTCCGCTCGCAATCGACAGATAGTGGTCCAGACGCTCGTTCGAGTTCTTCAGGTACTGGTCGAAGCGCTTGAGCACCGCGTCCGCTGCATCATGGTCGCCGAGATCGGAAAGCGATGCGTTGGTGGCGAGCGCGAGGCGCAGACGCAGCAACTGCCCGGCGCTGCCTTCGAGGTCGGCCACGGCCGGCGTATCGACGGTGTACATGGTGCGCAGCGACTCGTTGCCTGCTCGCATCGACAGGAGTCCTGTGGCGGCGCCGACAATCAGGACGATGCCGAAGAAGGCGATCATCAGGGTCAGGCTCGCGCGTATCGACAGCTTGTGAAGCATTCCTGGTCTCTCTTACGTGGGGTGCGCGGCTCTGGAGGCCGCGCGTGTCCCAGTCGTCTTTCATCGAATGTTCCGGTGCGCTTGCCCAGTGCAGCCCAGGCGTTCAGGCTGATTAAGCGCCCAGTACATAACAACGGCAGGAGAGGTTGCGAACTTTATGGTTCGCAGCAAAGAAGTACGACCGTTAGCCACACTTCGTCATGCAGACCAATATGTGGCATGTGTGCGAGTCAATCCGCATCACGCGCTGGCTTGCGCTGCACCCGCCTCGCCCTCGTCCATCGGCACGAGATAGCGCAGCACGTCGCGCCAGCTCACGATGCCCACGGGGCGAAATTCGGCATCCACGATGGGGATGCACGAAATCTTGTTGGAGAGAAAGAGGGCCACGGCGTCGGAGAGGCTCGACTCGGGCCGCAGCGTGAGCGGCTTGCGGCTCATGATCTGGTGCACGCGCTTGTTGAGCGTGCCGAGGTCGCGCGCGGATTCGACCACGCTGTCGATGAACGGGCTGATTGCGCGCAGCAGGTCGCGATCGGAGACGACGCCCTGCAGCTTGCCCTCTTCGACCACGAGCAGATGGTGAAAGCTCGCTTCCGCGAAGATCTCGCGCACGGTCGCGAGCGTGTCGTCGAAACCGATGGTGACGACACGGCTCGTCATGAATTTCTCTACTTGCATACCTTCCAGACCTGAATGGGTTCGACGTCCCGAGCCGGCCGATGCGCAGCAGATTCCGGCGGCGGCTCGGGGCTTCAGCCCGTTATATCGACCGCGGGCGCGTAATTCTTCAGTCTGGAAAGCGGCGTGGAGCACGCGCACACGGCGCGCCCCACCTGTTTCATGCTTTTGTCATGCTTCGAGCGCGAGTGTCGCAAAGGTGGCGAGCCAGTGCTCGCCCATATAGTCCCCAGCCACGTGGTCGAGCGCGTTGGCCAGATGCAATTGCGCGGCCTCGTTGAGGACGGCCGCGCGGGCGTCGCCCTCGGGCAATGCGCGTGCAAGTGAGCGCTGACACCACGCGCGGCTCAGGTTGAGCCCGTCGAGGTGGGCGATCTTGCCGTCGCTGCGGTCGGTGACGGTGGCCGGCGTAAAGAGCGTGACCGGCTCTTGCACCGCGAGGTTGGGCAAAAAGCGCGTGAACCACGGCTCGAAATCCTGCGCGCGCAGGACGCGGCTCATCAGCAAGGCCACGCTCAACGCGGGCGAGAGGAATTCGTCGCCGCCCGGCTCCCACGCCTGGCAGCCCGCGTCGTTCGCGTGCCAGCGCGTGGCGGTGTCTTCGATCAGCGTCGCCAGCGCCGGACGCGACGTGGCTTTCGCGAAGTCGTACGCGAGCGTGAGCGCGAACGCTGTATTGAAGTGAGTGCCCACACGCAACGGATAGGTCGCCTTCGGCAGGAATTCCTCGAAGCGCTCGACGAACCAGTCGGTGAGCGGCGCCAGCGCCGCCTGCCAGCGCGCGGCCTGCGGCAGCTTCATCGACGCAACCAGCGCCTCGACCTGCGCCGCGAGCGCGAGCAGCCACGCCCAGCCATAAGGGCGCTCGAAACCGCGGTTGTGCGCGAGCGTGAGGTAGGCCATCTCACCGGCCATCTTCTCCGGCGTGAAGTGCTCGTCGACCACGGCGACGATCTGCGGCCCCTCGGCCAGGCCGGGAAAGCGCTCCAGCAGATGCAGCACGAGCCAGTAGCCGTGCACGCACGAATGCCAGTCGTAGCTGCCATAAAAGACCGGGTGCAGCGCGCGCGGGCCCTGCACGTCCTGCGGGCCGTCGAGGGAGTGAGTCAGCTTGTTCGGGTACTCGCGCGTGAGGTGGGCAAGCGCGAGCGAGGCGAACTTCGAGGCATGGGCAGCGGTGAGGTATGTGGTCATTGTGAGCTCATCAGAACCGGAAAACGAAGGCGTACATCAGCAGCGTGTTGACGACGAGCAGCAGCACGGCGGTCGGCCATTGCGCCTTGATCACGCCGTTCTTGTCGCTCAATTCGAGCAACGCCGCGGGGACGATGTCGAAGTTCGCGGCCATCGGCGTCATCAGCGTGCCGCAGAAGCCCGAGAGCATGCCGATCGCGCCAGGAATCGCCGGGTTGCCGTGGAACTGATGCACGATCAACGGCAGGCCGATGCCGGCGGTCATCACCGGAAAGGCGGCGAACGCGTTGCCCATGATCATCGTAAAGAGGGCCATGCCGAAAGTGTAGGCGGCCACGACCGCGAACGCCGAATTTTGGGGAATCCGGTTCGTGACGAGCTCGGACACCACGTGGCCTACGCCCGCCGCGGCGAACAGCGCGCCGAGCGCCGCGAGCATCTGCGGCAGGATGGCGGCCCAGCCCACGGCGTCCATGGTGTGCCGCGCGCCCTTGAGCGCTTGCACGGGCGAATCGCGCAACATGACGAGCGCCGCGCCGAACGCAACGAGCGTGGCGATCACTGGCGAGATGAGCGTGACGTTCTTCGCTTCGACGAAGCGCGCGTACTTGAGCGTGAGCGTGCCGACGAGCCTCACCACCGGGATCAGGAGCGCCGGCATGAAGAGCCGGCTGCCGAAGCGCCGCGCCCCTCGCTCGCGGTGCGCCTCGGCTTTGGCGTTGTCGTTGCCCGCGGGGCTGCGGCCCAGCTTGCCCGAGCCCGCGATCAAGGCGAGCGCAATGGCGAGGCACCCCATCACGAAATGCGGCAGCACGCCGCCGAACAGGAACGTCACAGCGTAGACGCCCCAGAACACGAAATTGATGAGGCGGCGCGGGCTCGCGCGGTCGAGCAGGTTGAAGAGGGCGAACGACGCGAACATCAGGCCCGCGACGACATAGAGCGATTCGAGCTTGATCACGATGCGGCTCCCTGACGGCTTGCGGCGCGCTGCGCGTTGGCCGCGCCCACGCGGTGGGAATCGCCCACACCGAGAGCGGTCACGACGAGCAGCGCGTTCAGGCGCAATGCGAAGCCGATCACCACGATCGGCACCCCTATCAAAACCAGCATCTCTCCTCCGCCTTATGTCTTTCCGCCGGGCTCGTGGACACGGCCGCGCGGGCGCGCGCTTCCCCCTTGCGCCCGATTCAGCCCGGGAATCTATCACGACGATTTATCGATAAATAGTCGATAAAGTCTTTTTGAGGGAAGTCCCTGGGCGATGCGCATCGCATGAAGGCGAATCGATGCCGCCGCGCCGTGGCGCGGCGCGGGTCGGGGGTTGGCGGGCTTGACAGTTAGTTGCGTCTGCTGCGACGGATTTGCAGACCTGCGCGCGCCTCAGCGCGACTGCGCGGCAGGAATCAGGTGTCGAGATCGAATGCGCGTTGATCGTTTGCCGCTTGCGGCGCGTCGTGGAACGACAGTTCGACGCCAATGCGCTCGCCGCTGCGCACGCGGCTGATGGCGTGCCGGAGATTCACCTGGTAGTAAGCGCTGCTGCCCTTGAATGGCCGCGGGGCCGCCGCGATGATCGCCGCATCGCCCAAGCCGAGCGGAACGACCGTCGGGCGCGACTGCATGCGCGGACGTTGTTCCGTCAGTACCAGTTCGCCGCCCGTGAAGTCTTTCCCCGGCGCCGAGAGCAAGGCGACCACCTGCAGCGGAAATACGTGCTCACCTTCACTGCGTTGATGGAGCGCCAGATAGTCGTCGGTGCCTAGCTGGTTCAGATGCGACTGCGCCTGCGTTTGCCCCGCTCGCCGGTTGCGCTCCAGAAATGCATCCAGATCCGCCGGGAATCGATAAGGCATGCCAAGCATCTCGTTCCATCGATTGGCGATGGGCGCCAACTGACGATAGAGGTCCGCACGCCATCGCGCCCATGGCTGCGACAGAGCAGCGCCGAAATACAGCAAATCGCCACGGCCGAGATCGAGCGAATCCAGCGAAACGCTGCGCAATGCGTTCGAGGCAAGGGCCTCGCGCGCGAACATGCGGGCTTCCTCCGTGCCGGCTAGCCGAGGCAGTACCACATAGCCTTCGCTGTCCAGTTGCGCGGCGATTGCGCTCCAATCCAGCTTATCGAATGTGTCGGCAGATAGAGTCATGGGCGAGGACATAGACATATCAAAAACCCGGGAGCGTTGCCGTCTGCGGAACCTCGCACGCGGCCGCAATCGCCTTCTCGTGTTCGAGCAGCCAGCGCTTGCGATGCAAGCCCCAGGCGTAGCCCTTCAACTCGCCATTGCTGGCAATCACGCGATGGCACGGCACGACGATCGCGATGGGATTCGCGCCGTTCGCCGCGCCGATGTCGATCGCCGCGCGCGGGTCTTCGAATCCCAACGCTTTCGCAAGCTTGCCGTAACTAGTGGTGCTGCCAGCCGGAATGCGGCGCAATGCGGCCCAAATCTTTTCTTCCAGGTCCGAACCCGCCATGACGACCGGAAGAGGATCGAGCGCGTTCAATTCGCCCGAGAAATAGCGCGTCATGGCGTCGGCAATCGAAGCCGGCGCGGCGGCGTCGATCAATTCGGCACTGCCGTGGCGTCCGCGCAAACCACGATGCAGGCGCGAGCGGTGATCGGAAAATTCGAGCGCGTGCAGCCGCTGCTGCGCATCGCTCACCAGCATGAGGTCGCCGAGCGGCGACTCGATATGGCTGAGAAACAGTTGCATGATGCGTTCCTTCGCGTCGTGCGCGCGCTAACATGAATCGTGAAAAATCAGGCCGACGGTATGACGCTTGCCGCTGCGCACGACGCTCACGCCGTGCCGCATGGCGACCCGGCGCGTGCCGCCGCGCCGGTTCGCAGCCGGCCGCTGGTTGACGGTGAACAGCACCGCGTCGCCCTGCTCCAGCGGAATCACTTCGGCACACTGACCGTTCGACGCGCTCTGCGTCATCACGAACTCGCCGCCCTCGAAGTCGACGCCGGGCCGTGAGAGCAGCATCGCCACCTGCAGCGGAAACACATGCCCGCCGTAAAGGTCCTGGTGCAGGCAGTTATAGTCGCCCGGACCGTATGCGAGGATGAGCGGTGTCGGGCGCGTTTGCCCCGCGCGGTGACATTGATCGAGAAAGGCGTCGAGATCGGCCGGGTACTGCGTGTCGATCCCCAGTTGCCCGTTCCAGCGGTTGGCGATAGGCGCGAGGTACGGATAGAGCGCATGCCTTAACCGCTGAAGCAGCGACGGCAGCGGATACGCGAAGTACTTGTATTCCCCGCGCCCGAAATTGTGACGCGCCATGACGATGCGCGAGCGAAAGCCATCGTCCCTCGCGTACAGGGCGGCAAGCTGCGCGCATTGTTCGGGCCTGAGCACGCGGGGCAGCACGGCATAGCCGCGCGTGTCGAGCGATCGCTCGATCTCGACCCAGTCATATGTTCCGGATCCCGGCTTCTCTGCCCGCATAGCTCCGGTTTTCATCGCGTGTGTCCCTCCTTTCGCAAGCGGCATTTTCGCCGATCTCGTCTACAGACCAACGATACGCCTACGAGTCGCGCGTTCCGATCCGAATGTTGCGCTCTAATTCGGCGCGCGCCACGGGGTGAATGCCACACGAATGTCACGGCAAGAAACGGGTATCTACGCGGGTTGCCGGTCGATATCGTTCATTTCAGGCGGAGCAATCCTGCTTCGCCATGAATCGAGATCAGCAAGGAGTCGAACATGTCGATGGAAGAGGACAACAAGGCGATCGTTGGCCGCTGGTTCACGCGTTTCTGGGGCGAAACCTGCGACCTCAGCGTCGTCGACGAGCTAGCCGCGCCGGACATGCTGCTCAAGTATTCGCTGCACGAGCCGCGCCGCGGCCGCGAGGACATCAAGGCGTTCATGACCGGCTTTCGCGCGGCATTCCCCGATCTGAACTTCTGGGGCGCCGCCGGCCTCATCGCCGAAGGCGAGTTCGTGGTGGGTCAGTGGGAAGGCGGCGGGACCCATTCGGGCCCGGCGTTCGGGGACTTTCTCGCGGGATCGTTGCCGGCGGCGAGCGGCCGCAAGATGCATTTCACCGGCACGACGGTGTTGCGCCTCAAAGACGGCAGGATCGTCGAGGAGATCGGGCTCGACGACGGCGTAACCGCGCTCACGCAGCTCGGGCTCATCAAGCGGGCCTGACCGCGCCACCAACGCAACGTCTCACATAGGGAGTCGAATCATGTCACCGCTTGCTCCGCTCCTCCCCCTTCACGCGCTCGCCGCTCAGCGCGGCGACGGGCTGCGGCCTGAACTTCTCGCACTGTTCTTGCGCCATGTCCAATCCGATGCCGGACTCAGCGCGAGCATCGATCCCTCATGCGTGGAAGACAGTCAGGCGCCGCCGCAATGCGCCACGACGTTGGACTGCGCGTCGAGCCACACGGGAATGGCATCGAGCTTCGCGCCGGCGCACGGGCCTTCGATGCACTGCCCGTCTTCGAAGCGAAACAACGCGCTGTGATGCGCGCACATGATCACCTGTGCGCGATACGTCGGCACACGGCCGGGCTCGTAGTCGAGCGGCACCGAGAAGTGCGGGCAGCGGTTCGCGTACGCCCATACTTCACCGGCCCGCCGCACGACGACGACCGGCCGCCCCGCCAGCGCGGCGTCGATCACGCGCGCGCCGCCGTCGGGCACGTCGTCAAGGCAACACAGGCTCACGGTCAGCATGGCTCACACTCTTTGCTCAGGATTGCCAAGATTCCAGTCCCACGGACGGATCTCGACGTGTTCGAACAAGCCTGCCAGCGTATAGGGATCGTCGCGGACGAAGCGCATCACGTCGTCGTATCCTTCCGCCTCGATCACGAGCAGCGTGCCGTTGAGCGCGTCGCAATGCGGCGCGAGCGTCGAACCGCCCAGCCGCACGAACACCCCGCGCTGCGAGGCCGCGCGCAGATACGTGCGATGCACCGCACGTACGCGCTCGCGGACGTCGCGCATGCCGGGCTTGTCGGTGGCGAATACGGCGTAGTAACGCGTGTGCGGTCTCATGCGCGCTCCAGCGCGAAGTCGTAGCGCGCCTCGCAAAAGCCGCCCTCGAAGCCGAACTGCTGCGCGGCCGCCCCGTCCGCCGCGTGCTCGCGATAATCGACGAGCAGCGAGGGCTTCACGCCGAACACCGCGTCCGAATCCAGATACGGGTCGTTCTGATTGAACAGATGCGTCACGAGCGTGCTGTGGCCCGGCGCCGTGATCATGAAGTGCAGATGGGCGGGCCGCCACGGATGCCGCCCCGTGGCGTTGAGCATGCGGCCCACCGGGCCGTCGGTCGGAATGGGATAGCACACGGGCACGATGGTGCGGATCGCGTAGCGGCCTTCGGCGTCGCTGCGATAACGGCCGCGCAGGTTGCCGTGCGGCTGTTCGGTGTCCTGCCCCGAGTACATGCCGTTGTCCGCCGTCTGCCACACGTCGAGCAGCGCGTTCGCCACGGGCTGGCCGTCGGTCGTCAGCACGCGGCCATGCACGAGCGCCGGCGTACCCGGCGTGAACGCCATGTTCTCGCCATAGGCGCGTTCCGGCATGCCGTCGATGTAGAACGGGCCGAACACGGTCGTATCGGTCGCGCCGGAAGCGTAGCGGTGATTGATCGCGTCGACGAGCATCGAGACGCCCAGCGTATCGGAAAGCAGGATGAATTCCTGGCGCACGACGTCGTCGCACATCTGCCCCGTCTCGGTCAGGAAGCGAATCGCGGCGAACCACTCCGCCTCCGTCGGCTCGACTTCGCGCACGTAGGCGTGCAAGTGCCGCACAAGGCTTTGCATCAGCTTGCGCAGGCGCGCGTCGGGTGTGTTCGCGAAGCGGCTCACGACCTGTTCCGTCAAGGCGCGTTCGGCTTCGGTGCCATGTATCGACATGGTTGTCTCCTTTCCATTGTTGTGTGCGCCACGCACGCGGCGTGGCGCAACCCGACTAGCGCGGCGCCGCGCCTTCCCACGCCCGTTGCAGCAGCGCACGGATAGCCGCGCGCTCCAACGGTCGCGGATTGGGGTAGGCATTCGTGCACGCGAGATCGGCCGCTTCGTCGAGGCCCGCTTCGGGCATGCCGATTGCCTCGAGCGACAGCGCCATGCCAAGCGACTCATTCAACGCAAAGAGCCGTGGCCCGGCTTCGTCCGCATGCGCGCCGCCGAGCGCACGCGCCACGCGCTCGAGCGCTTCTGGCGCGGCCGCGTGGTTGTAGTGCGCCGTATGCGGCAGCATGACCGCATGCGTTTGCGCGTGCGGCAGGTTGAAGGTGCCGCCGAGCGTGTGGCAGAGCTTGTGATGCAGCGCCATGCCGACAGCGGCGAGGCAACTGCCCGCGAGCCACGCGCCGTAGAGCGCGCGGCTTCGCATCGCCGCGTCGTCCGGGCGACGCACGACTACCGGCAGCGCTTCGCCCAACGCGCGAATCGATTCTTCGGCCATCAGGCTGATCACCGGGTTCGCGTCCTCGGCATAGAGTGCCTCCACCGCGTGCGCCATGGCGTTTACGCCCGAAGCCGCCGAAATGCCGGCGGGTAGCGAGACGGTGAGCGACGGGTCGTAGATCACGGTGCGCGGCAGTACACGCAGGTCGCGCCCGGTCTTTTTCAGGCGCCCTTCGGTGAGCCCATAGATGGGCGTCATCTCTGAGCCCGCATAGGTGGTGGGCACGGCGACGATCGGCAGCGCCGATTCGAGCGCGATGGCCTTGCCAAGGCCGATGGTCGAGCCGCCACCCACGGCCACGCAGCACTGCGCGTCCAGTGCCGCCGCCTTCTCGCGCGCGGCACGCGCGACCTCCACCGGCACGTGCATGACCGCTTCGGCATGGATGCCCGCGGCGCGCTCGCCGAGCAGGCGCGCGACTTCTTCAGCGAGCGGCCGCTGCTCGGGCGTCGAGAGGATCAACGCGCGGCGCGCGCCGAGCCGGTCCACTTCTTCGGGCAGCCGCGCGAGGTTGCCCCAGCCGAACACCACGCGCGACGGCAAGCCCTGATAAACGAAGCGATCCATACGTACCTCAACGTTTGAAGTGCGGCGGCACCTGGGCGTCCACGTTGACCCACACCGAGCGGGCCTCCGTGTAGTCGTGCATCGCCTCGAAGCCCATTTCGCGGCCGTAGCCCGATTGACCGACGCCGCCAAACGGGCTGCCCGGATTCACGCGCTTGTAGCAGTTCACCCAGCACATGCCCGCACGAATCTTGCCCGCGATGCTGTGTGCGCGCGAGAGGTCGCGCGTCCACAGGCCGCTGCCGAGACCGTAGTCGGTGCCGTTGGCAATGGCGAGTGCCTCTTCGTCGGACTTGAAGCGCAGCACGGTCGCGAACGGGCCGAACACCTCTTCCTGCGCGATACGATCGTCCGGCGTCTTCGCCTCGATCACGGTGGGGCGCACGTAGTAGCCGTTGGCGAGCGCGGGATCCTGCGGCACGCTGCCGCCCGTGAGGACGCGCCCGCCCTGCTCGCGCGCCACGTCCACGAAGGCCTTCACGCGCTCCAGATGCTGCAGCGAGGTGAGCGGCCCCATTTCTGTTTCGGGGTCCAAAGGATTGCCGACACGAATCGAAGCGGCGAGCGCGACGAAGCGCTCAAGAAATTCGTCGGCAATGCGCTCGTGCAGCACCAGACGCGAGCCCGCAATGCAGGCCTGCCCCTGGTTGTGGAAGATCGCCCAGGCCGCACCATTGATGGCGGCGCCGAGATTGGCGTCGTCGAACACGATATTGGCGCCCTTGCCGCCTAGTTCGAGCTGCACGCGCTTCAGGTTGCCCTGCGAGGCCTCCACGATGCGCCGCCCCGTAGCCGTCGACCCGGTGAAGGCGATCTTGCCCACGCCCTCGTGCTCCGCGAGCCGCTGCCCGGCCGTATGCCCGTAGCCCGGCACGATGTTGACGACACCGGCGGGAAAACCCACTTCCGCCATCAGTTCGACAATGCGCAGCGTGGAAAGCGGCGTGATTTCGGAGGGCTTCAGCACGACCGTGTTGCCGGCTGCGAGCGCCGGGCCCATCTTCCAGCTCGTGAACATGAGCGGGAAATTCCACGGCACGATCTGGCCCACCACGCCAATGGGCGCGCGCTGCACATAGTTGAGAAAGCCCGTCTCGACCGGAATGACCGAGCCTTGCAGCTTGTCGGCCATGCCGCCGAAGTAGCGGAAGCACGCCGCCGTGCGCGGCACGTCCAGTGTGCGCGAGTCGCGGATCGGGTGCCCCGTGTCGAGCGATTCGAGTTGCGCGAGTTCTTCGCCGTTCGCTTCGATGGCGTCGGCGAGACGCAGCAGCAGGCGGCCGCGCTCCGCGGCCGGCGTCGCCGCCCACTGCGGGAAGGCGCGCGTGGCGGCGGCCACGGCCAGATCGATGTCGGCGGCGGTGGCTGCGGCGATCTTCGTGATCAGCGAGCCGTCGTGCGGATTGAGCACGTCGATGGTGCCGCCCTCGACAGCGTCAACGAAGCGGCCGTCGATGAACAATTGCGTTTGCATGAGTAAATCCTCGATTGATGCTTAGGCGTACTGTGTAGCTGCCAAACTTGATCAGAAGTCGACCGGATACGGCTTGAGTTCGCCGCTCTCGTAGCGCTTGGGCAAACCGGCGGTCGCGTTCTCCCACACGAGCAGCATCGAACGCTTGGTCGAATAGCCCTGGTGACGAATATCGGCGGGCATCGCGCAGATGTCGCCCGCGCGCATGGTGATGCGGGCGCGCGGCGCGCCGGTGTTCTTGTCGCCGATGTCCCAGACGATCTCGTCGGAGAGCTGCAGGAACCACTCCACGCGGTCGTTGCCGTGGAAGACCGGCAGGATGTACTCCTCCGTGGTCGGGCAGAACAGGCTCTGGCCGCACACCGAAGTGACCGAAGGATTCCACGTCACGTCCGAGCGCGAGAGGTACTTGAAGAGATTGAACGCGTGCAGCTCGCCCTCGAAACCGGGCTCGGCGTGCACTTCGGGGCTGTCCTGAGGCACGTCGGCGAAAGCGCGGTTCACGGGCAGGTCGTCGCGCAGCGGCGAGTCGCCTTCGAGGCCCGGCATGCGGCGCGTGGCGATGCGCGTGCGCTCGATCGCGGCGTCGTTGTCCCCATGCTTGCGGCCGAATGCGGTGCCGGTTTCCTCGGGCGCGGCGAACGGGTCGAAGCCTTCGTTGGTCCAGTCGTGCAGGATCGCCTTGAAGGTCGCCATGATGGTGGGCGTTTCGAAGGTCTCGATATAGTCCACGCCGGCGTCTTTCATGATGCCGTTGAACGAGCCCGCATACACGTCCACCTTGCCGTAGTGATTGCGCGTGCCGAACACGTGGTCGAAATTCACCCAGCCATAGAAGAAGCCCCAGGCCACGTCGCGCATCATGGCGCGCAGGAACGCGTCGGCGGGGATGGCGTGGGTGCGCGTCTGCCCCTTCGCGGGCCACAGCACCTTCACAAAGTATTCGTCGCGCGTGAATTCGAAGGCGCCGAGCGTGTAGCGGCGATAGCCGGTCACGGCGTCGGGCTCGCTCGCGCGTACGGTGTCGGCCGCAAAGCCTGCGGAATGGTCGAGGGTTTCGAGGGTGGCCATTTGGTGTCTCCAGTAGTCGGGTGATCGGTTAGCGCGTGGTTTCAGTGCAGGCAGATATCGGCCCACTTCTGCACGGACAGTTCACCGGCCATGGTCTGCACTAGCGCCACGCCAGCCTGCTGCGCGCTGAAGCGATACGCGCAGCCCGCAGGCAGCAGCGCTTGATGCCCGCGGCGCAGCACCACGTGGCCCATCTTGCGGCCCGCAGGCTGCTCGCCCGCGTCGACCGTGCCCGTACCGCCCTTGGGCGGCGTATCGAGCTTGATGAAGTCGATACGCACTTCGCCATCCATCAGGATCACGAACTCATCGTGCGCGCAGGCGAACCAGCGCGACTGTCCTTCCGTGCGCAGCACCTCGATCACGTAGTCGAGGTTCTTGCCGACCACAACTTTTTCGTAGGGCGCCGAGCTTGCGGCGACTTCGAAGACGTTCGAGAAAACATAGTGGCGGGCGTCGCCGCTCGTAATTTCGATCTCGCCCTTGCGGTACTGCTCGAGCGAGCCGAAGACGGTGTGGAATGACGAATCGGTCATGGCTGTCTCCTGTTTTGGAAGGTGTCGTTGGAATCAACTTTAGGAGCGCTGCGCGGCGGCAACAACCGGCAACCAGGCGACTACGGCATTCGCGTTTCGCGAAGAATCGCGGCAGGCGGTCGTCGCAAGCCCTAGCGCACCCAGCCGCGCTCGATCAGCGGCACGTCCCACGCGGGCTCGGGGCCCAGATACTCGGCCAGAAACTCCACCAGCGCCTTCACTTTCAGGGCCTGGCGCTGCGTGGAGGGATACACGGCGGCAAAGCTCAACGCCGAAAGGTGGTAGTCGGTGAGGATCGGGACGAGCGAGCCGTTGAGGAGCGCCTCGCTCGCCACGAGCGTAGGCAGGCACACCACGCCGCCGCCCGTGAGCGCGTAGTCGCGCAGCAAATGCACCGAGTTCGAGCGGATCATGCCGGGCAACTCCATCTCCACGACTTCGTCGCCGCGTGTCATCGTCCAGCGGTTGCGCGAGGGATAGCCCGAATAGAGCGCCGTGGTGTGCTGCAGCAATTCGCGCGGATGCTGCGGCGCGCCATGCTCTTCTACATAAGCGGGCGTGGCGCAAAAGAGCCGCCGCACCGAAAAGAGCCGCCGCTCGATCAGCGAATCGGAAATCGGCGGGAAGATCTGGAAAGCGACGTCGAAGCCTTCTTCGATCGGATCGACCACGCGGTCGTTGACGATCACATCGAGCTGGATGCCGGGATAGCGGCGGTTGAACTCGGCGAGCGGCGCGCCGAAATGGCCCAGCGCGAAGCCCGGCAAGATCTGGATGCGCAGCCTGCCAGTGGGCGTGGCGCGCAGCTCGCGCATCTGGTCGGTCAGCTCGTTCACACGCCCCACCACCTCCGCGCATTCACGATAAAACGCCTCGCCGACTTCGGAGAGGCGCACGTGCCGCGTGCTGCGATGAAAGAGCGGGGCGTTGACGAACTTCTCCAGTTGCTGGATGCGGTTCGTCACGACCGAACTGGTCACGCCGAGTTGCCGGGCCGCCTCCGCGAAACTGCTCGTTTCCGCCACGCGCACAAAGGCTTCGATGCTCAGGAATCGGTCCATGCTCCTCTCGTCTTCTCGGGTTCGGGCCCTTCAAGTATAGGGCCCGCCTCCAGTCGCTCGCGCCGCTCCTGCACGGGCGGCGCGGGCGCAGAAGACGACACGGACGGCGCGCGCACGCTACTCGGCCTGGCCCGCTGCGGGTAAGGGCGCGGCGGGGACAGCTGGGGCCGCGGCCTCGCTGCGCCGCAGCTTCGCGGGGGCGGTTTCCTTGAGGAAGAGGCTCACCAGCACGCCGAGGAAAACGGCGCCGATCGGCAGCCACAAAATGTTCTGGATACCGAAATGCGCTGCAACGAATCCGGCGAGCGCGGGCGCCACGCCGCCGCCGAAGATTTCGCCCGCGCCCACCACGAGGCCGATCGAGGTCGAGACCATGCCAGCCGGCGCGGCTTCGGTGGCCACCGGCCCAGAGAGCAGCGAAACGAGGCCGAGCGTGAAGAACGACGCCGCGAACAGCACTACGAAGAGCGCGAGCGGTTGCGCGCCGAGACCGCGAAACACGATCAGCATGACAGCGGTGCCCACGAAGCCGATGACGCTCGCCAGACGCCGGCCCAGCAGATCCGAAAGCCCCGGCAAGCCGAACTGTCCGACGAAACCGCCAAAGCCAATTGCCGAGGCCACCACGCCCATGCGCTGCATGTCGAGCGAAAGGTACTGCGTGAGATAGAGCGGCAGCATGGCGCCGAGCACGAACACGCCCGTCATGGCGCAGAACAGCGCGACCATCGCCACGGGAATGTTGTGGCTGCGGATCACGTCGCGCCAGTGGCCGCGTTCGGCCTTTGCCGCGGACGCACCCGCGTGGCGCGCAGGCGCGCCTTGCGGCTCCCGGATCACGCGGTACATCAGCAGGCCAAGAATCAGGCCCGGCACCGAGACGAGTGCGAACACCCCGCGCCAACTCATTACGCCCAGCAACTGCGTGGCGATGATCGGCGAAAGCGCGAGCCCGAACAGCGCGAAGCCGCTTTGCTGAAGCCCGAGATTGAAGCCGCGGCGCTTCGGGTGCGAGGCATCGGCTGTGGCGGCGAAGCTGGTCGGGCAGAACGAGCCTTCTGCCACGCCCATCAGCGCGCGCACGGCCAGCAGGCTCGCAAAGCCGCCTGCGAGGCCCGAGAAGCCCGAGAGCAGCGAGAACGCGATGATCGCCGGAATCAGCACCTTGCGCCGCCCCACCTTGTCGGACATGCCGCCCATGACCGCCGCGAACACGCCCCACGAAAGGCCGAGGATGCCGATGCAATTGCCGACATCCTGCGCATTGAGGTTGAGGTCTTTCATGATGGACGGGAACAGCGGCGCGATCAGCCAGCGGTCGAGGCCCACGAGGCCGAAGCCCAGCGCCAGCAGCGTCACGGCCTTCCATTCGTAGGCCGTGTCCCATGTGTTCGGTTTCATCTCTGTCTCCTTGGGCCGGCCGGATGCCGCGCCACACGCTCATGTTCGAAAACGGTGTTCGACGCGACGTGCACCGCTGCACGCTCGCAGGACGCCGTCGACATCGACGAGGCAAAGATAGCCGCAAGCGCGGCGTAATCAGTACCGGATAACGCCCGAATACGTCATTCGCGGATCGCGAATAATCGGGTGCGCAAGGCCGGCGGGCACAGCAGTTGGGACGCTGCGCGTGCGCCGCGCTGCACGTACTGGCGCGACGCGCCCACCCCAGGACAATTACGGGTAGACGCTCGCTTGCGCGCCGGGCGGTAGGCATTCAACGCATGAGTTGCACGAGTCCGAGCGCCACGCCTGGCACGAGAATCACCACCAGAAGCGCGGCGATCACGCTTTGCGCAAGTGTTCGGTATGCATGTCGCTCAAACGGCTCAGCAGGATGCCGTAGCCGGTCAAATGCCCGAGATAGACGCTCGTGAACACGCCCGTTGCGGGCAGCGCTTCGACGAGCGCATGCAGTTCCTCTCGCGTCAGCGGCGCCACGAGCAGACCTGGGCGTTCCACCCGCAGGTCGGCCTGTGAAGCCAGTTGCCGGTGCACGTCCACGAGGCGCGCGAAGCCGCGCCGGTATGCCTCTTTCCATTGCGCATCGAGCGCCTCGTATTGCGCGTTGAACGTGTCGAGCGTTTCGAGGAAGCCGACGATCGAGTCGAACAGTTCGTGGTAGCACGAAAACAGCGGCAGGCGATCGCGATTGCGCTTCAGATGCGCCGACACCCACGACTGCGCCAGGTCCGACTTGAGGAGATCGTGCGCCTGCTTCAGATTGCTGCTCGACACCCGCAGCGCAGCCGTCGCCGATTTCAGCTTCGCGCGGTCCAGCGTTTTCGTTGCGACCTCGGTGAGCAACGCTTCGGCCTGGGCGTTGCCGTCGTTCACGAGCGTGTTCGCCCAGAAGCCGTGATCGGGCGGAAAGGCAATCTGCTGGATGATGAAGCCGAGCAGCATGCCGAGCACCACGCCGATCAGCCGCTGCTCCAGCAACGGTATGTGCTCGCCCGTATAGAGCACTAGCGTCATGGGCACGGTGATGCTCGTCATCTGGAACACCGAAGGCCGGATGCGCACGATCGTGAAGATCACGAGCGGCAGCAGGATTACACCCAGCCACAGATGCGGCGCGGTTAGCCAGATCAGGAGCGTGCCGATCGGCATCGCCACGAGGTTCGACATCACGCGCTTGTAGAAGTACCCGCGCGCCGCCGAGATGGAACTGCCGAGCGCGAGCGTGAGCATGGCCGAGCCGGAGAGCGCGACCGCCGCCTCGGGAAACCCGCAGGCGTACGGAACGCCGAAGCCGATCCACATGCCGAGCGTGAGTTTCGTGTATTTCGCGAGTTCGGAGAGGGAGAAGCGTGCGAGCGCACGGCGAAACGGCGTGAGCGGTTTGTGGGCGTAGGAGATGGAGGCCATGGATGCCAGCGGTCGTTTCAGGCGGAGCGCCAATGCTAACGCGAATGACCTGACTGTTCCGGCACTCAGTCCATCCTCGACGCCTTCCCCATTATTTTGCGGCCCGGATTTTCTTTCCGATTGATCAGATCGAACATCGGCATTTTGTGCGGATGCCCGCCGTTGGGGGCTCTGCGGGCCGCGCTGTGCAAAACGCATTCCTTGCGAATTATTTTCAATTTCTTTCGCGTTTTGTTCATTTACCGTCATGTCCAACGGATGAAGTTCGTATTACGAACCCGCCTTTGCGGACGTCTCCGTATCCCTCAAGCACTGGGGTCTGCCCATGACGACAACAACGAAGGTCTCCATTTGCCTGCCGACGTACAACCGGCCTGAACTGCTGGTTCGCTGCATCGAATCGTGTCTCATGCAAACGCATGCAAACATCGAGATCGTGATCGGCGACGATTCGAGCGACGATCGCACGCAGCAACTGATCGCCTCGCGTTACGGCGACGACCCGCGCATCGCCTACCGGCGCAACGTGCCCGCGCTCGGCCAGGCGCCCAACGTGGCCAGCCTCTTCGAGCGGGCGAGCGGAGACAAGATCCTCCTGATCCACGACGACGACTACCTGCTCGTGCACTGCATCGAGAAGCTGCTCGCGCAGTGGCAGCGCTATCCGGATCTGGAAGTGGCGTTCGGCGATCAATACGAAACCGATCACGAGGGGCGCATCATGCACGCGGCTAGCGAACGCATGAACATCGCCTATCAGCGCACGGCCAGCGCCGCGGGGCTGCAACACCCGCCGGGCCGCGTGGGTATCGTGCAGATGTTCCCCAACAATGGCTGGCTCGCCGATGCGGCGCTCGTCAAGCGCATTGGCTACGACGACCACTACGGCACCTGCTGCGATTACGTGTTCGGCACGCGCCTGTGCCTGGCGGCAAAACGCGTGTGCTACGTGAACGAATACGTCTCGTGCTATCGCATCACCGACGTTTCGGTATCCCAGGCGACGCGCACGAGCATCAACGCCTCGTCGATCTCGGCGTGGCGCTTTCTCAAGAGCCTCGCGCTGCCACCCGAACTCGAACCGGCTCGCAAGCTTGCCATGCGCCGGCTCGTGCCGATCGTGGTCTCGCTGCTCGCGCGCAATCGCGAGGCGCGCGCCGGGCTGCAGCTCGCGCTCGGCAATCTCTACGCGTACCGGTTCGGCTTCAGCCCGCGGCTCTACTACCACCTGCTGATGATCTGGAAAGCCACGCGGCGGCCTGGCACGGAGTCCGTCGCCCTATTGGGCATGAAGGACGAGCAAGTCGTGGATACGTCCCGAACGCGCATGCCGTAGCGAACGCATCACGCCGTGAACAGCGGCCGCAGGTCGGCCACGTTCGCTATGGTCGCGATCCTTCACCCAGCTCCATAGCCCCGATACCTGTTGCGCCGCGTACGAGATCGCATAGCGCGTCTGGCGTTCGTCGAGCCGCGTGAGCGCCGCGGCCGCGCCAAGCGCGCCGAACGTCGAGGCCGTGCCTTCGGCGCTGCGATGCGCGCACGAGGTCCGGGCCGAGCGCCATGAGGAGCCGGCCCGCCGTGTCGCAACCGAGCGCGACGGCACGTACGAGCGCCGCGCCGGATGCGCCCTGCGCTTCGCCTAGCGCGAGTGCGGCGGGCACCGTCGAGCAGCCGGGGTGCGCCTTCGTGACGGGCTCGAAGTCGTCGGTTTCGTCGGAGTGCGCGCGCATGGCGTTGGCGAGCGCGGCGTTCACCGTGCTCGTGCGCAGATCCGAGCCGACGACCGAGGCCTGCGGCGCGCCGCCGAGCGTGCGCACGTATTGCGTCGCCAGCATGCCGGGACGCATGCGCGAGCCTGAGACCATCGCGCCAAAGGTATCGAGAATGTGGTTCTTGCATTCGACCAGCACGGCATCGGGCAACGGCTGGTCGCGCGCAGCGACGATGTAGCGCGCCAGCTGCGCGGTCATGCCGGTGTCGTCCGGCGACGGCGAGGGTGAGGCCTCAGCGGCAAACGCATGCTTTGCGCCGACGACGGGCAGCATGCTGCACGCCGCGACGCACTGAAGCATGCGGCGGCGCGAAGGCGAAGGCGTTATTGGCATCGTTATCCGTTCGGCATCCGTATTTAAATCGTTTTATCCGGCGCGGCTCATGCGGTAATCGCTCCCGCGTCGAAACGGTAGGCCATCAGCGCGGCCAGCCCGCGCCGTCCGTCTATCGACGCCGCTGCGCTCGTGAAGCCGTGCTTCGCGAGCAGGGCCGCTTCGATGGCGTCGGCGGCCGCCTTGCCGGTTTCCAGCGCACCCATGGCTTCGCCCACGTTGCGCGCAAGCCCTGCGGCCTGCGTGGCGGCGATGCCGAGCGCGTGGCGCGTGCGCAGCGCGTCGAGCCCGAGCAGGCGCGCAGCCGCGAGCGTCGCCCCCACGATGCCGAGCGACGCGGCCACGTTCCAGCGCGCACGAAACGCTTCGTCGTCCACGGCGGCGCCCAGACGCGCCGAAGCGCGCGTGCCAACCGCGACGGCGGCGGCGATGTCGTCGTCGGCGGCTTCGAGAGACTCACCTAATGCAAGCGCTGCCGCCACGGCCGGCGCGGCGGTCGAACCGGCATCCTGCGTGGCGAGCACGGCGCCGAGCTGCCATGCGCGCGAGCGCGCATCGGTGGCCTGCGCAAGCATGGCGCTCAGCGGGCTGGCGTCGCGCGGCTGCGCGGCGCAGCGGCGCGCGTTCGCCATGGCGCTGCGCGCGGCTTCGAGTTCGCGCGCGCCAGGGTTCGCCGCGGCAAGCGCCACGAACGCATCGGCAACGGCGGAATGAGCGGCGGGGTTATGCATGAACCAGATCCTTGTTCGGCGTGCAAAGGGCGAAGAACGCATCGAGACTGGCGGCGCGCTCCACGTTCGCGACGGCAGCGGCAACACGATCCGCCGCGCCCGCGCCAAGTCGCGGGTCGATCAGCAGACGCACCTTGTCGAGCAGTTCGTCGTCGGTCAAGGGTCGCGCGAGACTGCCGCGCGCATGTTCGATGTGATGTGCGACCACGCTGCCGTCGTGAAGCCGTGCTTCGATGTACGCCTCGTCGCGGTTCACGGCGGCGTCGGGCGCGAGCGTCGTCTTCGCGCGCAGCGCCGTCACGTCGTCGCGCGTCACGCGGCTGTCGTCGTATTGCGCGAGGCCCACCTGGCCGTCGCACAGCGCGGCGGCCACACCATGGATCGCGCTGAAGCGCGCCTGCAGGCCGTCACGAGGCTGCGGGTTGCCCATCAATTCCGGCACGAGCGGATGGCAGCGCAGCACGATCGCGTCGATCGAACCGGCATCCGCAATGCGCTCCACAATCGCGAGGCCGGCATCGATGGCCGGATGTGCGACGATCCCGCACGGATACGGCTTGTAGGTGTTGAACAACAACTCCCAGCGCTCGCCGAAATCGCCGTTCATGCGCTCGAAGACCACCTTCGTCGAGAGCGATCTCGCGTAACCGCCCGGTGCTTCGAAAATGTCCTCGGCGGCGCGCTGCCCGTGCTGGGCGAGCCGTGCCGCGTCGATGCCGTTGGCAGCCGCCTTGCCGGGATGAAAAGGCTTGGTCATGGTGCCAAAGGCCTCGCGCTGCCCGACGAACATCGAGGCGGCAATCGATGCGGCTTCCTTGAGTTGGACTTCGTCGAGACCGAGCAGCAGCGCCGCCGTCACCGCACAACCAATCGCGCCGCACGTGCCCGTGATATGCCAGCCCCGGTCGTAATGCTCAGGCGAGATCGCCACGCCCACGCGCAATTGCGCCTCACAGCCCAGCGCGAACGCCGTGAGCGCCTGTGCGCCGGTGGGCCGCGTTTGCGGCGCGAGCGCGGTGAGCACCGCGAGCGTGGCCGCTGCGGGATGGATCACGGTGGCAAGATGCGTATCGTCGAAATCGTCGAGGTGGCCGGCGAAGCCGTTCGCCAGCGCGGCGAAATGCACGTCGATGCGCTCCGTGCGGCCCAGCACGCCCGCCTCATGTGCGGCGCCGAGATCACGCGCGGTAGCGAGTATCGCCTCCACGCCCGGATGCATGCAGGCGCCAATCGTTGTGCCCGCAACGTTGATGAACGAGCGCTTCGCTTCCTTCAGGACATCGGCGGGCAAGGGACGCTGTGCCAGCGCATACAAGCCCTGCGCGAATGCGGCGGCGATGGAACCACTCATTGCGACAACTCCTCTAGAGGTACACCGTTGGTTTTCGGCCCCCACACGCCAACCGCCACGACGATCACGACCATGGCCGACGAGATCAGCAGGAACACCGCGGGCACGCCGTAGTGCTTGAGCAGCGCCGCCACCCAGAAGCCGACGAAGATCGAACTCACCCGGCTCCAGCTGAAGACGAACCCCACGGCGCGCGCGCGAATGCGCGTGGGATACAGCTCGGCCTGATAGGTGTGGAAGATGCCGATGAGCCAGTTATTCGCAATCGTCACCGCGCTGCCGAACAGCAGGATCGGCACGGGGTCGCGCACCTGGCCGAACATCACGCCCGCCACGGCCACAACGATGGCGCAGCCCACCAGTTGCCACTTGCGCTGAAAGCGTTCCGCGCACGCCATGGCGCCAATGGCGCCGAGCGGGGTCGTGATGGCGATCACCATGGTGTAGAGCAGCAATGCGTGATCGTGATGCTCTTCGAGTACAGGAGCACCGGCACCCATGCCCCGAAGCCGTACACGCCGAAGGTCTGGCAGAAGTTGAACAGCGACAGCATCACCGTGCGCTTGAAGTAGCGGCCCTGCCACATCTCGATCCACGCGCCGCGCGCCTCCAGCTGGCTCGCAGCCGGGCCTTCGGGCGGCTCGGCGAGCGGCTTGCCGGTTTCGGCGACCACCTTGCGCTCGATCTCGTCGACGATCTGGCGCGCCTCGCTCACGCGCCCCTTGCTCTCGAGCCAGCGCGGCGATTCCGGCAAGCCGTGCCGAATGAACCAGATAAACACCGCGCCGGCCGCGCCGATGATCATCACCCAGCGCCAGCCTTCCATGCCGAGGAACGTGCGCGGCACGAGCGCATAGGAGATGACCGCGACCACAGGGACCGAAGTGAGAATGACGAGGATGCTGAACGCCGGGTAGCGCCCGCGCGCATCGCGCGGCGGCGAATGCTGGAAAGCGGCGATGAAGCTCGCCACGGAGTACGTCAGCATGGCGAACGTGAACACGATGAGCCGCCCGAAGCGGTCGGTGACGCCGCCCAGCGCCACCGTGCCGACGAACATGCCCGCGAAGAACGAGCCGAGAAAGCTGGCGAAGCCGTTCACATCGAAGAGGCCAGCGGTGGTGGCGCAGTACAGCCCGCTGTGGATGAGGCCCAGCGAAATATAGGCCGCCATGAACATTTCGTAGAACTCGAACCATCCGCCCACCGCGATGCGGGCGACGAGCCCGCGGAAGTACCGCGTGGGCGGCAGCCGGTCGAGCCGCGCCGAGACGCTCGCCTCGACGTGCGTTGAGCCGGCAATCTCAGTTCCCATGTACATGGCGTCTCCTTGCCTGACGGGTAGCCGATTGAATTGTTATTTAGTGTCGACAGTTAGATTCGGTATATGGCGATTCTTCGTTTGGCACAGTGACATTCTCGCCTTAGTGTATACACTTAAATAGCCGGCCTGCGACTTCGAAGGCGAAGCCGGTACTGGATTTGTTACAATCTGCGGCGCTGCGCCCGGTCGCGGCGCCTCGGGGGGAAAGCGCATGGATGAAGATGTCGGCGTAATGGCCGCCCCGGAAACGGGCGAGCAGTCGAGCGTGGCCGAGATCGTCGACTGGGTGGCGCGCGGCATCATCGAAGGCCGGCTGCGTCCCGGCGACGACCTGAATTCGGTCGATCTCGCCAAACGCTTCGGCGTGAGCCGCACGCCCGTGCGCGAGGCGCTTTTCGCGCTCACGCGCGAAGGACTCGTCGACTGGTCGCCGCGCCGCCGCCCGCGCGTGGCCGCCATGCAGTTAAAGGAAGTGCGCGAGATCTACGCGCTGCGCGCCCTGCTCTACGGTCAGGTGTCGCTCGCGATCGTCGAGCACGCGACGGACGAGGACATCGCCGCGCTGTGGCGCGCGCATGGCAAGCTGGCCGAAGTCGCGGCCAAAGGTGACGTGGACGGCTACTTCTGGGCCAACGTCGCGTTTCGCGACGAGGAACTGCGCGTGAGCCGCAACGGCATCTTCAAGGAGGTGCTGGACTCCATGCGCATGCGCACGAACCGCCTGCGCCACCTGAGCACCTCGCTGCCGGGCCGCTTGCAGCGTTCCTGCACCGACCACCAGCGGCTGTGCGAGGCCTACGCCGAACGCGACGGGGTGCTAGCCGCGGCGCTGAACCGTTCGATCGTGATGGGCGCCCTGCATGCGATCGAAGCGGCCTGGGACAGCCTGCGCTGAGCGCGGGCCCTCGCTTGGCCCCCTTTTATTAGCGCGGGTGCCGCGTCGAACGGGGCCTGTGGCCCTCCCCACCAGGCTTGCCGAAAGGCCGGGGATACAACATACTTGACGATTCGACCGAATTCCTTCCGCATTCTCGTTCTACCGGGTTCTTTCTCATCATGAGCACAATTCTTGAAAGCCTTCCGACCGGCCAAAAGGTCGGTATCGCCTTCTCCGGCGGCCTCGACACCAGCGCCGCGCTGCACTGGATGAAGCTCAAGGGCGCCGTGCCTTACGCCTATACGGCGAACCTGGGCCAGCCCGACGAAGACGACTACGATTCGATCCCGCGCCGCGCGACCGAATACGGCGCCGCCGGTGCACGCCTGATCGACTGCCGCGCGCAGCTCGTGGCGGAAGGCATCGCCGCCCTGCAGTGCGGCGCGTTCCACATCTCGACGGCCGGCGTGACGTACTTCAATACGACCCCGATTGGCCGCGCTGTAACGGGCACGATGCTCGTGGCGGCGATGAAGGAAGACGGCGTCAACATCTGGGGCGACGGTTCGACCTACAAGGGCAACGACATCGAGCGCTTCTACCGCTATGGCCTGCTCGTCAACCCGGACCTGAAGATCTACAAGCCGTGGCTCGACCAGCAGTTCATCGACGAACTGGGCGGCCGCTCGGAAATGTCGGAGTTCATGCGCCAGTCGGGTTTCGAATACAAGATGTCGGCCGAGAAGGCCTATTCGACCGACTCGAATCTGCTCGGCGCAACCCACGAAGCGAAGGACCTCGAAAGCCTGGAAAGCGGCATCAAGATCGTGAATCCGATCATGGGCGTGGCGTTCTGGCGCGACGACGTCAAGATCGACCGCGAAGAAGTGACGATCCGCTTCGAGGAAGGCCAGCCGGTCGCGCTGAACGGCCAGACGTTCCCGAACGCCGTGGAACTGCTGCTCGAAGCAAACCGGATCGGCGGCCGTCACGGTCTGGGCATGAGCGACCAGATCGAAAACCGCATCATCGAGGCGAAGAGCCGCGGCATTTACGAAGCCCCGGGTCTGGCGCTGCTCTACATCGCCTATGAGCGCCTCGTGACGGGCATCCACAACGAAGACACCATCGAGCAGTACCGCGAGAACGGCCGCCGTCTGGGCCGCCTGCTGTACCAGGGCCGCTGGTTCGACCCGCAAGCCATCATGCTGCGTGAAACGGCCCAGCACTGGGTGGCGCGCGCCATCACCGGCGAAGTGAAGATCGAACTGCGCCGCGGCAACGACTACTCGATCCTCAGCACGAAGTCGGACAACCTCACGTATCAGCCGGAGCGTCTGTCGATGGAGAAGGTCGCCTCGACGTTCTCGCCGCGCGACCGTATCGGCCAGCTGACGATGCGCAACCTCGACATCACCGACACGCGCGAGAAGCTGCGTGTGTACTCGAAGGTCGGCCTGCTCGCGCCGGGCGCCGCTTATACGCTGCCGCAGCTGAACGACGAGAAGAAGTAAGGCCTCGTCGCTTTGTGAAGAAAGGGAAGGCACTGCGCCTTCCCTTTTTTTATGTCTGCATGGGTTTGCGGCTGGCGTTCGAGTTACCCACAGATTTTGTTGGCAAGGCTGGGGACAACTCGCGTCCAACCGCACCAACCCACTGTCGCATAAGGGTTTTCGGGCGACGCATGGGGGAAAGGTGACATCGGGCAGCTCCCGCATCGGCATCGTCACGCGCCCGGTGGTCGCCACCTCCCCGGCCTTGAACGGCTTGAGCAACAGACCGCGATGGCCGTTGTCAGTACGCACGGCGCGGTACAGGCCGTCTTCGGAAAAGGTCTGCCCTGGCTTGACCGGTTGCCAGGACGTCTCTGCCTTGTGCATCGCTTCCCACTGCTCGCGCTCCTGGGGTGTCGAGGGGTAGTCGCGGTCGAACGTGATGCGGGTGGGGTTCTTGTAGTCCGAATGGAAATCGACATAGAGCAGACTGGACCGGATTCCGATGGCTTCCATCCGCATGAATGCGCCCGCATATAAATCGTAGGTGCCGGCAGAGAATTTATCGACCTGGTTCGTCTTGACCTTCAAAACCACGACACTATGCGGAGCGAGATTGACGTCGCCATCGTGAAACAGTGCGGTGTCAACCAAAGTCTGCCCAGCTAGACCAAGGCCGAACTTTGCTGACATGACGCTCTGAAAAAATCACAGGGGATGACTCACGAGATGCTTCGGCGCTCATGTGCTCGAGCGCCGAAGCGCCTTGGTTAGATCAATGAGCCACGGTGGCGAGAGTTACCCACAGATTTTGTTGGCAAGCTTGTGGAGAACGCCAGGAACGAGTGCCCTAACCCATTGATCGACTGGATATTTTCTGCCGCGTAAGCGCGGGAGGCAGTGACGGGCTGCAGGGAGGGCCGCAATACGCCCACCAGCATATCAGCCGTCAAGCGTATTGAAGACACTCACTGCGCGGCAAGCTGCTTCATCTTCCCGTAGACGAATTGCCCGAAGTACCACGACAGATCGGAGTGGTTGAGGATATTCATGTCGGAGAGCGCCCCCGCCTCGAGCTTCAGGCGGCGCAGCATGAGCTTGCCGGCCTGCGAGGCGATGTAGAGCCGCACCAGCTCCTTGCGGGTCTTCTCGTCGGCCGATTCGAAGTGCTCGCGGCCTTGCTTGACCTCCTCGTTGCGCTGCGAGCGCGCCTCTTCGTCGCGCGCCGCGATGCTCTGCTTCACCGCCGTGGTCGCCACCGTCCTGGCGGTCTCCTGAGCGGTCGCGGCCACGGCCAGCTCGCTCTGGATCGCCACCATCTTGCGCTCGGCCTCCGAGACCTGCCAGTCGTGGCTCAGCGCCTTCATCAGATAGCCCGCAGGGCTCTTGGTCACCTTGCCCTGGTTGAGCCGGAAACGCGTGTATTCGATGGCCTGCTGGATGCGCTCGTCGGTCCAGCTCATGCGATGCTCGGCGATCACGTCGAACTGCTTGTTGCTCAGGCCGAACTCCTCCTTGAGCGTGAGCAGCAGGTCATGCGCGTCCGGCTGCCGGGAGAGCAGCGCGGCGACCGTGTCCTTGCGCTTCATCCGGAAACGGATCTTGTTGATTTTGCGCGAGGTTTCCGAGTCGGCCCGGGTTTCGTAGCTGAGGTCGATGTCCGATAGCTCGTTGATCTGGCGCACTGCCGGATCGAGATACTTGGGCCGGAAATGCTTGAACTCCGACGCGCTCGTACCGAGTTTGCCAGGCCAGCGCCGCATGACGTCGAGCTCGATCCAGTCGGTCAAACCGGCCGCCACGAAGGGCAACACGTAGTCGTAGATCGCGCGCGCGTAGGTTTGCGAGAACGACGCCGTGATGCACAGGTTCAGCCAGTGATGCTTGTCGGGCCCGGTGATGTGGCGCAGCATGAGCGGCGGGATGCGGAACTGGATGCGCCCCTTGCCGATCTTGACGCTGCCCATCAGCTGCTCGGAAATCCACTGGTCGTCTTCGCTCGGCGCGCGGTCGGGCGGCGTGTCGGTCACCTCGATCAGCACGCGCTGCGCTTCCTTGATGACGCTCTGCAAATGGCGCACGTTGCGGCTCTCATAGCGCATGAGCCACTTGAAGTAGTTCAGGTCGACGTCGTAGATGTCGCGCGGCGCGGGTTCCTGGGCGGCAATGAAATAGGCGGCGTCGATGAAACGGCGCGAAGACAGCCCAAGCCCATTGATGGCGACGAACACGTTGTTGCGCTGAAAACCGATCTCCCGCGTGCTCTCATTGATCGGCTGGCCGGACATCTCCTCAAAGAGACCCAGCGACATCTGCAGTGTTGTAGTCCTTCGCCCGCTCTCCTCCGACATACGCCCGCTCTCCCCGTCGACATTGGCGGGCACTCTATCACTACGCAAACACAAGTCAACACAATAAACGTTACCTCAAACAGCCACGGAATTCGGCTCGCGCACAAAAAACGTACCTGATCGCACAAATATCTCTACAACAACGGCACATAAAACGGCACCTGGCTGCACATAAACCGGTGCAGTGCGCACATAGAACGGTCCTTTTGCACGGCAAGTGTTTGAAATGAAAGAAAACGCATGCGTACGTTAGTTGGTTGGTGAGTTTTTATCTTTAAGTAAACAAACAAACCGCTCGCAAAAAAAGATGCTCAACGCGAAATTTGACGTGTTGCGTCTCGTGATGCAGTCAGGGAATTCAAGGGGGAGTAGCTTCGAAGACCCGCGTGTAAAGGCTCCCAGCATTGGGACACCTGAACTCAATCTGGCCTTCGCCCGCCGAAACCCGCGGAAAGGTAACGATTTCTGTGCAGTTCCGGTGGTCTATGGAAGTGGTTTCTGTGCAGAACGTCGATTGACGATCCAGGATTGAACCGAATGCGATGACGGAGATCGGTGGGGCGCTACTCAGGGGTGGACTTTCCGGCGCGAGGAACGCAAGGCAACGGATTTTGTGCACGGGCGAGCGACGCCGTGATAGCAACGTTTTTTGTGCAGATCCCGGAAGCCGACGCTGGAGGTAACGATTATTGTGCGGTCGCGGTGCGATAGCCTGGTTGTTTGCCGTCTGCGTGAGGTAACGAAATTTGTGCAACTTTGGCGTGGGAGGCACGTCCCGGTCGAATAGGACCGCCTGGAGATAGTGAAATGGCGGCTGTACTGGGCGCGCTAAGGAAATCGGGTAACGGTTTTTGTGCAATCCGGTGGCAGGGCGCGCGCGGCAAGCCTTTCTCAGCGAGTACGGTAACGGTTTTTGTGCAATTGTGGCCGGCCAGGCTGGGTAGCAGAAATCTGGAAGCACAAAAATCGTTACCCGGCCGCGAGATTCGAGCGTACTGGGAGATCAGCCGCTCGAACTGCACAAAAACCGTGACTGCGCGATGCGCATGCGAGCGATAAAGCCAGCACGGAAAGTTCCGCAGCCGGATTTGCACAAAAACCTCGACCGGCGCAGTTGATGCGAAGTGCTCTGGCCCCGGCAATTTGCACAAAAAACAGGCATGTCGGAGAGAAAGGGCCTACAGAGGCCTAGGTGACGTTGCCAGTTTCGTTGGTCCTTTGCCCTTGGGAATGTCCCACGAGGGCAACACAAGGCGTTTTGAAGGGTCATTTTTTTTTCATATCGCCCTCAATTAGTGTGTTTTCATACGCTTTTGCTGTATTCTACGCTTTATCCAAATTCTGATAAAAAGCGTATTAATGGCGAAAACTATCGAATTGCCGTCGATCGATCGACGTGTGGATCTTTCCGCGATCACCGAATTTGCCGAAGAGGCTGGTCGTCTATCTGAAGAGCTTCGGGAGATGATGCTGGCGCCGCGGCCGCGAAAGATGGCGCCCACATTCACGTCCGCTCAGGTCGCAGAGATGTGCGGCATTGATCGCATCAAACTGAACAACCTGCTTGCCACCCGCGAGGGTCTCCCGCAAGGCGTGGCACAGGGGTCCGGGCGCAGCCGGGTCTTCACCTTGCCCGAAGCGCGAACCTGGGTCCAGCAGGTTTCCGATATTTATCAGACACCGCTCCATACCGGCGTGCGCGATGCCGACGGCAAGGTGATCCTCGTTGCCAACTTCAAGGGCGGCTCGACGAAAACGACCACGACCATGTGTCTCGCCCAAGGCCTGACCTTGCGTGGCCGCAAGGTGCTGCTGATCGACCTGGATCCGCAAGCGTCGCTGACGGAACTCTGCGGTCTGTATGCCGAAAAGGAAGTGACTGAGGATAGCACGGTCCTGCCGTTCATCTACGACCCGCATATGGAAGGCGGTCTGCTGAATTTTGTGCAGGAAACTTACTGGGACGGGCTTGACGTCATTCCAGCGCACCCCACGCTGTTTTCCGCGGAGTTCCATATTCCCGGTACCGTGATCAAGAACCCGGGGTTCAAGTTCTGGGATCTGCTGCGCCAGGGGGTGGAGGTGCTGCGCAAGCAATACGACTACATCATTCTGGATACGGCGCCGTCGCTGTCCTATCTCACGATCAACGCGCTCATGGCCGCCGACGCAATGGTCATGCCGCTCGTGCCCGAAAGCCTGGACTTCATCAGCTCGGTCTCGTTCTGGAGCCTGTTTTCGGACCTCGCGCACACGATCATGGAACGCGGCGACGAGAAGACGTACGACTTCGTTTCCGTCCTGCTTTCTAAGGTCGACTACGGCAAGACCTCGTCGGCACCGGTCGTGCGCTCATGGGTGCAGCGGACTTACAAGGACTGGGTGAACGCGCTCGAGGTGCCGGCCAGTTCCGCGATGAGCAACGGCGCACTCGCCATGGCTACCGTGTTCGACATCAGCAAGGGAGACCTCGCTGACAAGACGGTGGCGCGCGTGCGTCAGCCGCTGACTGATTACGTGCAGTGGATCGACGATCTCTACGTAGAACAATGGAGGGCCGGCAAGTGAGTTCATTCCGCGACAAGATGGCGGCGAAGACCCGTGAACTCGGGTCTTCGTCGGAGCGGCCAGCGGCCGAACGGCCGGCAGCCGTCGCTCCGGCCGAGCCGCCGCGACGCAGCAGCGCGTTCAAGACCGGGCCCGGCATGCTCGGCGCGTTGGCGGTGGCGCAGCAGCGCATCCAGGAACTGGAGAACACGAGTGACAAGCTCATGCTTCCGGTGAACGCGATTCAGCCGAACCCGTGGCAGCCGCGCAAGATTTTCAGCGACGAGGGCCTTGCCTCGTTAGCCGAATCGATCCGTGAAGTCGGTCTTATCGAGCCGATCGTCGTGCGCCGCGCGGAGAACGGCTATCAGCTGATCGCCGGCGAACGACGTCTTCGTGCGCACGCCCTGATTCAGGCGCAGGACATTCGTGCCTCCGTGATCGAGTGCTCCGATCAGGACATGGCAGTGCTCGCGCTCGTGGAAAACGTTGGCCGCGAAGACCTCACCGATTACGAGATTGGGCAATCGCTGCGTCGCGCCGAACGGGAGTTTCCGACGCGCAAGCGCATGGCCGAGGCGTTGGGAATGTCGCGCAAAGGCCTGTACCGGTTCTTGGCCTTTGAAAATCTGCCGGATTTCATCCGACGCGATCTTGATTTGAATCCGCGTCTGCTCGGCGGGTCGGCCGCTGACGAGGTTGTTTCGGCAATCAAGAAGTTCGGCTCGGCGGGTCATTCGGCAGCGCGCGAGTTGTGGCCGGCCGTGGTCGGCCGGACGTTGGATCAAGGCAAGCTGGCCGCAGCGATCGGAGCGCAAGCCAGTCGGGGGGAGTCGACCGAAAGCGTATCCGAGCGCAGCATCGAGAAGATTTTTTCGGGCAAAAGCCACGCCGGCAGCATTACCAAAGACACCAACAGCTTTACGGTGAAGCTCAAGACGGGCGTGTTGTCGGATGCCCAGGAAACGCAAATCCGGGAGCTGATTAGTCAGCTGTTCAATGTGAAACCCGGCTGATTCTTGAGGTTGTTGATGGAGATGGGAGCCCGCTTCGGCGGGCTTTTTCTTTTTGCGGGTTAGATTGTGTGTCGAGTTGACACACAGCCGCTCGGCGGACGAGAGGGACGTGCGGGGGATGAGCGTGTGTCGAGTCGACACATGGGCAAGGTGAGTCGTGGCGGGAAGGTGTGGGCTATGAGAATGCTGTGCGTGGCGCGCGGATTCCAGTTCTGGCCAGGGCGTCGAGGGTTGGTTGTAGGGACCGGTGTATCAAGGCGTTGTGCTCGTCGACGTGGCTCGTGTATCGAGTCGACACACAGGGGTGAGAGGGTGTTTGGCTTGCGTCGTGCCGAGTTGAGTGGACATCGGAAATGACTGTGGCCAACTGCGGATCGGTCGTGTGTCGACTCGACACACGACCGATCATGCTCGTCGAACGACGAAGGCTATGGCCGCATCGACTACCCCGTCGGCGGTGCCTACCGGCTGCCGTCGGCGGGAGGTGTGCTCGAAAACCGCGAGCGGCGATCCTCGAATTCATTTGCTTGGGGTTGAGCGCTGTGTCGAGTCGACACACGCGGACCGTGGCTGCAAACCGCGAGAGCCATGGGACGCGCGATAACGAGCATGGGGTGAGGTGATCTCCCCAGTACGTTCATCGTGCTGTGCGTAAGAGCGAGAGGGCGATCCATCGCCTGTTCGGTCGCCTGCCGACTTGTCACCCGGATCAGTGTGTCGAGTCGACACACTGTCGCTGCTTCCTCGCCGTCGCCGCCTGAGGGGATTGCGATCCAAGACTCGCCTCATCGGCGGCAGAACGAAACAAGGCATAAGCTCATCTCCCCGGCTGCACACATCGTGCGGTGCGCGGGACCATGGTCCATCGCTCAGGTGCTGTTTAGTTGGCCGAGGCGGTGTGTCGAATCGACACACGGTCGTTGGCTCCCCGCAGTCGTGGCCTCAGGCGACTGCGATCTGGGGCATGCCAGATCGGTGGCGTGCGCGGTTCGCGAGGAAGCGAATACGTCCAAAGCGCTTGGCGCCCCAAACGTGTGAAAAGGCGACCCGCTCGCGCAGACGTCTCTGGCGCCGGCCGCCTCGGTTGCAATCAGCGTAGCCAGCGCGTGCTCGTATCGATCGCGCCGGTGTGTCGACTCGACACACCGCCGGCATATCCCAACTCCCTGCGGCGTCAAATAAGGGCTACCTGCTCGCCAGTGGAAGACGAGGACGCCTCCGCAGCGCCGGCCGAGATCAAGCCGCTTTGAAGAATTGGAGAAGCGCCATATTCGGCATCGCCTCCTAAAGAACAAGTGCTGCTGGCAAAAGGCGGGGGGCCTGGCCATTGCATGGTCCAGTGGGCTACATCGAACGATGTACCGGCCACACCCATGACTTGCAGTTGCTGAGTGCCGTATGCACCAACCGTCACGATGTGCCAACTCCTGGTTTGCCCCGCGAATCGCCAGGACGGAGACCCATCCACGTGGCCTGGAGGCATGGCTTTCGAACACCGCCGGTCTTGATTCGCCCTGACACCTTCTCGGCGATGAGCGCCCGCCCCACTCCCCACAACGAATTTCACGCCTTGCGTTGATGCCGAATCGGTGTGCGGGCGCAGTCCGCCCGTTTAGCCGACGTCTTGACGGCGACGGGCCGCACCATGTCCTCGCATCCGTCGCTCGCGCTTTGCCTGGAGATTCCAACCCGGTTGCCTCCGGCATAGCCGAAGCAGCGCCGCCCAGTCATTCTCATATGACGCTTCTTTTCGGGAGGACCGGCAGGCAAGCGGGTGACAGGATGGATAGCCTGCAGGTCAAAGTCGAGCCCGTTGTGTGCGGCGTGGGAGCGGGGTAGTACCGCTCGTCACGGTGACGTACCACGGCGCTTGATCTCCGCGCTCCTGTGCTGAGCTCGTGCGGTTACTCGTTCCTCAGCCGGCAAGCGACAGTGGAGCACGACTGCTCGTCACTGTATAAATCCCCTTCATCCGTTCAACAGCCGGGTATCACAAATGCAACTAACCGACAAATCCGTTCAGTGCCACCGAGGACGAGGCGAGCAACGTAGGACGCGCGCCCAGTGCTCCGGCCACCTAGAACGAGAAAGCAAAGTAGCGATCGGTGCGCCAACATCGAGGAAATACAGCAGAGGAGTCGAGCACCTCAGATAAGCGAGCCAACCGCACATCGACCTAAACGAGGAGAACAACAGCACCATCGCAGAAAGCTAAACGGCGCGCCGCGCCGATCCTGCCTCAGAAAGCCATCAACTAGCGTGAAACATTTCTCTCTAAACTGAGAAATCGGCGAAACTCTTATCCATCGGGCGTTTCATGCCTGAAACAATCCAAATTCTAGTACTTGTTTCACGGGTATAACGGCTCTCCGACCCCGAAACACGATCAGAATGGTCGCCAACGAGCTAAAGCCCACCTCATCGGCACTAATCGTATATTTCACTACGTATTTTGTAGTTCTCGAACTTGGGGCGAAGTAATGTGCGAAGCAGCGCTTCACCCCTCGACGCACGACATTACCCGAATCCGACCCACCCGCGTCGATTAAAATTGGGCCCCATTGCCGAGCCCCACTCCAGGGCTTCGCGATCCGGGCTCACAGTCATGCCCAAATCGCCAGCGCGCATCACTTGCCGTTCGCGCGATCAAACATCAATCGCCCTTTCTCCATCCAGCGCCCGCAAACACAATAGAGGACACGTCGTGAAGTTCATCCACGCGGCAGACCTACACCTCGACAGCCCGCTACATGGCCTGAGCGCCTATCCCGATGCGCCGGTCGCCCAATTGCGCAATGCCACGCGGGAGGCGTTGCGCCTGCTCGTCGATCGGGCCATCGAAGAAGAGGTCGCGTTCGTCGTCATCGCCGGCGATCTCTACGACGGCGACTGGAAGGACCACAACACCGGCATCTTCTTCGGCCAGCAGATGGGACGTCTGCGCAAGGCCGGCATTCGCGTCTTCGCGTTGTGGGGCAACCACGACGCGGAAAGCGAAATGACCAGGAAGCTCACATTGCCGGACAACGTGGTGGTGTTCAATCATCGCAAGCCTGAAACCCACGCGCTGCACGACATCAAGGTGGCGCTGCATGGACAGAGCTTCAAGGACAAGGTCGTGGTGGAGAATCTCGCCGTGGGCTACCCATCGCCGGTTTCCGGTTACTACAACATCGGTGTGCTCCACACCGCGCTCGAAGGCTATGCCGCGCACGCGACCTACGCGCCATGCACGCGTTCCGAATTGCACGCGAAGGGCTACGACTACTGGGCGCTCGGCCACGTCCACGAATTTCAGCAGTGGGCGGAAGCGTCGACCATCGTATTCCCCGGCAATCTGCAGGGCCGGCACATCCGCGAAACGGGACGCCGGGGCGCCGTGCTCGTGAACGTCGAGGGCGGCCGCACGGAGGTCGAGCGTCTCTATCTCGACGTGCTGCGCTGGGAGTCGGTGCGTGTCGATGCGAGCGACTGCGAAAGCGTCGCGGATCTGTCGCGCAAGATCGGCGCTGCGCTCGAAACGCTGCTGTCCGTAGACGCGCATGTGCCGCGCGCGGTGCGCGTCACGGTGACGGGCAAGTCGCCGGCACATGGACTCTTTTTCGGGCGCGCTACGCAATTGCGCGCTGAAGTGCTCAACCAGATCGGCATTATCGGCAATGACAAGCTGTGGCTGGAAAAGGTCAAGCTCGAAACGAGCGCGGCCGATACGGCTGCTGCACAGAACGAGCAGATCGAAGCGCTCGCCGATCTCAAACTGCTACTCGAAGCCGCCACGCAAGACGCCGAATTTCTCGCGCTGCTCGAACGCGATTTGCGCGCCTTCGTCGGCAAGGTGCGCAGCGAAGTGAAAGAAGACGCGCCACTGCTCGAACTCGCCCGCGAGAGCAAACTCGCCGCGCTGGTGGAGCAGGTCGGCCCCGCGCTGCTTGCGCGCCTTTCCACGGGAGAATGACCGGTGCGTCTCAAGCAACTCGATTTGATCAAATACGGCAAGTTCACCGATACGACCCTGCCGTTTCCCCACGCGGCGCACGATTTCCACGTCATCGTGGGGCCGAACGAAGCGGGCAAGTCCACAGTGCGGACCGCGGTGTCGGAGTTGTTGTTCGGCATGCGCCTGCAAACGCCGCTCGATTTTCTCCATAACACGCCGGAATTGCGCATTGGCGGCGTGCTGGAAAACGGCGCGGCCGAGCAACGATTTCATCGCGCGCGCGGCCGCAACTCGCTGCGCTCCCCGCAAGACGACAAACTGCCCGACGACTTTCTCGCCGCATTTCTCGATGGCACGAGCAAGGAGTTCTTCGAGCAGATGTTCGGCCTCGATCACGCGCGGCTCGTTGAAGGCGGGCGCAGCATTCTCGACGCATCGGACAAGCTCGGCCAGGTGTTGTTCGAATCGGCGGCGGGTGTAGGGAGCCTCGGGCCCGTGCGCGAGGAGCTCGAGAATCGCGCGGCTGAACTTTGGGCTCCACGACGCAGCGGCAGTGCGTACGCACAGGCGGAAACGTCGTTCGCCGAGGCAACGAGCGAACTGAAGGCCGCGCAGGTGCGCACGCGCGATTGGGTCGAGAAGAAAGACGCACTTGAAGCGGTCGAACAGGCAATCGAGCATTTGCGCGCCGAACAGCGCAGTCTCGAGTCGCAGCGCTCGACGCTCGAACGCGTGCGCCGCCTCGCTCCCTATATAGAAGAGCTTTCGCTCAAGCAGAACGAGTTGGCCGCATTGGGCGAGGTCGTCGATTTACCGCCCACCGCGCATGCCGATCTGTTAAAGGCGCAAGCCGACATTGCCGCCGAGCGCAAAGTGCAGGAAGCGCGCCAGGCCGATCTAGCCGGCAAAGAAGCGTCACGTGGTGCGATCGAGCCCGATCGTGCGGCACTTGCGCTCGCCGCTGAAATCGACGCGCTCGACGCGCTGCGCGGCGAATGCGTCAATCATCCGCGCGAATTGCTGGTGCGTGAAACCGAGATCCGCAACCATCTCGACGCCGCGTTCGCGGCTGCGGCACAGCTTGGCTGGCCGGATGACGAAGCCGCATTGCGCGCGGCGTTGCCGGGCGCGCTCGCGCTGAAGACGGTGACGAACCTGCTGCGCGATCACGGTCTTCGCGAGCAGGCGCTCACGACGGCGCGCGAGGCACATGACGAACAGACGCGCAAGCTCGCACAACTGCAGGAGCAGCTTGTGCGCCTGCCCGGCATCGACGTGCCGCATGCGTTGCACGCCGCGCTCGACGATGCGCGCGAATTCCGCAACAGCGTGACGAAGGAAAGCGCGCTCGAGCGCGAACTGGCGGATGCGCAGCGCACGGTTGAAGAGAAATGCCAACTACTGGGCCAGTGGAGCAAGCCGGTGGCAGCGCTGCGCGCGCTCGACCTGCCATCGGCCACGCGCCTGGCCGCCCTGCAAAAGGAAGAAACCGAGCGCATGAGCGCGGTGGCCGCAGCGCGAGAAGCGGCCGCGGCCGCGCAAGAAGATGTCGAGCGTTTCGAACTGCAGGAGACGCATTTCACGCAGGGCAACAAGGTTGTGACGACCACGCAAGTCCAGGCGGCGCGTACGCGCCGCGATCGTGCGTGGGACGAAGTCAAGGCGGCGCGCGTCAGTCTCGCGGAGGGTGCGCCTGCCGTGGACGACGCGATGCGCCTCGCCGACGAACTCGTCGACGCGCAGCTCGGCACTTCGCAGGCGGCGGCCACATTGCAGAATTTGCGTCAGCAAGTCGAAATAGCGCGCGCGAATGCGCAGCGCAAGCTTGCAGCATTACGCGAACGCGAGCGCGAACTCGAAGCCTTTCGCATTACCTGGACGCAAATTGCAATCGACACGCAACTGCCTGGCATGCCGCTTGCGGATATGGGCGCGTGGCTCGCGAATCGCGAAGCGGCACTCAATGCACAGAGCGAAAGCGATCGTCGCGGGAGCGAGCTTGAGGCGCGTCGAGCGGCGCGCATCGCCGCGCATGCGGCGCTACTCGAAACGTTGCGCCCCGTGGCGCAAGCGAATGAAGACGATGCGCTGACGACATTGATCGGCGTGGCCGAAACCGTCGTGCAATCGGCTCAAAAGAGCGCCGTGCAGCGCGAAGGTCTCGAAGCGCACATTCGCGACGCCGAACGCGCGAGCGAAGCTGCGCAATCCCGTTTGACGATTGAACAGGATGCCTATGCAAAGTGGCAGACGCAATGGCGCGAGGCGCTCGCCCAAGCGAATCTCGGCGCGCGCGCGGCAACGCTCGCGGCGGCGGAAGGCGCCGTTGAACTCGCCAATGCCATTGCAGCCGCTTTTTCGGACGCCGAAGCACCCCGCAACCGCATTCGTGCGATCCGCACACAATTAGCGATGCTGGAAACCGACGCGCGCCGCCTCGCCGAGGTGCTCGCGCCCGATTGGCCCGCGTCGAGCGATGGCATTGACGTGACGCGTCAGCTTGCAGCGCGACTCGCTACCGCGCGCGAAACGGCGAAAACCCTCGCCCAGGCCGATGCCGACGTGCAGGTTGCCCGCACGCGCGTAGCCGATGCCGCGGCGGCGGTGGCGGGCGCACAGGCGCGCATCGAGCCCATTCTGAAGCTCGCGGGCGTGGACGAAATCGATGCGGCATTGCCGCTCGCCGAGCGTTCCCACGCGCGCCGCGCGCTGTCGAAAGCGATCTCGGCGGCGCGGGACACGCTCGTGCGCGAAGGCGACGGCCTTGCGCAGGAGGCCATCGCAGCGGAGATCGCGGAGCAGCCCATCACCGAGGTGCCCGCGCTGCTCGCGACCGTGAACCAGAAACGCGAAACGGGCGAGCGCGCGTTGAGCGAGTGCCTGCAGCAACAGGTGAGCGCGAGGCAGGCGTTCGACGCGATCAACGGCCAGGCCAATGCCGCGCTCGCCGAAGCAAAGCGCCAGGAAGCCCTGAGCGCAATGGGCGAAGCCGCGGAGCAATATCTCGAAGCCGCGACTGCGAGCCGCCTGCTCAAATGGGCAACGGATCGCTATCGCGACCAGAAGCAGGGGCCGATGCTGCGTCGCGCGGGTGAAATATTCAGCGGACTCACGCTCGGTGATTTCGCGAGGCTCGTAGTGGATAACGAACGCAATCCGCCCGCATTGCATGCGCGCCGCAGCAATGGCAAAACCGTGGAAGTGAGTGGAATGAGTGAAGGCACGCGCGACCAGCTTTTTCTCGCGCTGCGCATCGCGGCCCTCGAATTGCAACTGGTGAACAAGGCGGCGCTGCCCTTCGTTGCCGACGACCTCTTCATCAATTTCGACGACGAGCGCGCAAAGGCCGGTTTCGCGGCATTACGGAATCTCTCCGCGAAAACCCAGGTGTTGTTTCTCACGCACCATGATCACCTTTTGCCCATGATTCGCGAGATATTTGGCGCGCAGGTCAATGTCGTCGAATTGCAGCGCGCGCCTGCCGTTGCGTAGCGGTGCGAATGTTGCTCAATGAAAATTCATGGGGACTTTGTTTGCGGAATGATCAATAGTCTGATCAGGAAACATGTTTTCCACTACAAAACATTCGTTTAAATTTGCCAGCATGCGTGATTTGACTTCATAATCACCCTGTCTTTCGCGACGCCCCGGCCAACAAGATCGCAATTCGATCGGCCAGTGACGGTTGAAGGGTGTCCGTAAAAACCGTGAATAAGGAGGTGTGAATGGTCACCCTGGATGCAATTCAATCGAAGATCGCAAAGCTGCAAAAGCAGGCCGAATCGATCGTGGAAAAACAAGCGTCGGTCGGTCTCACGAAAATTCGCGATCTGATGGCCAGACATGGCCTGAGCGTGGCCGACATCGACCGTTTTATCGGCAAGAAGCGCGGCCGCAAGCCTGGTAAAGGCGTCAATGCCGCCGGTGCAAAGCGCACCGTTGCGGCCAAATACGCCGATCCGAAAACGGGCGCCACGTGGACGGGCCGCGGCCGTGCGCCGGCATGGATTCGCGACGTGAAAGACCGTTCGAAATTCCTGATCGACGGCAGCGCGGCAATGGCCGCTACCAAGGTTGCACGCAAACCGCGCGCCAATGCGGCGGCGGTGAAAAAGACCGCGGCGAAGCGCGCCAAGGCCGCGCCCGCGAAGAAAGCCGCACCCGCAAAACGGGCGGCGCGTAAAACTGCGGGCCGTAGAGCTGCCGCAAAGCCGGCACAAGCCGCAGCGGCTGCTTAATAAAGCCGCTGAGAAAAGCGCATAAGCGATATTCGCTTGCGAACCGGTGGCCGCGCCCGCGTTTCGACGCCCGCGGCCACTTTCACATGAGCGGCGCGAAACGACGCGCGCCTATTGCCCTGATTGTCACCGATGTCCGGCCTTTCATTATCCTCGGGCCTTCTCGCGCCCCATCTGCAGTCGCTCGACCTACTTCAATTGCTCGGCATTGCGGTTGCGCTCTTGCTGGGCGGTATGGTGAAGGGCGTGACCGGCATTGGCGTGCCGCTCGTGGCCATGCCCATCGTCACGCATTTTTTGCCGGTCAAGGAAGCGGTGCTGCTGCTGTCCATGCCGATCATTCTCGGCAATATTCCGCAGGCGCTGGAGGGGGGCGAAATGCTGCCTACCGTGCGCAATATCGCGGCGCCATTGATTGGCACCGTAATCGGCAATGTGATTGGGGTGTCGGTGCTGATCGCGCTGGAGCCGCATCACGCCCAGGCGGCCTCGGGCGTGGCGTTGATCGTGGCGGCGTTGCTTTTGCTCGTCTCGCCGCGTTTCAAACTCGCGCCTGCGCTCGCGAAGCCAGTGGGTTTCGTGCTCGGTTTTGGGGCGGCGCTCATGGAGAGCATCGCCGCCGTGCCGGGGCCGTTGCTCGCCATGTATCTGATCGCGTCGGGCGCCACGGGCCGCGCCTTCACAAAACAGATTGCGATCATTCTCGTCGTTTCGGTCATCACGCTCATCACGGCGTTCAGCCACGGCGCGCAAGCCAATCTCGTCGATCTCGCGATTTCGGCGGCGGCCAGCGTGCCCGCCATCGCGGGCATGCTGCTCATTCGACCGTTGCGCGACAACCTGCATCCGCTCGCGTTTCGCGTGGTCGTGCTCGTGTGCGTGCTGGCCGCAGCCGTACAAATGATCGTCAAATCGCACGTCCTGTTTTGACGATCGCCTGACTCAATGGCTGATCGCTTCGAGCGAGAGCCCGCGCGTCACCGGCCCAAGCAGAATCATCACGATGCCCACGACCATCGAAGCGCCAATGAACACCGCTACGCCAGGCACACCGTAATGATGGAGCAGGATGCCGATGGCGAGCCCCGCGAACGCGGCGGCAATGCGGCTCCACGAATACACGAAGCCGACGGCGCGAGCGCGGATACGCGTAGGGTAAAGCTCGGCCTGATAACCGTGATAGGCGTAGGACATCACGTTCGAAGCGAGCGTGAACAGCACGCCCAGCACGATCAGCACCCACGGCTGCGTGGCTTGCGCGAATAGCGTAATCACGATCGCCATGATGAGGAGGCCACCGACGATCTGCGTCTTGCGCTCCAGCTTGTCGGCGAACCACACGCCAATCAGCGGTCCGAACGGATTGGCGATGGCAATCACAAAGGCGTACGCAAGACTTTGCGTGATATGGACGCCTCGGGCGATCAGCAGCGTCGGCACCCATGCGGCGAAGCCGTAAAAGCCGATCACCTGCGCCATGTTGAAAATCGACAGAATCACCGTGCGCCGCAAATACGGCGCACGCAATATTTCGCCAAGCGAGCCGCGCCCGGCCTTTTCAAGTGAGATCGCCCCGAGCGGCGGCAAAGCCGTGCCCGTTTCGGCGGCAACGCGCCGCTCGATGTCGGCAACGATGCGTTCCGCTTCGTCCTCACGGCCATTGCGCGCGAGCCAGCGCGGGCTTTCGGGAATACTGCGGCGCAGGAACCACACCACCACCGCGCCCACCGAGCCGATCAGGATCACCACGCGCCAGTAGTCGAGGCCAATAGGATGCGAGTCCTTGAGGATATAGGCGAGAAACGCGACTACGGGCACCACGCTGAACGTGATGAACTGGTTGACCGCATAGGCGCGGCCGCGCTCCCCGCTCGGGATCAGCTCGGAAATGTACGTGTCGATGGTCACGAGCTCGATGCCAATGCCGATGCCGGCGATGAAGCGCCAGATATTGAGCGCCTGGCCGCTCGTCTGAAACGCCATGATCGCCGTGCAGACGATGTACCAGATCAGCGACCACGTGAAGATCATGCGCCGCCCGAACCGGTCAGCGACCTGGCCGAACGCGAGCGCGCCGACCCACAGCCCGGCGAAGGTCGAGAACACGAAAGTGCCGAAGCCGGCCACCTTGAGCGGCCCGAGTGCGGAAAAGAAGCCGAGCGATTCCGGTGTGAAAAGACCCGAATGCACCATGCCGGGCGCGACGTAGCCCGTGAAGAAGAGGTCGTAAAACTCGAATACGCCGCCGAGCGACAGCAGGATCACCATCGACCAGACTGTGCGCGACGGCGGCAGCCGGTCGAAGCGGGCGGCAATTTCCGCCGATTTTTCAATGGACATCCCGATTCCTCATTACATTTTGAAAGCGTGTAGGGAGCAAAATGTGCCTGCGTCGATGTCTTTGCATGGGTTGCGCGCGACGTATGCAAATGCCGATACAGGCCATAGCACGCACTTTATTGATGCATTGACATGGAAGCACCTGGTTGAAACCCAAATGCGTTGCGCTTATGGCAATGCCGCGCTTCGCAATGCCGCTTATGCCAACGCAAGCGGCAACGAATCGGCACGCTTTACGCGATGCTCGCACCTGTGTGGCTCACGCGGTTGCGGCCGGCGTGTTTGGCCGCATACAGCGCGGCATCGGCGGCTTCGATCAGCGCATTGGGGGACGACGCAACGATCGCGTCGCGCGTGGCGCAGCCAGCGCTCACCGTGACGAGGCCGCCTGCGGCGGGAGAGGGAATGCCGAGCTGCTCGACGGCGGCGCGTGCGCGTTCGGCGAGCGCCGCGGCTTCGTCCGCTCCGGTATCGGGCAGGACGAGCGCGAATTCTTCGCCGCCATAGCGCGCGACGAAGCCGCCTGGCGCGTGCAGCGTGCTCGCAAGCGTGGCGGCGAGCGCGCCCGCTACGGCGCCGAGGCAGGCGTCGCCGTGCAGATGGCCGAAGGCGTCGTTGTAGTGCTTGAAGTGATCGACATCGAGCATCACGAGCGAGAGCGGTTGGCCGCTGCGCGCGGCGCGCTCGAAGGCCTGGCGAAACTGCTCGTCGAAATAGCTGCGGTTGTAGACCCGCGTGAGCGCATCGCGCGCGGAGGCGCGGATCAGCGTGGCGTGCTCTTCGGCGAGCTGGCGATAGAGCGCCGTCACTTCCCACACGAGCACGCACACGAGCACGCCAGGCGCGAACATGCTGAACACGCGCGCGACATACCAGCCCACCGTGAAGCGCTCGATGCTGAGCGTATTGAGCGCGGCGTCGACGAGCGAGGCGAGCAGCGCCACCACGATCCACAAATCGAGCACGAGGCGCAGCCGTCCCTTGAGCAGCACGAGTGCGATGGCGATCAGGTTGAGCGCGCAAATCACCAAGCCCGCGAGATTGTTCGCGATGGCCGACGCCGGCGAGGAAGCAGCGGCCGGCGCAGCGTTCGCAACGTCGCGAAACGGCGCGGCGAGATCGACGTGCGTGACGAGCACGCCGAGCAGGGCCGCGACTGCCGCCGGGCCTGCGATCAGCAGCCAGCCGCGTGCGTCGAGACGTTCGCGGGCGAACGGCGGGGCGGGCAGGCGCTTTCTCACCAGTTCGGCCACGATGACGAGCGCGGGAAAGCCCGCGTGCCAGAACACCCACATCCATGCCGCGCTATGCGGGAGCGCGCCGAGCAGCCCCGTGCGCGCGAACACGCCAGGAAACATCAATAGCTGCAGCGCAACGGTAATGGCCGTGAACGCGTAGGCGCCGCCCAGCGCGGCGAGCATGGCCACGCGCGTAGCCGCGAAACGCGCGCCCAGCAGGAATGCCGCGATGCTCGACGTGGTGAACACCGTGAGCGCGCACATCGGCATGAACGGGGCGATGCCGGGCAAAGTGTCGCGCGCATGCGGCGCCGCGAGCGCGAGCGTGAGGAGGATCGCAAACGCGCATACGCTGGCGAAGAGCGCCTGCCTGCGTGTTGCCGGACCGATCAGCAAGCCGTCCATACGATGACTATTGGGTTGATGCGCAGCTCGAGAATGGTGATCGTGGCGTGACAGCGTGAGGGGCCGCTCGCGTCCGGAAAGCAGACTAAATTGACTGAAGGTATTGTGCTCCGAATCGGCTAAATAGTGGGGCACGGATGCACGGGCCCAGTTATATTGAGTTTCGGTTTTGAGCGCGCTACATTGGGCGCGCGAATTTCAGCATCGCGCGATCGGTGGTCGCCACGCGCGGGCCTGTTTCATGTAATTTGCATGTAAGGATTGCTGATGATGCATCGCGTATCGCGCGACCACCGCGAAGGCTATGGCTGGCTCGGTGGTCGTGCGGGCCAGACGAGGCTTGGCTGGTCCGCGTTGGGCTTGGCTTGCGTGTTCGGCGCGCTCGCCTTCGCTTCTGCTCTGCCGTTCGATGCGCGCCTATGCGCCGTGATGTCGAGCGCGTGCCTCAACTTCTTCATCGTCGTCTTCGGCGCGCGGCTGTTGGCGGCGCGCGCGCCAGCCGGCGAACCGGTCTCGAAGACTTCGCTGCGCCTTTTGCGCCTCGCGTTCCAGCGCAATTCGGAGGCCGCCGACATGCGCGGCCTGCTGCGGTCGCTTCCGTGGCAAGGGTGGATCGCGCCGATCGCCGCACTCGTTTCGCTCGCGTTCGCCATCTCTGCGTGGACGTCTCCCGCCTTGGCGCCAACGGTTTCGCAACGTGCATCCGCGCCTTTTCTCGTCGCGGGAGCCGCTGCGCTCGTCATCGCGTTTGCCGCGCTCGTGGCCGAGCGCTTTCATGCGCAGCGCGCCGCGCAGTCGCGCGAATCCGCCGCGCTCGCGGGCCTGTTGCGCGTGGTGCTCGTCGCTGCGTTGAGTATGGCGGCATCGGTGGCGGCGCTGGCTTATGCGGGCGAGGCGCTCACGTGGCTCGTGCGTATCGTCGCCCTGCTTTCTGGCGCGATTGCTGTCGAACTCGGTCTGCGTGCGCTGCACGCCGCGTTGGCAATGCCCGACGAGGGCCGCTTCCTGCATAGCAGCATCGCGGGCGTGCTGAGCGTGCAGGCACGTCCGGTCGCCGCACTCAATGCCCAATTGCGTATGCGCTATGGCATCGATCTGGGGCAGAACTGGGCGCTCCAGAGCTTCGTGCGCCTCCTGCCAGGCGCGCTCGTGGCCATGGTGGCGGCAGGCTGGTTACTCGGCGGCGTGACGATCCTCGGCCCCGATCAGCGCGCCGTGTATGAGCGCTTCGGCGCACCTGTCGCGGTGTGGCAGCCGGGCCTGCATGTGGGCCTGCCCTGGCCCTTCGGCCGCGTGCGCGTGATCGACAACGGCGCGGTCCATCAACTGATCGTCTCGGGCAGCGCGAACGACAGCAGCCGCGCCGCGCCCGCCGTTGCCGCGGATGGCGACACGCCCGCGCAATTGAATCGCCTCTGGGACGTGGCGCATCCCTGGGAGACGACTCAGGTGATCGCGGGCACTAGCGGCGCCCAGCAGGCGTTCCAGATCGTGAGCGCGGACGTGCGGCTCGAGTATCGAGTCGGCCTTACGGACGCAGCGGCGCGCGCCTCGCTCTATCGAGCGGTCGACATGGACGACACGGTGCGCTCGATCGCGAACCGCGAGGTCGTGCGTTACCTCGCGTCGCGTACGCTGCCGTCGCTGCTCGACACGCCGCAAACGGCCATGGCCGGTGCGTTGCGCGGTGCTGTGCAGCACGAGCTGGACCGGCTCGCGAGTGGCATCGAGGTCGTGGCCGTGGTGATCGAGAGTGTGCATCCGCCCGCGGGCGCGGCCGCCGCGTATCACGGGGTGCAGGCCGCGCAGATTCGCGCGCAGGCCAGTGTGGTGCAGGCGCACGGCTTTGCGGCAGCCGCGCTCGGGCAAGCGCAGCAGCAGGCGATCGAGACCGTCGCGCTGGGCAGCGCAAACGCGGCGGACACGCTTGCCGCCGCGCGCGCCCAGCAGATCGGCTTCGACGCCGATGTGATCGCGCAGCAGCTCGGGGGCCCGGCATTCGGCTTCGAGTATTACCTGCACAGCCTGCAAAAAGGGCTGAAAAACGCGAGCGTAACCGTGATCGACGACCGGCTCGCGAGCGGCAGCCGCGCGACGATCGACCTGCGCACGCTGAGCCCGGCTACGGCGGCAGGCATGAAAAAGGCGTGGTGACCCGCTACCCCTATATATATAGCAAGGTGATTCGACAGTGAGCCTTTTGCATACGCACGGCGATGCGCATTCTCATCATCATCATGACCACGGCGCAGGCAGCTCCGGTGGCACGGGTGGACTCGCGCCCGTAGATCCGCGGCGTTTTGCGTTGCGCGTGGCGTTCGCGCTGTTCTGCGTGATCGTCGCGCTCATCGTGGCGAGCGTCGTGCAGGTGCGCGAGGGCGAGGCCACCGTCGTCACGCGCTTTGGCGACCCCGTGCGCGTGCTGCTGCGGCCCGGCCTCGCGTGGCGCCTGCCCGCGCCCATCGAGGCCGCGGTGCCGGTGGACCTGCGTCTGCACACGACCTCGAGCGGCCTGCAGGACGTCGGCACGCGCGATGGTCTGCGCATCATCGTGCAGGCGTATGTGGCATGGCGCGTGCCCGCCAACGCGAATGACATTGGCCGCTTCGTACGCGCCGTACGCAACGAACCCGACGAAGCCGCGCGCCAGATTCGCTCACTGGTCGGCTCGGCCTTGCAGACGACGTCGGCCGGCTTCGATCTCGCGTCGCTCGTGAACACCGATCCGTCGCAGGTCCGCATCGGTGCATTCGAAGAGGCGCTGCGCCGCCAGGTCGATGCGCAGGTGTATGCGGCCTATGGCGTGCACGTCGTGCAGGTGGGTCTCGAGCGTCTCACGCTGCCCGCCGTGACGCTGGCCGCGACGGTCGATCGCATGCGCGCCGAGCGCGAGACCGTGGCCGCGCAGCGCACGGCCGAAGGCCTGCGCGAAGCGGCGCAGATCCGCTCGGACGCCGATCGCGACGCGCGCGTGCTGATCGCCGACGCCAACGTGAAAGCCGCCGATATCGAGGCGCAATCGCGCAAGGATGCAGCGGCGATCTACGGCAAGAGCTACGCCGCCGATCCGCAGCTCTACACGATGCTGCGCTCGCTCGACACGCTCGGGACGGTCGTCAACAGCAACACGAACCTGATCCTGCGCACCGACGCCGCGCCGTTCCGCGCGCTGGTGCAGGGACCGCCCGGGCTCGGTGCGGCCACGGCGCCGTCGGGTGCAGTCGTTGCGCCCGCAACCACTGCGCACGCACGCGGGCGCACGCCATGAGCGCGAGCGACAATTTTCCGGCGCTCGGACCTGGCGCACAGGCGGTGCGTCTGTCATTCTGGTTCGTGGCGGCGCTGGCGGTGCTGGCCGCGCTCGCGTGGGCCACGTCGAACGTGCGCCGCATTCCCGCCGACAGGAGCGCCGTCGTGATGCGCTTTGGCGCCTACGTGCGCAGCCAGGGCGCGGGGCTGCTCGTCGCGTTGCCGCGGCCGTTCGAAACGGTGCTGCTCGTGCCGGGCAGCGAGCGTGTGCTCGAGAGGCGCATCGTCTCGCTCACGCGCGATCCCGCGGCGCCCGCGCAATTGAGCGATGCCAGCGACGCGCTCGCGGGTTCCGGCTACGTGCTCACGGGCGACAACGGCGTCGTGCAGGTGAGCGCGACGCTGTTCTACCGCGTGAGCGACCCTTACGCGTATGCGTTGCAGCTCGAGCATCTCGACGCCGCGCTCGAGCGCATCGTTTCGGCCGCGGTCGCGCAAACCGCCGCGCAACGCGACCTCGATTCAATCCTCGTCGCGCGCCCGGAGATGGTGGCCGCCGATCAGCAGATGGCCGCGCGCCGCGAACAATTGCGTGGCGATCTCGCGCGCGCGGTCCAGCGTCAACTCGACGCGCTGACGGCCGCGCACGCGGGGCTCGGCATCGAGGTCTCGCGCATGGATCTGCAAGCGTCGTTTCCGGCCTCGGCTGTCGATGCGTTCAACGCGGTGCTGACTTCGCTGCAGAACGCCGAACGCGATGTCGCGCAGGCGCGCACGCTCGCCGAAAAGACGCGGCAGCACGCGCAGCAAAGCGCCGACCGCATCGTGCAGGACGCGCAAGCCAGCGCGGCGGAGCGCGTGGCGACGGCGCAGTCGGAAACCTCGACGATCGCACAGCTCGAAGCGGCGCTCGGCGCGAACCGCGATCCGGGGCTGCTCGCGCGCGCGTATCGCGACCGCGTGCAGGCGGTGCTCGCGCACGCCGCGCGCGTGACGACGCTCGACCCCAACGACGCATCGAGCCTCGTGCTACCGGGGCGCGCGCCATGACCACGCCATACGACACGCCGGCGAGTCATCGCGCACCCGGCGCCGCACAGGAAGCCAGATCGGAGCCCGCACCCGATCATGCGCGCGAAGGGCACGGAGGTCACGACGGTCACGCAGGGCAATCCGTCGCCACGCTCGTCATGTCGGAAGCCGAGCGCCGCGCCATCACGCGCCACACGTTGCTCGCGCTGTTCGCGGGCGCGTTGCTGCTGCTCTCGCTCGCGTGGCCGCATCTGGCGCGCGGCGACGCCACGCTCGCGCAAGTGCTGGCGGCGGTCGCCTCGCTCGTGGTCGCGCCGCCCGTGTTCGCGGGCGCGTGGCGCAGCCTCAGGACGCCTTGTCTGCACGGCGTGACCGACCGGCTCATCGCGCTCGCCATGCTGGGCGCGTGGGCCGTGGGCGACATGACGACGGCCGCGCTCCTGCCCATCGTGATGACTTTCGGCCACGCGCTCGAAGAGCGCAGCGTGCTCGGCTCGCAGGAGGCGATCCGGGCGCTAGGCCGCCTCACTGCCGGCGACGTGCGGCGCGTGAGCACCACGGGCGCGATCGAGACCGTGCCCTATGACGCGCTGCGTCCCGGCGACGTCGTCGATGTGCTGCCCGGCTCGCGCGTGCCCGCGGACGGCATCGTGCGGCACGGCCGCTCGGCCATCGACAACGGGCCGATCACGGGCGAATCGTTGCCGCAGGACGCGGGCGAGGGCGCGCGCGTCTTCGGCGGCGCGATGAATCTGGACGGCCCGCTGCGCGTAGAGATCACGCACGTCGGCAAGGCCTCGACGCTGGGCAAAGTTGTCGAGCTGATGCAGCGTGCGGAGGCCGCGAAGCCGCCCATCACGCAGGCGCTTGAACGCTATATGGACGCGTACCTCGCGCTCGTGCTGCTGATCGCGGCGATCGTGTGGTTCGTGAGCGCGAACGCTTCGGCCATGCTGGCGGTGATCGTCGCCGCCTGCCCATGCGCGCTCGTGCTGGCGGCGCCTTCCACCGCGATCGCCGGGATTGCGGCGGGCGCGCGCCGCGGGATCTTGTTCAGGAATGCGGCCTTTATCGACGCGCTGGCCGAAATCGATACGCTCGTGATCGACAAGACGGGTACGCTCACGCACGGCGAGTTGCGCGTGACGACGGTGGTGCTGCAGCCGGGCGCGGACGAAGCCGGCACGCTGGCGCTGGCCGTGCAGCTCGCCCAGGTCAGCGCGCATCCGGTGTGTCGCGCGCTGTTGCGCTACGGCGCGCCGGGAACGCCGCACACCGCGCCGCCTCCGCACGCGCGCGAGATGCGCGGACTCGGCGTGCTCGCGACAGTGCCGGAAGGCGAAGCCGTGCTGGGCCGCCATGACCTGCTCGCACAATACGTGAGCGTGCTGCCGCCGATGCCTGCGGAGCTGGACGGCCCATGCGCAGGCATCGCGCTGAATGGCCGTCTGCTCGCATGGTTCGGTTTTGCCGACACGGTGCGCCCGGAAGCCCGCGACGCGTTGGACGGGCTGCGTGCGCTCGGCATCGAGCGTGCGACGCTGCTCACGGGCGACCGCGAGCGTGTGGCGCGCCGCGTGGCCGCCGAAGTGGGCATCGACACCGTGGTGGCGCATGCGCTGCCGCACGACAAGCTCGACTATGTGCTGGGCGAGATCGGCGCGGGGCGCCGCCCGATGGTGGTCGGCGACGGCCTGAACGACGTGCTTGCGATCAAGGCCGGCGCGACCAGCGTGGCGATGGGCGAGCGCGGCATCGATATCGCCGTGGCCGCCGCCGATATTGTGCTGCTCGCCGACGACCTGCGCCGGGTGCCGGACAGCGTGCGCCTCGGGCGGCGCTGCCGGCGCATTGCGACGGCGAATGCGGCGATCGGGCTCGCGTGGACGGTGGCCGTCATCACGCTGGCGGCGCTAGGCGTGGTGAGCGCCGTGGCGAGCGCGGTGCTGCACAACGTGGGCACGTTCGTGGTGATCGCGAACGCGGGGCGTCTCCTGCGCGAGGAGTGACGAACGACGAACTGCGTTAGTGCGGCACCGCCGTCAAGGTGCGCAGCTGCTCCAGCAGCTTCACCGCCGGGCTCGGCAGAATGCCGTGGCGCCGGCGAAACGCGGTGAGCATGCGCCGGCCCTCCACCCCCGGCATGTCCAGCGTATCGAACACGCCCGCCTTGCTTTCCGTGAGGTACATCGTCGATGCCATCCAGCTCAGGAACCCCGAGCGCGCCACGAGACTTTTGAGCGCCGTGATCGAGCGCGTTTGCACCACCACGTTCGGCAGGCCCAGCCCTTGCGCCGCGAAGACCTGCTCCATGTGCTCGAACGGCGCCGTGCCGCGCGGCGGAATCGCCCATTGTTCGTTCAGGGTGTCCGCGAGCGTGAGTTCGGGCTTCGCGCGCAACGGATGATCGTGCGCCGCCACCACGTAGCTGGAATCCTCCCAGCGGCAATCGCTGATCGCTGCGATTTCGTCGGTGTCGGGCACGGCCATGCTGAGCGCGAGATCGATCTCGCGTTTGACGAGCGCATCCGCGAGCCGGTCCCACACGCCTTCGAGAATTTCGACGCGCAGCCCCGGCCAGCGCCGCAGCACGCCGCTCACGGCGAGCGGCAGCACGAGGCTCGCAATGCTGCCCACCGCGCCCACGCGGATCGTGCCGCGCGCGAGGCCGCGCATGGCGTCGATTTCCTCGCGCGCCTGCTCGGCTTCGCGCTGCAGCAGGATGGCGTGCGGCAGGAGCGCCTCGCCCACGGCGGTGAGGTGCATGCCGCGCGAATGCCGCTCGAAAAGCGGCGCGCCCACCTGCTCCTCGAGGCGGCGGATCGCGCGCGAGAGCGCGGGCTGGGTCACGTGCAGCGTTTCCGCCGCGCGCCCGAGACTGCCCGCGGAGACGATGGTCGCGAACGCCTGCAGTTGCTGGAGGTTGTAAGTCATGCCCAAAGGTAATGCCTTTTGGCGAAATCCGCAATTTTCGGTTACCCGTAGCGTCGCGATAATGATCCTCCATTGAACGACGCGCTTTTTCGACAGGAGGCCTTGGATGACTGGCAGCGCGCCTCAGCAGAACCAGCAGAAGCAGGACCCCACGGCGACCCGCGGCGCCTTTACCGTGCGCGACGCGGTCATCGACTTCGCGCGCCGCGTGGGCATGACCTCGGTCTTCGCGAACCCCGGCTCGACCGAGCTGCCCATGTTCCGAGACTTTCCCGCCGACTTCCGCTACGTGCTCGGCCTCCAGGAAGCGGTCGTGGTCGGCATGGCCGACGGCTATGCGCAGGCCACCGGCAACGCGGCGCTCGTGAACCTGCACTCGGCGGCGGGCGTGGGCAACGCCATGGGCAACCTCTTCACGGCGTTTCGCAACCGCACGCCGCTCGTCGTCACGGCGGGCCAGCAGGCGCGCTCGATCTTGCCGTTCGACCCATTTCTCGCAGCCACCCAGGCCACTGAGCTGCCCAAGCCCTATGTGAAGTGGAGCATCGAGCCGGCGCGCGCGCAGGACGTGCCGCTCGCCATCGCGCGCGCTTATGCGATTGCCATGCAGGAGCCGCGCGGTCCGGTGTTCGTGTCGATTCCCGTGGACGACTGGGACCAGCCGGCCGAACGCGTGCCCGCGCGCTCGCTCGCGCACACCACGCGCCCCGAGCCCGCGATGCTGGCGAACATCGGCGCAGCGCTCGACGCGTGCGCGCGCCCCGCCTTCGTGGTGGGCGGCGCGGTGGATCGCGCGGGCGCGGCCGGCGAAGTGGTTCGGCTCGCGGAGCGCCATCGCGCGCGCGTATTCGTCGCCCCCATGACGGGCCGTTGCAGCTTTCCGGAAAAGCATCCGCTGTTCGCGGGCTTTCTGCCCGCCATGCGCGAGCGCATCGTCGAACTGCTCAGCGGGCACGATCTCGTGTTCGCGATCGGCGCGCCGGCGTTCACGTATCACGTGGAGGGCCACGGGCCGCACGTGCCGCCAGGCGCTGCGCTGTGCCAGTTGATCGACGACCCGAACACCGCCGCGTGGACGCCCGAGGGCATGGCCGCCGTGGGCAATGTGAGGCTGGGCGCGCTGGATCTACTGGAGCGGCCCGCGCCGGCCGTCGAGCGTGCGATGCCCGCGCCGCGCGCCGTGCCGCCGCGCGCCACGCCGCCCGCAGTGACGGGCGAGCGCATGTCGGTCGCCTATGCGCTGCAAACGCTCGCCGAAGTGCGCGACGCGGGCACGACCGTCGTCGAGGAAGCGCCCAGCTCGCGCCCGGTGATGCAGACGTATCTGCCCTACGAGCGCCCCGGCACCTTCCTCACGATGGACAGCGGCGGCCTGGGCTACGGCATGCCCGCCGCCGTGGGCGTGGCGCTCGCCAAGCCCGGCGAGCGCGTGATCGCGCTGATCGGCGACGGCTCCAGCATGTACTCGATCCAGGCGATCTGGAGCGCGGTGCAGCTCGAGCTGCCGATTACCTTCGTCATCCTGAACAACACGCGCTACGCCGCGCTGCAGGACTTCGCGCCCGTGTTCGGCTTCGCGCCGACCGACCCCGTGCAGGGCACCGACCTCCCGGGGCTCGATTTCGTCACGCTGGCCGCGGGCATGGGCTGCCCCGGTGTGCGTGTGAGCGAGGCGGGGCCGTTGCGCGATACGCTTGGCCGCGCGCTGGCCGGGCAGGGCCCGAAGCTGGTCGAGATGCTCGTCGCCTGAACGGTGCGCGCGCAACCCATCGAATTCACGTAAAGCGAGGAAAAAGGACATGCAAACCGTAACGATGCTGATCGACGGCGAAGCGGTGCAGGCACGCAACGGGGCGACGTTCGAGCGCCGCAATCCGCTCGACGGCACGGTGGCGAGCCGCGCGCCCGCGGCTACGGTGGAAGATGCCGTGGCCGCCGTCGATGCCGCCGCCGCCGCATTTCCGGTGTGGTCAGCCATGGGCCCGAGTGAGCGGCGTGCGCTGCTGACCCGGGCCGCGCATGCGCTCGAAGCCAAAGCCGAAGCGTTCGCCGCTGCGATGGCCGCGGAAACCGGCGCGTCGGGCATCTGGGCGGGCTTCAACGTGCATCTCGCGGCGGCGGGCCTGATCGAGGCTGCCGCGCTCACCACGCAGATCGGCGGCGAGCTGATTCCCTCCGACGTGCCCGGCAGCCTCGCCATGGGCGTGCGCCAGCCGGCCGGCGTCGTGCTCGGCCTCGCGCCGTGGAATGCGCCCGTGATCCTCGCGGTGCGCGCCATCGCGCTGCCGCTCGCATGCGGCAATACCGTCGTGCTCAAGGGTTCGGAGATCTGCCCGGCCACGCACCGTCTCATCGTCGCGGCGATGCAGGAGGCGGGCCTGCCGCGCGGCACCGTCAACTTCGTGACGAACGCGCTCGCCGATGCGGCGCACGTGGTCGAAGCCATGATCGCGCACCCGAAGGTGCGCCGCGTGAACTTCACGGGCTCCACGCGCGTGGGCCGCATCATCGCCGAAACCTGTGCGCGCTATCTGAAGCCATCGGTGCTCGAACTGGGCGGCAAGGCGCCGCTCGTCGTGCTCGACGACGCCGATATCGAAGCGGCAGCGCACGCGGCCGCGTTCGGCGCGTTCGCCAATTCCGGGCAGATCTGCATGTCGACGGAGCGCATCATCGTCGACGAGAGCATTGCCGACGCCTTCGTCGCGCGTCTCGGCGAGCGCGCCCGCGCGCTGCCGCTGGGCGATCCGCGCAAGGGTCCGGTCGTGCTCGGCTCGGTGGTGGACATGAGCACCGTGGAGCGCTGCAACGCGCTGATCGACGACGCGCTCGCCAAAGGCGCGACGCTCGTATGCGGCGGCAAGGCCGACAGCACGCTCATGCCCGCCACGCTGCTCGACCACGTCACGCTCGAGATGCGCCTCTACCACGACGAATCGTTCGGCCCCGTGAAGGGCATCGTGCGTGTGCGCGGCGAGGACGCTGCGATTGCCTGCGCGAATGACAACGCGTACGGGCTTTCGTCGGCGGTGTTCAGCCGCGATACGGCGCGTGCGTGGCGCGTCGCGCAGCGCATCGAATCGGGCATCTGCCACATCAACGGGCCGACCGTGCACGACGAAGCGCAGATGCCGTTCGGCGGCGTGAAGGAGAGCGGCTTTGGGCGCTTCGGCGGCAAGGCGGGGATTGCCGAATTCACCGAACTGCGCTGGATCACGCTGCAGACGGCGCCGCGCCACTATCCGTTCTAAGAGCGCGCCATGCATATCGCCATACTCGGCGCGGGCGCGATGGGTTCGCTGTTTGGCGGCCTGCTCGCTCTTGCGGGCCATCGCGTCACGCTGCTCGACGTCGATGAAGCTCACTTGAAGGCGATCAACGAAGCCGGTCTGCGGCTTACGACCGATGCGGGCGAGCGTGTCGTCACGAATCTCGAAGCGTTACGGCCGGAGGCGGCGACCACGCCAGTCGATCTGCTGATCGTTTTCACCAAGACGCTGCACACGCAGGCGGCGCTCGGCGCGGCGCACGCCGTGCTCGGGCCGCAAACCGCGTTGCTTTCGCTGCAGAACGGCCTCGGCAACGCCGAGCGTCTCGCGCGGTTCGCTGACCCGGCTCGCGTGATGATAGGCGTGACGACCTGGCCTGCCGACAAGAACGGGCCTGGCCGCGTGAGTTCGCACGGCCAGGGCGTGATTCGCCTGATGAGTGCGGACGGCGCGCATTCGCCGATGCTTGCCCGCGCGGTCCAGGCACTCAACGACGCCGGCCTCGCCTGCACCGTGGACGCCGATGTCTGGGCCGCGATCTGGGAGAAGGTCGCGTTCAACGCGGCGCTCAACAGCCTGTGCGCGGTGACGGGCTGCACCGTCGGCGAACTCACCAACGTGCCGGACGGCGAAGCGCTCGCGCTCAAGATCGTCGCGGAAGTCGCGGCGGTGGCGCACGCGCACGGCGTGGCCGTGAACGAAGCACATGTGGCCGACAACGTGCGGCACGCGCTCACGCATCACCGCGCGCATCGGCCTTCGATGCTTCAGGACGTGCTCGCTCGCCGCAAGACCGAGATCGAGGCCATCAACGGCGCGGTCGTCGAGGTCGCGCGCATGCGTGCTATCGCCGTGCCAAATACGGCGGCGCTGCTGCATCTCGTGCGCCTCGTCGATGCAAAGGAATCCGTATGAACTAGCCAATCAACGTCGCGACACCATGACAAACGAATGACTGCGCGTTCACAGCGCAGCAAAGGAGACAATTCATGACTTATGCCACGCCCGCCCCCGCTTCGGGAGCGACGCCGCGCGAGAGCGCCGCCATTACCGGCGGTACGGTCGATATCGGCCGCACGCTCGACGAAGGCGCGTATTCCACGCTGCAGAAGATCGCCGTGGTGCTGGCGGCCCTGTCGATCGTCGTCGATGGCTTCGACAGCCAGTTGATCGGCTTCGCGATTCCGGTGCTGATCAAGGAGTGGGGCATCACGCGCAATGCGTTCGCACCCGTCGTGGCGGCGGGGCTGGTCGGCATGGGCTTCGGCAGCGCATTCGCCGGCCTGTTCGCGGATCGCTTCGGACGCCGCTGGGCCGTGGTGGGCAGCGTGCTTGTGTTCGGCACCGCGACCTGCGCGATCGGCCTCGCGCCGAACGTGGCGGCCATCGCCGCGCTGCGCTTCATTGCCGGTTTTGGCATTGGCGGCGCGCTGCCGAGTTCGACGACGATGACAGCCGAATTCACGCCCGCGCGCCTTCGCACGTTTGCGGTGACGGCAACCATCGTGTGCGTGCCGCTCGGCGGCATGCTGGCGGGTATTTTCGCGGCGCAAGTGCTGCCGGTGTACGGCTGGCGCGGGCTCTTTTTCGCAGGCGGCGTGCTGCCCCTCGTGCTCGCCCTCGTGCTGCTCGTGGCGCTGCCCGAGTCGCCGCGCTTTCTCGCACGCCGCCCGAAGCGCTGGCCCGAACTCGTGCGCCTGCTCGGCCGCATGGCACGCGAGGTTGCCCCGGACGCGGTGTTCACCGACATGCGCGAGCAAAGCGCCGAAAAGCACGTGGGCTTCACGGCGCTCTTTCGCGACGGCCGCGCGCGCGACACCGTGGCGATCTGGTGGGCGTTCTTCATGTGCCTGCTCGCCGTGTACAGCGCGTTCAGCTGGCTGCCCGCCATGCTGACGAGCGAAGGTCTGAGCGTCTCGCTCGCCGGTTACGGGCTGAGCGCGTACAACCTGGGCGGCGTGATCGGCGCGTTGCTGTGTGCGCTCGCCATTGCGCGCTTCGGCTCGCGCGGGCCGCTCCTGCTGTGCTGCGCGGGCGGCGCGGCGAGCGCCTGGGTGATGCTCGGCGTGGGCGCGACCCAGCACACGGGCTTGCTGATTGCGGGTCTCGGCCTGCACGGCCTGTTCGTCAACGCGGTGCAATCGACCATGTACGCGCTGTGTGCCTACGTCTACCCAACGGGCGTGCGCGCGACGGGCACGGCCTCGGCGCTGGCGTTCGGCCGCGTGGGCGCGATCCTGAGCGCGTTTGCCGGAGCGGTGGTGATTACCGCAGGCGGCGCGGCGGCCTATCTGACGATGCTCGGCGCCGCCATGGCGCTGGTGCTGATCGCGCTGGCCGTGGTTGGCCGTCATATCCCGAAACGCGCGGGACAGCAGCGGATTTGACCCATTCCTGAGACCGGACGATGGCGTGGACCCGCGCCATCGCGTCCGGTCGGCCAGTTCATTCAATCAAGAGTCCTAATAAACGGCGCGTAACAAGACTGCGTGTCGGCTTTTTTACGCGTCCAATCCAAAACAACGACCGGCTGGCGGCGAGTCCGCGAGACCGGAACACCAGGAGAACACGGAGATCATGAAACTTCGGATCGCAGCAGGGCTGGCCTGCGCGGGCCTCAGCGCGTCGGCGTTCGCGCAGAGCAGCGTCACGCTCTATGGCATCGTCGATACCGGCGTCGAATACGTTTCGCACGCGAACGCGGCGGGCGACAGCGTGGTGCGCATGCCCGGCATTACCGGCGAAATGCCCTCGCGCTGGGGTGTGCGCGGCAGCGAGGGGCTGGGGGGAGGGTGGTCCACGATTTTCTCGCTGGAGAGTGGCTTCAACATGCGCGGCGGCACCTTGAACCAGGGCGGCCGGCTGTTCGGGCGCCAGGCGTGGGTGGGCATGAGCAGTCCCTATGGCAGCCTGACGTTCGGGCGTCAGTACACCATGACGTTCTGGGCGATCGCCGACGCCGATTTGCTCGGACCGGACATTTACGGCGGCACGGCTTCGTTCGACCAGTACCTGCCAAGCTCGCGCAGCGACAACACGGTCGTCTACAAGGGCAGCTACGGCGGCTTCACACTCGGCGCGACGTGGTCATTCGGGCGCGATTCGGCCGGCACCGGCAATTCGCCGGGCCAGGGCACCTGCGCGGGGCCTGTGCCGGGCAGCGCCCAGTCTTGCCGCGAATGGTCGGCGATGCTGCGCTACGACCGCAATGGCTACGGCGTCGCCGCGGCGTGGGACGAACAGCACGGGGGCCCGGGCGCGGCGGCGAACCTCTACGACGGCACGCCGACCTTCGCGCTGACGAACCCGGGCGACACCGACGTGCGCATCCAGCTCAACGGCTACGGCCATATCGGCGCGCTGCGCATCGGCGGCGGCTGGCTGGGCAGGCGCGTCGACACGGTTTCGGCTGAAACGCCCAACGTGCATACGGACCAGTTCTATCTCACGGCACAGTATCCGGTGACGGCGGCCTTTATCGTCGATGGCGGCGTGTACCACATCGTCAATAGCGACCACGACACGCGCGGCACGATCGCCGCATTGCGCAGCACGTATCAGCTCTCCAAGCGATCAGCCGTTTATCTGCAGGGCGCGTATTTGTGGAACAGCGCGAAGGCGGCCTACACGGTGAGCCAGGGCGGCGGCGGCACGACACCCGCACCGGGGGCGGGACAACTGGGGATCATGGCGGGTATCCGGCATAGCTTCTAGGGATGCGGCTGCCAGTGGCAGCACAACCCCGCGCGTTGCACGCGGACCTCGCCTGAACGAGGCGAGGTCCGCGTGGGCGATCAGAGACCGCTTACCGTCTTGACCGTCACCCACTGGCCGTTCTTCACCTGATAGACCGTGGAGGAACCGTTCTTGAGCGAGCCATTCGCGTTGTACTCGATATGGCCGGTAATGCCGTCGAAGGCGATGCTTTGCATCTTCGCGCGATAGTCGTCGGGCTTGGTCGAATTGGCGGCCTGCATCGCCTTGATGGCGGCCCACGCCGCGTCGTAGCCGAACGGCGCGTAAGAGAGCACGTCCACGCCGTACTTCTGCTTGAAGCGGTCGGCGAACTTCGCGCCGACCGGCGTGCTGTCAAGCGGACGGCCGTACTCCCACGCCATGGCGCCTTCGGACACGTCGCCCGCGAGCTTGACGAAGTCCACATCCTTCACGCCGCCGCCGCCCACGTACTGCGCCTTGATGCCGAGTTGGGCCATCTGCTTCATGATGCCGGCCGCCTGCGGATTAAGGGCGCCCACGAAAATCAGATCGGGGTTCTTGCTCTTGATGTTCGTGAGCTGCGTCTTGAAGTCCGTTGCCTGGTTCGTCGTGTACTCGCGGTCGACGATCTCGCCGCCATGCGCCTTGACGGCCTTCACGAATTCGTCGGCTTCGCCCTGGCCGAACGCCGTGCGGTCGTCGATGACGGCGATGCGCTTGGCCTTCGTCGTCGTGACCGCGTAGGCGCCCGCGGTGCCCGCGTTTTGCGCGTCGCTCGAGATCACCATGAAGATGTTCTTGAAGCCGCGGCCGCTGATGACCGGGTTCGTGGCGGCCGGATCGATGTCGGGCAGGCCTGCCTTTTCGTACAGCTCGGAAGCGGGAATGGTCGTGCCCGAGTTGAAGTGGCCGACGACGACCGAAACGCCTTCGTCCACCAGCTTTTGCGCGACCTGCACGCCCACGCGCGGGTCGGCCTGATCGTCTTCGGCGACGAGTTCGAACGAGACGGGCTGACCGTTGATTTTGACGCCTTGCGCCTTGGCGTCGTCGAGGGCCATCTTGACGCCGTTTTCCAGGTCTTTGCCGTAATTGGCGTTCGGTCCGGTGAGCGGCGCGGCAAAACCGATTTTAACGACGGTATCCGCGCGCGAGGCGAGCGGTGCAACAGCGAGAAGTGCTCCAACGGCAACTGCGATAGGGGTAAGAGTCTTCGCAAAACGCATGTTGTTTCCTTTGTCGGCAAGCATGGGTTTACTGCTGTGGCGTGCATACCGGCCGGGCTTGCCCGCTTCGCGCGGTTGGGGCGGCGGCCGGTTCACGACTCTCTTGTTCGCGTCGACTGCGGGTTGGGCTCCTCCAGAATAGGCGTGGTATCGATCGAACCGCCCCGCACGAAAAAGCGCCGGGGCGAGACGCTGAGAGCGACTATAGGAAGCCAATATCGCTTCGTCTTGGCCATTCACGACGGCTTCCATGCGCATTTCTGCATAGCCGGCCAAATCGGGGCAATCAGGACAAGTACGCCCTGCCGGTGCGAAACAAGACGTAATAGAAATGTAATCGACATGCGTGCCGGCTCCGGTAAATCTTCTTTGCGGAATCGTTGATGGTGACGCTGATGCAACTCGATCCATATCGCGGCCACGCGATCCAGCGCACCACACAGAGCGAAGATCCGGTATTCGCCAATCAGTCCGGCTCGACGATGATCGCAAGCGCGAGCCCGTTCGCCGTTGATGGCCGCGTAACCGGGTTGCGTGCACGCGTGAGCGCGGTGGTCGATCCCGCCGCGCAGCCGCAGCCGGTCGAACCGCTTCCGGGGCCTCCCGCACGCTGATTCCGACCGCACCTGGAGGGCGGTGGCGATGCTGGCCCAGGAGGCGCTGATAGACTTCGCGCATGCAACATAGGGGAAGCGATCATGGGCGCGTTCGAGCGTGTTCTGATGCGAGCGTTCGGTCGACCCGAAGGCATCCTCGGCCGGCTCGGCGGCACAGTCATGGCGCGGATGAACCAACCGTGCGCGGCATGGACGATCCACCTTCTCGAGATTCGGGAAAACGACCGGGTGCTTGAAATCGGGTTTGGGCCCGGCGCGGGTATTCAGCTGCTCGCAGCAGCGGCACCCTCCGGGCATGTTGACGGCATCGACCCATCACAGGAAATGCTGGAGCAGGCCACAGCCCGGAATGCCGCGGCAATCGCTCGTGGCCGGGTCCGCCTGCGAATCGGCGCAGTGGAGCGGTTGCCATTCGAAGACAACACCTTCGACAAGGTGCTGGCCATCAACTCCATGCAGGTTTGGCCGGACTCCGAAACCGGCCTGGCCGAGATACGGCGTGCCATGAAAGACGGGGGCGCAGTCGCACTCGGTTTCACTGCTTATTCGGGCCAACAGCCGGGCGGGTTGATCGAACGTCTAACAGCCGCTGGCTTCGTCGAAGCGAAGCTTGTCGAAACAGAGAAGGCTTTTTGCATGCTCGCTGTCAAACCATGAGCGAACAGGCCAGTATCGGCTATTTGGTAGGAATGCAGAATAAGCGTATAACGCTCCCGCTGACGTTTCCGTCCCGGCCGCCGTCAGCGCCTTCCCCGGCGAGAGCGATCAGGCCCCGCGCAGTTGGGCGAAACGGGCAAGGCACGACGCTCCATGCCGTCTCAGGGAGAGACGGCATGCTCTCCATCGCCCGACCTGGTCAGATGAAAAAAGCTTACGACCCGCCGAAGAACACCGGCTTCATCCCAGTCGGGCTGGCCGGATGGCCCATCTGCGACGTGCCGTTCATTGCAGGGCCATAGCCGCTACCCTGGCCGGCGGCGCTAGCTTCGGTGGCCGGCATGTTGGAGGGAAAGTCGACGGTATTCGCGTTGGCCGGATTGAAGCCGGCTTGCTGTAGCTGAGCGATCTCGGCCTGCACTTGCGCGCGCGTCAGCCCTCCATCCGACTGCGCCAACGATGCGATTGGCACAGCAATGACGGCGACCGCGCAAACTGTGTGGACTAGCGTCTTCATAATGGCCCACCTCCGGGTTAGTGACACCGGCTGACTCGTGCTGCAAACGGCCCGTTCATCCGAACCCTGGTTCGGCCCCTTGCCAGACTTTGCAGCGCTCAAGCGTTATCGTTGTCGTCTATTCCGATCGTATGCGCGAGTGATCGTTTTGGCCTCCATCATTTGATGGATGCTCTCGCCAAGCCGCGTCGAATCGATACCCAGGGCGTTACTGCCGAGGTCTGCGGAACTGTGCCGCAAGACTGGCCAGAATGGCCAGTGTTCCCACCGTTTCCAATAAGGCGCAGAGCATGGTGTCCTCACTGATTAGCGATGCAGCAGCAGGGGCGCATAAGTTTTCACGAAGAACGCCAGCGTGATGCAGGAGGTGACAAGCAGCGTGATGGTGCGAATGACGCGCGGCGGCGTCCGGCGCCCGATCCGGGCGCCGCTGTATCCCCCGATGATTGCGCCCACCAGCATGACCAGCGTCTCGGGCCAGTGCACCGCGTTGGCCACGATGAAGGCGAGTACCGCCACCATGTTCGCCGCACTGACCAGCAGCGTGCGCGGCGCGTTGAGATGCTTAAGGTCGGAGTTGTCGAGCAGTCCCCATATCGCAATCATCATGATCCCGACCGCGCCACCGAAATAGCCGCCATAGACGCCGAGCATGAACTGAACAGCCAGTACCGCGTTCGCGTGAATGTGCCAGCGGGCGCGCAACGCCTCGCCAATGCGCCGCCCGAACGCGAGCGCGATGGAAGCAACCAGCAGCAGCCATGGCAGTACGAACGTGAACGCTGCCGATGAGGTCCACAGCAACAGCAGCGCGCCGGCAAAGCCGCCGCAGAGCGTCGTCCCCAGCAGCGCGCGGAGCGACACGTTGCCCACCGGCCGCAGTCCGTCGCGATAGGCCCACGCGCTGGCCAGCCCACCCGGGAACAGCGCGACCGTGCTCGAAGTGTTCGCCTGAACCGGAGGCACGCCCGCAGCAATCAGGGCCGGCAAACTGACGAACGAGCCGCCCCCTGCCAGCGCGTTCATCGCCCCAGCCGCCAATCCAGCGGAAAAAACTAAAACCATCGTGTTCATGGAAGCGATGTTAGTCGTCACGTCGCACTCTCACAATCTGGCAATTCCGGTGCTAGACTTCGGAAACTCCGAAGATATGACACTTGGCCATGCGCTTCGACTTGACGGATATGCGGCTGTTCCTGAGCGTGGTGGAATGCGGGAGCCTGACACAAGGTGCCCGCACGATGCATCTTGCGCTCGCGTCGGTGAGTGAACGCATTGCCAGCATGGAGGCGGCGTTGGGCGCGCCGCTACTGGAACGCAACCGTCGTGGCGTGCGCACTACCGCTGCGGGCGACGCGCTGGTTCGCCATGCCCGTTCGATTTTGGGCCAGGTCGAAATGATGCGCGGCGAACTGCGAACCTACGCAACGGGCTTGAAAGGCCGCATCAGGTTGCTATCCAACACCGCCGCCATGGCGGCGTTCCTGCCGCCGCAGCTTTGCCGATTTCTGGCAGCGCATCGCGACCTGTCGATCGACCTGGAGGAGCGGCCCAGTGCGGAGATCGTCCAGACGCTCGTGGACAGGCGCGCAGATCTGGGCGTCGTTGCGGACATAACGGACCTCGGCACGCTGCAGACGCATCTGATCGCCCGTGACCGGCTCGTCGTGGTCGTCGGCCGGTCGCATCGTTTCGCCCAGCAGCCGGACGTAGCCTTTGCCGACATCCTGGGTGAGCCAATCGTGGGCGTGGCGGACACGGCGCTCGAAACCCATCTCGCGGAACGTGCATCGCGTCTGGGACGCCAACTCGACTACCGCATTCAGTTGCGCAACATCGAACATGTGGCCATGCACGTCGAAGCCGGGATCGGCATTTCGATCCTTTCCGATGGGCTCGCCAGAAAACTGCGCAGCGACGTGGTCGTGGTGCCACTGGCGGAGGCCTGGGCCACGCGGCGGCTTTATCTCTGTGCGCGCGACTTCTCGGCCCTGACTCCGCACGCGGGTCTGCTCGCGCAGCAGTTGCGGGAGTGTGCGCTGTAGAGGTCATTCATCGTTGAATGAGCGGCTGCTGGAGACTGCGAGGATTGGTTGGGGGCGGTTTTCCCTTTGCTCATTCGATTGGACGGCAAACGGACCAGTTTCAGTCACTGGACGATATTCGTTGGTCGTCCGCTTGCGGCTCGACAAGAGACAGTCGTGATTTCACGTCGCACTTTCGCGCCACACTCTGCGCGACACACTACAGAAGCCTGGGTCCTGCGAGAACCCTAAGGAGTGGGCTCGGTGCGCCGGCAGCTGTCGATCGATCATCGGTTATGCGCCAGGTGACTTTGCGTGGGTTTGAAGAGACTGATCTCACAACCGGTGTCCGCATTGTGAAACTCCAGCATCATGCCGTGCATGGCGGCAACGGCGGCGGCAAGACTGAGCCCCAGGCCGCTGCCGGGCGTATGACGGCTGGCCTCGCCACGATAGAAACGGCGCAGTACGGCATCGCGCTCGGCCCGGGCGATGCCTGGGCCATTGTCCTCGACCGTCAAGCCAGCGCCTCTTGCGTGCTGCCATAGCGTGATACGCACGGCTCCGCCGTGCGGCGCGAACTTGATGGCATTTTCCACCAGATTCGCCAGTGCCTCGAACAGCAGATTCGGATCGCCCTGGATCTCCAGCGGCCCGGACACGGTCCGTCGTAGCTCGAAGCTAATCTGCCTGTCTTCGGCAGCCGGCTCGTAGAACTCAAACACATCGTCGGCGACGGCGGCCAGATCGACGCTAGCGAAGCCGGCGCGGCGCACGCCGCTTTCGATTTCCGAAATACGCAGCAGTGCGTTGAAAGTGCGTAGCAGGCCGCTGGTTTCCATGATGGTTTCATCAATCGCCGCGCGATACTCTGCCTCGGTTTTGGCGCGCCGTTGCGCACGTTCGAGTCCGCCGAGCATTCGCGTGAGCGGCGTGCGCAGATCATGCGCAATCGCATCGCACACACCTTTGACTTCGTTCATCAGGCGTTCGATTTCGTCGAGCATCCCGTTCACGACGCCGACCAGCCGATCCACGTCGTCGCGTTTCGAATGCACTGGCAAACGCCTGCTGAGATTGCCCGCGACGATTTCCTCAATCGACGCGGTCACCGCATCGAGCCGCCGCATCGCCGAAATGCCAATCAGGCTCGCCCCGATCAGGCCGATCACGAGCGTGATCATCGCGGTGGAAAGCAGTGCATGCAGCAGTTCGTCGTCGAAGTGGTCGAGTTCGAGGGTGTTCTGGCATTGCAACGCGATGCGGCTATCGGGCAGGCGAGCGGCGATGCATCTGCCAGGCGGGTGGCCCGGCAGATTGGCCAGGCGCATCGAAAACGGCTTGTCGAACACGGGGATCGCCGGCTGATCGCCCGCATAGCCGCCGGCAAGATGTTTGCCGCTGGCGTCGAACAGGCCGAACGGGCGCTGGCGGCGCGGATCGAACTGGTTCTGATGCTCGAATCGCGCGACAAGTACGTCCGGCAATTCGCGTTTCAACTGGGCGTGCTCGCGAATCAGCCAGTCATCGATGCGTTCCTGTTCGAAGCCAGTGATCTCGCGGTACAGGTAACCGAACAGCAGCAACGCGATCACGCCGAACAGCACCAGAAACAGCGTGGCGAGGCGAAAGCCGGTGGTGCGGTGCAATTCAGGCAGGCGCATGCAGCATGTACCCCGAACCGCGCACGGTATCGATCATCGGAGCCGTCCCGTCCGGGTCGAGCTTCTTCCTGAGACGGCTGATATGTACGTCGATCACGTTGGTCCGCTCGTCGAGCCGGTAGTCCCATACCGCCTCGAACAGCATGGTGCGGCTCACCACCTGGCCTTCGTGCTGCATCAGGTATTCGAGCAGCCGGTACTCGCGCGGCAGCAGCGGTACCGGGCGGCCGGCGCAGGTCACTTCCCGTTTGAGTGGGTCCAGACGCAACGGGCCGACCTGGTACTCCTGCACGCCGGGCGCCGCCTCGCGCCGGCGCATCAACGCATCGAGCCGCGCGGTCAGTTCGATGAACTCGAACGGCTTGGTCAGATAGTCGTCGCCGCCGGCCCGCAAACCGCGCACACGTTCGTCGACCGCGGACAGCGCGCTCAGGATCAGCACCGGCGTGAGCACGCCGGCGCTGCGCAATGCAGACAGCATGCCGAGCCCTTCGAGGCCGCCCGGCAACATACGATCGAGCACGATAGCGTCATAAGTGTTGGCGACCGCGAGCATCAAACCGTCGCGCCCTGTGCTCGCGGCTTCGACCTTGCAGCCGTGATCCGTGAGCGCTTCGACGATTTCCGCGAGGGTCTGCTCGTCGTCCTCGACGACCAATACGTTCGACATGCCTTTTCCAGAAATGAGCGAGCGTCGAACGTGCGCCTGCCGGCCGTTTTACACTACGCTCGTACCTACGATGTCCGCAGTATGCCGCGCGAAGCTGTACAGGCATTTCGCGCCAACATGAAATAATTTTAATGTAAGCCCTCCATTGCCCCGATTGCGCATGCGAATCCTGCTGATCGAAGACGATACGCGCGCCAGCCAGTTCCTGGCGCGTGGCCTGAGCGAGAGCGGTCTGATTGTCGACACGGTAGCCGACGGTGCGACCGGGCTCGCCTATGCGCGAGAAGGCATCTACGACGTAATTGTGACTGATCGGCGCTTGCCGGCGCTCGACGGCGTGGCTCTCGTCCAGCAGTTGCGCGCCGGTGGGGATACAACGCCGGTGCTGATGCTGTCGGCGGTCGGTGACCTGTACGCACGCGTGGAGGCGCTTCGCGCAGGCTGCGACGACTATCTCGTCAAGCCGTATGCCTTTGTCGAAGTGCTGGCAAGAATCGAGGCGCTTGCGCGGCGGGCGGATCGCAGCAGGATGAGCGAGCGGCTCGAATGCGCGGATCTGGTGCTCGACACGCGGGCGCGGACAGCAAGCCGCGGCGGCCGAGATCTGCGTCTGCAGCACCGCGAATTCCTGTTGCTCGAATGTCTGGCGCGCCGCGAGGGGCAGGTTGTGACGCGCAGCATGCTGCTCGAGGCGGCGTGGAATTACGATTTCGAGCCGCGCGGCAACATCATCGACATGCACCTGCATCGGCTGCGGGCGAAGGTGGATCGCGACTTCCCGGTGGCGCTGATTCATACGGTGGTCGGCGCGGGATACGTGCTGAACCCGGCACCCTGACTCGCGCTGCAAGCCTCGCACGCCTGGCTTGGGAGCACCAACGCGGCTTGTTGCGCCCCATTAAATTAATTTAATCATCGGGCGAGAGCGCCGACAGGCCCCGCTGGCTAATCTGGCGACATTTCCAGTTGCCGGAGCGTTCTCCAATGTCAGGACTGTCCCGTTTGGCGCCGCTTTCGCGCGCAGTCAGTCCTCCTGCGCGCGTATCGTGCCTCTGGTGCCTGCGCGCCGCCTTGTGTGTGCTGGGCGTCGCGTTGCTGGCCGGGTGTTCCCTTGTGCCTGCCTGGCAACGGCCGGGCGTGCCACTGGCGCAATCTTTCGACGGTGCGGCCGGTGGGTCGCTCGCCGATACGGTGCCCGTCAGAAGCGGCTGGTGGCGCGAGTATCACGACCCCTCGCTCGACGGGCTGGTCGAGCGTAGCCTGCGCAACAACTTCACGCTGGCGTCGGCGATTGCGAGCGTCGAACAGGCACGCGGCAACGCAGAGAAAGCCGGCGCGCCGCAGTATCCATCGCTATCACTCGACGGCACTTTCGATCGCAGCCATCAGGGACGCGGTTCGACCACGAAGAGCCAGAGCCTCTTCGCCGAAGCCAGCTACGAGGTGGACTTCTGGGGCTTCAACGCCGCCAACGCCAGCGCGGCGGATCTGCTCGCGCGCGCGTCGGCGTTCGATCGCGATACGGTGGCGCTGACGCTAACCGCATCGGTCACCGACACGTATTTTCAGGTGCAGAGCCTGCGCCGCCGGCTCGCGATTGCGCGTTCCATTTCTGACGATGCCGGGCACATTCTGCAATTGCTGCTCGCGCAGCAACAGGCGGGCGTCGCGACCGAATTGCAGGTGCAGCAGCAGCGCAACGCGCTTGCCACGTTTCAGGCTGCCGTGCCGGCGCTGCAACAGCAGCTCGACACCAGCATTCATGCGCTTGCGGTGCTGGCGGGCACCGCGCCTGAACAGTTCACGGTCAGCGACACCGCGCTCGCCGACATCCCAATTCCCCAACCGCGTCCGAATCTGCCCGCGAGCCTGCTGGAAACGCGCCCCGACATCCGTTCGAAGGAAGCGCAGTTGCAGTCGGCGAATCAGAGTGTTGGCGCGGCGCGCGCGGCCTTTCTGCCGAACATCGTGCTGACCGCGGACGGCGGCCTGAGCAGCCGGTCGCTGTCGCACTTTCTGTCGAGCCCGTTCGCCAGTCTTGCGGCGTCGCTGGCAGCGCCGATCTTCGACGGCGGCGCACTGCGTGGCCAGTTGCACGCGAGCCAGGCGGCCGAAGCGAAGGGCGTCGCGGACTACCGGCAAGCCGTCATCACCGCGCTGCAGGACGTGGAAGACTCGCTCACGGCGGCGCAACAACAGCAGCTGGCGGAAGCCGCCGACCAGAACGCCGCCGACGCCGCCCGTAAAGCCGCCGCGCTCGCGCAGGCCCAGTACAAGCTCGGCACGGTTGACTTTCTGACCGTGCTCGACGCGCAACGCACGCTGTATCAGTCCGAAGACACACTGGTGCAGGCGCGGCTCGCGCGCCTGCAGGCATCGGTGAGCCTGTTTCGCGCTTTCGGCGGCGGCTTCGGCGTGACCGATAGCACCACCGCTTCCTCTTCTACGCCTTCCCGCTCATGAAACCTGCAGACTCTCCGCACCACGAGGCGCCCCGTACGCGCCGCCGCGCGCCTCTCGTCATGGCGTGCGTCGTCCTTGTCGCGATTCTGGTCGTGTGGTTTTGGCCGAAGCATCCAGCTGTCAAGGCGGCGGCCGCCGTGCCGGTCAATGCCGGCCATCCAGTGAGCCGCGATTTTCCGATCCGCGTCGCCGCAGTGGGTACGGTTCAGGCGCTCAATACCGTGGACGTCAAGGTGCGCGTGGACGGGCAGTTGCAGCGCGTCGCCTTCACCGAAGGACAGGACGTCAAAGCCGGCCAGCTGCTCGCGCAGCTCGATCAGGGACCGCTCGCCGCCCAGTTGCAACAGGCGGAAGCGGCGCAGCGCAAAGACCAGGCATCGCTCGATAACGCGCGGCTCGATCTCGCGCGTTACGCGAAACTGGTCGGCATCGGCGCGGCGACGACGCAGGCCGTGGATACCGCGAAGGCGCAGGTCGAGGCGCTCGGCGCGACCGTTGCAGCGGACGCCGCGCTGGTGCAGAGCGACCGGCTGCAACTGAGCTTCACCACGCTCGCCGCGCCGTTCACCGGACGCGTCGGCGCGCGCGAGGCAGATATCGGCGCAATCGTGCATCCGACCGACACGACCGGTATCGTCACCGTCACGCAGATGGAGCCGATCACGGTGCTGTTCTCCGTGCCGCAGGACGTGCTGCCCGAACTGCTCGCCAATCAGGCGAAAGCGCCGCTCGCGGTGAATGTCACCACGCGTGCCGGCGATACCGCGCTCGCCGACGGCACGCTCGTGTTCATCGACAGCACGGTCGATGCCACGACCGGCCAGATCAAACTCAAGGCTTCATTCACCAACACGGACCGCACGCTGTGGCCCGGCGAACTGGTGAATGCGCGTGTGCTGATGCGTACCGACGCAAAGCGGCTTGCGGTGCCGAGCCGCGCGCTGGTGAATACGCAGAACGGCACGCAGCTGTACGTGATCACCGCGAACGGTACGGCGCAGATGCGTCCGGTGCAAACCGGCGTCACCGTCGACGGTATGACGGAGATTCGCAGTGGCATCGCGCTCACGGATCTCGTGGTGTTCGATGGACAAAGCCGGTTGAATCCGGGTGTGCATGTGGCGGCGACCACGGTAGCGGCGGTTGCCGAGGCGCCGGCCAATGCCAACCCGGCAGACAGCCAGGCTAATCAGGACAATCCGTCATGAGCCTCATGGAATTGTTCATCAAGCGGCGCATCGCGACCAGTTTTCTGGCGATCGCGGTGCTGCTGGCCGGCGGGGTGGCGTATTTCCTGCTGCCGGTCGCGCCGCTGCCACAAGTCGATTTTCCAACCATCCAGGTCGTGGCGAAGTTGCCCGGCGCAAGTGCGGAGACTATGGCGACTTCGGTGGCGACGCCACTGGAGCGGCAACTCTCGCTGATTGCGGGCGTGACGCAGATGACGTCGTCCAGCGCGCTCGGCAACACCAGCATCGTCGTGCAGTTCGACCTGTCGCGCGACATCAACGGCGCGGCGCAAGACGTGCAGACGGCGATCAATGCGGCCGGCGGCACGCTGCCGAAGAATCTGCCCAACCCGCCGACGTATCAAAAGGTCAACCCCGCCGACTTCACGTTGTTGTCTCTGGCGCTGACTTCGCCTTCACTCACGCTCACGCAACTCGACAGCTACGCCGAAGACTATCTCGCGCAAGAGATCTCGCAGATGCCCGGTGTCGGTCTGGTCGATTTCCACGGCCAGCAGCGCCCCGCAGTGCGTATCCAGCTCGATCCTGACAAGCTCGCCGGACGCGGTCTGACGCTGGAGGATGTGCGCTCGATCGTCGGCGTGGAGACGGTGAATGCACCGAAGGGTAGCCTGAACGGTCCCGACCGCTCGGTGATCTTCAACGCGACCGACCAGATCACCACCGCGTCGCAGTATCGCGATCTGGTGGTCGCGTACAAGAATGGCGCGCCGATTCGCCTCTCCGATCTCGGCATAGTGCTGAACGCCGCCGAAGACAATCAGCAGGCTGCGTGGCTCCAGCACGAACGCGCGATCATTCTCGACATTCACAAGCAGCCGGGCTACAACGTCGTGCAGACGATCGCCAACATAAAGGCGAAGTTGCCCGCGCTCGAGGCGTCGCTACCCGCAGCCGCGCACCTGTACGTAGTGGGCGATCGCACGCAGACCATCAATGCATCCGTGCATGACGTGCAGTTCACGCTGATGCTGACAATCGCGCTCGTCGTCATGGTGATCTTCTCGTTCCTGCGCAACTTATGGGCGACCATCATTCCGAGCCTGACGATTCCGCTTTCGCTGGTCGCCACGTTCGGCGCGATGTACCTGCTGGGCTATAGCCTCGACAATCTGTCGTTGATGGGGCTGACCATCGCGGTGGGCTTCGTGGTGGACGATGCGATCGTGGTGATCGAGAACGTGATGCGGCATGTCGAAGAAGGCGTGCCCAGAATGAAGGCCGCGCTGCTCGGCGCGATGGAAGTGCGTTTCACCATCATTTCGATGACGATCTCGCTGATCGCGGTGTTCATTCCGATCCTGTTGATGGGCGGCATCGTCGGCCGGCTGTTCCGCGAATTCGCAGTGACGGTGAGCGCGGCGATCGTGATGTCGGCACTGGTCTCGTTGACCGTCACCCCGATGCTGTGTGGCTGGCTAATCCGTTTGCCCAAGCCGGATGGCGGCGGCTGGATGCACAGCCTCGAAGCAGGGCTTGAAGCGGTCTTCACTGCCGTGGAGCAGCGCTACGAGCGCGGCCTCGATTGGGTACTGAACCGCCCGAAGCTGATGCTGGCTGTCACAGTGGCGACGATTGTCGCCACCGGCGCGTTGTTCGTCGCGATCCCGAAGGGTTTTTTTCCGCAGGAAGACTCCGGGCTCATCATGGGCGTCGCACAAGCCGCGCCAGATATCTCGCCGCGCTCAATGTCCCAGAAGATGCAGCAGCTTGGCCATCTGATCGAAGCCGATCCTGCCGTCGACAACGTGTACTTCTGGATGGGCGCCAACCCGACCGTGAGCCAGGGGCGCGTCATGATCAACCTGAAACCCTTTGGCCAGCGCAAGGACAGTGCCGCGCAGGTTCTCAATCGTCTGAAGCCGCAACTGGCGAAGGTCATGGGCATTTCATTGTCGATGCAGGTTCGCCAGGATATTCAGGTGGGTGGCCGCATCAGCGCTGCGCAGTATCAGTACACGTTGCAGGACCCCGACATCAGCGAACTGAATCACTGGGCGGCCGTGCTGACCGATCGCCTGTCGAAGCTGCCGCAACTCGCTGACGTCACGTCCGACCAGCAAGCCGCCGCTACCAGCGCAACACTCGTAATTGACCGCAGCACGGCTTCGCGTTTTGGCATCACGGCGCAAGCCATCGACGACACGCTCTACGATGCATTCGGCCAGCGGCAGATTGCGACGCTGTTCACGCAATTGAATCAGTACCACGTCGTCGAAGAGGTCGATCCACGCTTTCAACTGACGACGGATGCACTCGCGCATCTCTACGTGCGTTCGCCGCTCACGAATGAACTGGTGCCGCTCAATACGCTCGCCACGATCGAAAACAATGTGTCGCCGATCTCGGTGAATCATCAGGGCCTGTTCCCGGCCGTGACGATCTCGTTCAATCTGGCGGCGGGTCGGTCGCTGGGCGACGCGGTGACGGCGATTCACCAGGCCGAACTCGCAGCAGGCAAGCCCGATAGTTTGACGGGATCGTTTCAGGGCACGGCGCAGGCGTTCCAGGCGTCGCTCGCGAGCGAGCCGTATCTGATCGCCGCGGCGCTCGTGGTGGTCTATCTGATTCTCGGCATCCTGTACGAGAGCGCCATACATCCGCTCACCATCATTTCGACGCTGCCTTCGGCGGGCATGGGCGCATTGCTTGCGTTGATGCTGTGCGGTCAGGATCTGTCGATCATGGGGATGATCGGCATCATTCTGCTGATTGGCATCGTCAAGAAGAACGCGATCATGATGATCGACTTCGCGCTGGTGGCCGAGCGCGAGCAAGGCCTGTCGCCGCGCGAGGCGATCCGCCGGGCCTGTGTGCTGCGCTTTCGTCCAATCATGATGACGACGCTCGCCGCGCTATTCGGCGCGCTGCCGCTCGCACTCGGGCACGGCGCGGGTGCCGAACTGCGCGTGCCGCTCGGCATCGCGATTGTCGGCGGACTGATCGTTTCGCAAATGCTGACGTTGTTTACGACGCCGGTCGTGCACCTGTGGTTTGACCGTCTGTCTCATTGGCTCGCTGATCGGCGTGTGAGGGACAGCGCGGTCAAGGAGCATACCGGCGGTTGATGGCCTTCAGCCTGCCTGGGGCTTTTCTTCCTGATCACCACGGGCGCCGGTGATGCTGCGCGGCGGCCGCGCCCGCTGCTGCGCGCAGGCTCACGGAACACGACGCCGTCGGCGTGCGCGAACGCGACGAGGTCTAGAATGCCGTGCGGCTCGTTGGCGAGCTAAATTCATTCCTCAAAACGCTGTATGCGCGTTTGAGTGCAAGGGACATTTCGCCCCTGTTGGGGTCATGGTCTTGCTTGTATGAACGGCCGCTTGACTAACACGGAGCGGACATTGTCCGCAACAGCGCGGCGGGCAGTTTCGGGTCGATGAACGCCGTCGGCCATGAGAACTGGCCGTCGCGACGGACGAGGGGGCCTGACCAACAAAGGATCAATTTGTTGCGCATGTCGCGCAGGCTTTGTCGGTGAGCTTTTTGCTGGAGATCCGCCGAACAGCCGAGCGCAGATCGGGCGCGTCGTTTGCTGCCGGACGGAAAAGCGGCTACCCGAAGGCAGCCGCGTTACTGCAAGTGTGGTGCGCCGCTCCGCCGTCGCGATCGCCCCAAAACAGGCGACGCTAGCGAGCCGTTAGCCCGCCAGATCTGGCGGCAACTTCCCGCCGTTTGCCGCCAGCGCTTGCATCACCTGTTTGTGCAGCCAGACGTTCATGCTCGCCGAATCGTCCACGTCGCCGTCGTATTTCAGTTCCTGCGCGAGCTGCTTGCGATGCTCGAGGCTACTGTCAACGCCGAGCGCCTTCATTGTGTCGACGATCGACGTGCGCCAGTTCAACGTTTGCCCGCTTTCGCTCACGAGCTGGTCCATGACGGCAGCGACGTCAACGTCAGTCAGCGGCGCGGGCGCGGCATTGGGTGCGCCAGCCTGCGCTGCAGCGGGATCCGGTGTCGGTTCGGCCGCAGGCGGCGGCTGGTCGGGCTTCGCCTTGCCAAAGAGCTTGTTCACGATGTCACCAAAGATGCTCATTTTGAATCCTCCGCAGGTGGGTTATTGACGCAAGCACACTCCGGTCGCGGTACGGGTACTTTCGAGATCCTACGCGACCTTTGTGTCCGCGACGGGGCGATATTTAAAAAAGCCCCGACGCCGGGGTTGCTCATCGACTTCGCCATGAAAGCTTGGTCGGTAGCCGGTCGGCAAACTTTGTTGTTACCGGGCCGCACAGTCAACACGCGATGACACACACCCCCGCGACCCGGCCAGGTGGGGATGCACGTCATCGGTCTTGCCAGGCTTGCGCTGCACACGCCATGTCGCCAGTTAGCGGACAAGTATGTTGACGTGCGCCTCCAGACATTGCGCCTGGAGCGGCTACTCCCCGAAGAGGGCCGCGATTATAAAAGCATCGCGCCGTGTCCCGCAAGGACATTTTAGTATACCCCTCCACCCTATTTCGTTAATATACCCCCCTACGCTATAACTGGAGGCCGAGCATGAGCCATACGATTCGCGAAAAGCAGAAACTGCTCAACCGGGTGCGCCGCATCAAGGGACAGGTCGAGGCCATCGAGCGTGCGCTCGAGGAAGAGCGCGGTTGCATGGACGTGCTGCAGATCATTACGAGCAGCCGTGGCGCGATGAACGGCCTGCTCGCGGTGGTTCTTGAAGACCATATCCGTACGCACCTCGTCGACGCAGAGCCGCACGACGACGAGCACGGCAGCGGCACCGACCAACTGATCGAAGTAGTGCACAGCTACTTCAAGTGAGAGAAACATGAGTCAATTCAAGAACGCCGCTTTCGGGGCGGGACACGATCACATCTTTCTGGGCGCAGCCCACGAAGAGAACGAGCGCAGAACCTGGATGGTGATCGCGCTGTGCAGCGCGATGATGGTGGCTGAAATTGTCGGCGGCAGTCTTTTTGGCTCGCTCGCACTCGTCGCCGATGGACTCCACATGTCGACGCACGCCGGCGCAATGCTGATCGCTGCTTTGGCGTATACCTACGCACGCCGGCACGCGGCCGACCCGCGCTTCGTATTCGGGACCGGCAAGCTCGGAGACCTCGCAGGCTTTACCAGCGCCATCGTGCTCGCGATGATTGCGCTGCTGATTGGGTACGAGGCCGTTTCGCGCTTTCTCTCGCCGGTACCGATCCACTTCGGCCAGGCGCTCCCCATCGCGGTGCTTGGCCTGCTGGTCAATCTGGCGAGCGTCTGGCTGCTGAGCGGCGACCATCACGGGCGCAGCCACGGACACAGTCACGGGCACGCTCATGGCCACGCGCATGGGCATGAAGACGACCACGGCCACGAAGAAGAGGTGCAACGCATCTTCGGTAGCGCCGGCGTCTTTGCCGTTTCGATCTTCGAAGATGGCGTGCCGCCCGTCTTCCGTATCAAGCCAGAAACGGCTGCTTCGAATCTTGGCGCCGATGCTGTTTCAGTGACGACAATCCGCCCCGATGGCGCGCAGCAAACCTTCGCATTTATCGATCGCGGCGGCCATCTCGAGTCGAAGGACGACATTCCCGAGCCGCATGCCTTCAAGGCCGTCGTCCGCCTGCCTGATGGCGAGCATTCAATCGAGTTCGAAGAACACGAGCACGACCACGACGACGCGCAGGCTGCCGCGAACCGTGACCACAACATCCGCTCAGCCTACATTCACGTGATTGCAGACGCTGCAGTTTCCGTGCTGGCCATCATCGGCCTGTTGCTGGCCCGCGCGTTTGGCTGGGTCTGGATGGACCCGCTTGCAGGCACAATTGGCGCGCTCGTCATCGCAAACTGGTCGTGGGGTCTCATGCGCGATACGGGTGGCATCCTGCTCGACATGAACACGGACCGCCGCATGGCCGAGAACGTCCGCCACGTCATCGAAGACAACGGCGACACCGTGCTTGACCTGCATGTGTGGCGCGTAGGCCCAGGGCATATGAGCGCGGTCGTTTCGGTCGCCACAGGTGAAGCACAGCGCAACCCGGGTTTCTATCACGCGGCGCTAAAGCGGTTCAAGGGACTGTCGCATGTGACGGTCGAAGTGAATCCCAACCGGGCCGTAGCCTGAGCCATGGCAGTCAAATCTCCCTGCATCGACCTATGCGCGTTCGATGGCAAGACCGGGCTCTGCACTGGCTGCTACCGGACGCGTGAGGAAGCCCGCGGCTGGAAAAAAATGACAGACCACAGGCGTCATCAGATCCTCAATGAAAAATCCCGGCGGCAGGCAAAGCTGACACGTGAAGCGCCGCAAGCGTCGAAACAGGACTGACAAGGCGCGCCCCTATCGCGGTGCCATGATCCGCAGGACGGGATGCCCGCCGACGTCCTTCAGCGGAAAGTACGACCGGTGCGTCGCCGCATCGAGACTGACAACGTGTGCATTCGGTCCCACGCGCCCGTCGCCAATCTTCGACACACGGGACGCGTCGACGCTGAACATCGACACGACGCCTGCCTCGCCAGCCACGAAGACCGTGTGCAATGCGGGATCGAACGCCAGGACATCCGGCTCGCCGCTGGTATCGAACGCCGAGACAACCTTCATCGTGTGCATGTCGAGTACCAGCAGGCGATCGTTGTCCTCACAGGCTATCAGTGCGAGGTGCAATTCCGGGACAATCAGCAGTCCGTGATTGCCTTTCGCGCCCGGCAGATCGGTACGGGAAACAATCGTGTTGGTAGCTGGATCAATCTCCACCAACTGGCGTCGCGTCTGCACGTTGACGAAGATGTGTCGCGAAACCGCATCGTATTGCGAATTTCCAACTTCCCCGTCGAGCGGAATCGTCGCAATACGCCGGTTGCCCGCGACGTCGATCACGGTCTCCGTCTCTCCCGTCTCATCCGAAACGAAGAGCCTGCGCGCGTCGGGCGCGTACGCCATGCCGTCCGGATAGATGCCGCCTGGCGCGCGGGCGATGATCTTCAGCGTGCGCTCGTCAATAGCGACAATCTCGTTCGTGCCGGTTGCCGATGCATACACGCGGGACAGGTCGGGCACTACCAGTACGCCATGCACGGAGGAGATTCCGGGTATGCGCGTGACGACGCGGGAAGCAAAGGTATCGAACACCACGACTTCGCTGTCACCCAGATGCGCGATGAACAGCAGATGCCGCTCTGGATCGTAGCTTTCATAGTCGAATCGTGACGCCCGTCCTGGCAGCGGAACGTCCCCGACGTGCCTCAGTGGCAGATTGTCGGTTACCGCGTCATCCGCTCCATGTGCGACAGAACTGGCAACACTACCGGCCACAATCGCGAGTGCGAAAAGCGTGCCGAAGAGCCGCGCAACGACGCGACGGCCTGCGCGTCCACATTTCACGATGATCCTCCGTCCGGCCTGATATGACGGAATGCTGCGAGCACTGCGAGATCGTAGGCAATCTTGAGCGTGCCGCAAGCGATCAGTGGCGCCCCGAGCCATCCCGCTCCAAGCAACCCACCAGCAATTGTCGGCGCTACCGCCGCCGCGAGGCTACGCGGCACCGCAGTAAAGCTCGCTGCGGCCGGTCTTTCGGGCGGTGTCACGACAGCCATTACATAGGCACTCCGGGTCGGCACATCGAGCTGCGACAGCGCACTACGCACAAGCAACAAGACCAGGGTCAGTGGTAGCGTTGGCGCGAAGGCAGCAGCGATCAGGCACAAGCTCGATGGGATGTGGGTGAACACCATGGTGTTGAGCAGGCCGATCCTGCGGGCAATCGGCGCGGCGGCCAGTTGCGAACCCGCGCTGAGCAGCCCGGACCAGAAAAAAAACTGCCCTGCGGCGGCGAGCGAAAGACCAAAACTCTGGATCAGCCAAAGCGTCAGCAGCGAGTTCACGAGCAAACCGCCTGCAAACGCGTCAACGCTGAACAGCAGCGCGAGACGTGTGACGATGCTACGCGACGGGCCGAGCGGTGTCCGCGCGGCTGCTGCGTGCGCCTCACGCCGTGGCAACCGGAGGTACAGCAGGAAGACGACGAAGCCCGTGATCGCGTAAACGATGAACATCCCACGCATGGCGACGAGCGAGGTAACACTGGTATGTGCTGCCATCCAATCCGGGAGTCCGGCGAGCAGCGCGCCTAGCGCTGCCGAAAGTCCACCCACGAGGCTGTAACGCGCAAAGAGCGCAGTCCGGGTGTCGCTCTTCGCAGCCTCGGCAAGGCGTGCATGTTCGAGAGGCAGAAACAGGCTGACGTCGCCCGAACTCGGATTGAGCGTGCCGACGAACGCCACCACGAGCAGTGGCCAGAGTGACGACAGCAATCCAAACGCGAGACCGGTTGCCGCCATCAGCGCGGCTGCGAAGAGCAGCAGCGCACGCTGCGGGTAACGGCTGCCCAGCAGGCCAACGACAATCGTCGCAACGGCCGAGCCCAGCAGCGTGGCGGTGCCGATCAGACCGACCGTGAGCTTTCCGAAACCAAGCGACAGCAAATACGCTGGCAGCAGTACGGCGACGAAGCCGTCGCAAATCCCGCGCAGGCTCCGTGCGACGAGCAGCAGCCACGCGCTCTGGTCCACGCCCGCAGGCGGGCGCAGGATTGAAAGTGGCACCCTCGCATGAGCCATGTCAGGACCCGGGTTTTCGCCTCGAAGTCGCGCCACGCGCGTGCATCAGACCGTTGCGCGTGACGGCATTGCCGCCTGCAGTCTCATTGCAGCGTTATCCCAGTTGATGATGCTGAAAAGCTGGGTGACATACTCGTTGCGGCGGTTCTGGTATTTCAGGTAATACGCGTGCTCGAAAACGTCGAGGACCAGGATTGGCTGAATGCCCCACGCCGTAAGTTTCTGGTGATTCTCGCACTGCAGGACCATGAGCTTTCCGGTTGACGGGAGGTATCCAACGACGCCCCAGCCTGACGCTTCAGTGGCAATCGTCGCTGCCATGAGCTGCGCCCTGAACTTCTCGTACGAGCCAAAGTTGGTGTCGATCGCTTTTGCCAGATCGCCCTTCGGCTCGCCGCCCTTACCCGAAATGCTTTAAATCGTGTGCAGGATGTGACTGGACAGCTGATAGGCCAGCTCCCTGGTATGGAACTTCACCGATGCGAAGTCGCCGGTTTCGCGTGCCCTGGCGAGTCCTTCCTCCGCCTTGTTTGCCGCAGCGGCGGCTGGCTTGTGGTGGAAGTTGAAGTGGAGTTCAACCGTGCGGGCATCAACGACCGGTTCGAGCGCGTCATAGGCAAATGGCAGCGCCGCCGCCGCATACTTGCCGTCCGCATTGACGAGTCTGTCGACAAAGCCGGGCGCACTGGCCGCGTGGACCATCTGCGCCTGGGACAGCATCATTCCTGCGCCGACTGCGGCGGAATCGTGCAGAAAAGTACGTCGCGATTTCATATGCATTCCTCGCAGTTATCCCGCACGCGGGTTACCAGGCGTGCAGATGCAGAAGCGGATAGAGGGCAAGGCCGATCAGGGCAGCTGCGACGACGATCACGGGCTCTGGAAGTTTCCTGAAGCGCCACAGCAGCAGCACGGTTGCGAGTGCGATCAGCGCGGTTGGCCAGTCGATGACCGAACGCCTGGCAATGACGATGACCGAACCGGTAATCGCCCCCACTGCCGCAGCGGTAATGCCGTCAACGAATGCCTTCACGGCGGGAAGCCGCCCGTATTTCTTGAAGTACGGTGCGGGCAGCACCGTAAAGAGGTAGCACGGCAGAAACGTGCCGAGCGCGGCGACGCAGGCACCGGCCAGCCCTGCAACCAGATAGCCGATAAAACCGACGGTGATGACGACCGGCCCCGGCGTGATCATCGCAACGGCCACCGCATCGACGAACTGTTTGTCGTTGAGCCAGTGGTGTTCGGTGACGACACCGCCATACAGGAACGGCACGATTGCGAGGCCCGACCCGAATACGAACGCGCCCGCCTTCGTGAAGAAAAGACCAATCTGCCCGAGCAGCGGGAGATCAAGTCCGCTGAATACACCCGCAAGTGCAGGCGCCTGCGTCACAGCCAGTGAGTTGAGGCCATCTTTGCCCAGCCACCGGGGCGCAGCGCGGCGCAACCAGCTGACGACACCACCCGCGATGAAGAGCCAGGCAATCTCCGATTCCGTGGCAACCGTCACGACTGCGAGAGTCAGGAAAACGATCCAGAGCAGGCGGTCGGTTCCGAGCGTCTTGGTCGACAGCGTGAAAGCGCTCATCGCGATGATGCCGACTACGGCAGCGCCAACGCCGTAGAAGACAGCCTGCATCCACGACAGTCCGCCAAAATGCGCGTAGGCCCAGCCGAGCGCGACGACCATCAGGAACGACGGCAGCACGAAGGCGAGCCCTGCAACGGTCGCGCCCAGAAGACGGTAGTGCACGAAGCCGAGATAGATGCCAAGCTGCGCGGCAAGCGGGCCGGGCATCATCTGCGCGAGTGCCAGCCCTTCGCGATAGTCTGCTTCCGCAATCCAGCTGCGCTGCTCGACCAGATCACGGCGCATGTAGCCAACGAGCGCAACCGGTCCGCCAAAGCCCATAGTGCCAAGCTTCAGCATGTAAAGTGCCATCTGGCCGAGCGAGTAGCCGGGCACGTGCGCGGTCGTCGTGCTCATTGGCGTTTTTCCGTTTCGCTGAATTTTTCGCTGGCCACGAAATGCGTGTACATCGAGTCGAGCACCGGGCTCATCGCGGCGAGCAGCTGATCGTCGTCTGCCGCACGCCCGCGTGTCCCGGCCATGACCGCTTCAAACCCGATGGCTTCAGGCACGCTCGCGCCACCTACGTCGAGCGCGTGAACCATTGCGCCGAGCCGCACGAGCGCCGGGTCCCTGTCCAAGCTGAAGCTCGCCAGCAGCACTTCGAACGTGACGCGGTCTCCAACATGGGTAAAGGCTGCACCATCGAAATCGAAGCCGAGCGCGTCGGCCGGGCAGGCGTCCGGCGACGGCAACCAGACAAAGCGCGCGTCGCGGTCGATAAAACGGCGGATCAGCCATGCGCTCGCCACCCGGTCGACCCACATGCGCCTGCGAGTCGCCCAGGTCCGCCCCTGATAATCCTCAACGGATAGCGAGCGGATTGCGCGGTCTGCTGCGTGCGGCTCGCCAGGCGAAAGCACCGTATCGACGTGCGCCACAAAATCCTGCCAGGCCGCCTCGGCACGCGTGGCCGCCTCACCCGGGAAAAAGTCGATTGCGACGATCGTTTCGTAGTCTTTGCGCTGACGCCGCAACACCTTCGTCAGATCGGCGGCGGACTGACCCGAGACGGCCTTCCGGGCATCGGCGAGCGTGCGGATGAGGCCGTCGTACTCGTCAGCGCGATCAAACAGCACGCGGAATTCGGCCTCCTGCGACGCGTCAAGACTAGGCGCGCGCAGCAGGTGGGCTGTGCCGCCGCTTTCGCCAATCGCGACCGACAACTCGCGCAGCACGCCCTCGCGCGCTTCCGTATAAGGCAAGAGGTAGATGCCGTCTCGCAGAACGGCGCAGCCCTTTGACTTGAGTGCGCGCCAGAAGCGCATACGCGCCGTCGCATTCTCGGTGGGCAATGTCAGTACAAGGACCGACCAGGTCGATAATGATTTCATGTAGATTATGCTACTGCCATGTAGCGTCATCTACAAGTTAACTTTTTATCGACCAAAATCCCGTTTGAACCGACGAATGCCTGGCCGGACGCGCGCTCTTCTGCGCAATTTCGGTCCAGCGTCGAAGACCAGGAAGAGCGGTCACCATGAAACCGCCTGCGCGTGGACGGCCCGACGCGATCCCTGGCATCCCGTCCACGATCGTTGTGTTGCTGGCAGGTTCCCTGACCGGATCCAATTCGTGACCCGGTTTGACCACGTATGCGTCTTCAGCTACATCACATAGCGAACAAGATCAGCGCTGTGGTGCAGTGAGATGTGAATCGCAGCAGTCGTCAGAAATGTGACAAGCGCGACCACCCTCAGCACGGGCGAACCTCGCGTGTCGCGGTCCCTAAGATGATCGGCGACGGAAAGAAACGCGATCCACGCCGTGCCGAGGCCTTAGACCGGCCAGAATGTCTTCACACCGTGCAACACCTGTCGGTCGATGCCCAGAGATTCGCCGGGCTCTATCTGCTTGCACACGGAGTGCTAAAGCTTTGGCTCGTGGCCGGTTTGTTGCGCGAGAGACTCTGGTACTACCCTGTCTCGATCGTTGTCTTCGCGCTGTTTATTGCCTATCAGGTCTACCGCATCACGTACAGCCATTCGGTCTGGTTGCTGCTGGTGACGGCATTGGACGTCGTCGTCATCGCCCTCACATGGCACGAGTACCGGTATCTTCGAGACAACTGCAAGATCACCATCCCGGGTTCGTGATGGGGGCCGGGCCCGGAACAGGCCTGCCACCGTCCACGTTTACTGCACATATCGCGCGCCGCAGAGAGCATTCATGCCCTCGCACAGGAAGGGGCATTTGCGCACTCAAAATATCGCGCTCGGCAATCGCTCGACGCGAGGCACGCACGATATGTCGGTGCAAAGGAGGCGACCATGTGTGCCACTTGCAGATTCACTATCCTCGCCGGTGTGATCACACTCGGGATGAGCAAGCGCGTTTCATTCAGACTTGCGCCGGGCCACTACGCGCTGATCTGCAACAAGCCGGGACACTATGCAGCGGGAATGCATACGGAGCTTGTCGTGACACCGTAGGTTGATGCCAACGTCCAGAGCGGCCCAAATCGCGCAGTTCGACTGTACTCGGCGGAAAGAGCAGCAAAAGTGCTGCTCGAACACGAGCGTCCAAGACGCTTCGAGTGTCCTGTGGTGCCACGCAGGGTACTCATTTGGCGATGCCTCGGCCATCTATGACGTGGGTTTGGCTTTGCGCGGAAAAATCAAGGACATGCGATTTACAGATGGTTACAGCGGAGACTGCGCGCTATCACCTGGCTCTTGGGTTCTCACCTAGGCTATCAATATGAGACACGCTGTCCCTGCGAGGCGGCATAACCTGACTGAAGAGACGAGCATCATGAATCGCACAATGGTTTTTTCTGCACTTGGCGTCTGCGCTGCATGCTTTTCTGCTGCTGCATCAGCGCACGCCGATGTCAGCGTCTTTCTCGGTGCTCCGGTCGCTGTGTACCAGGCCCCGCCACCGGTAGTCTATGAATCGCCCCCGATCGTCTATGCGCCCGCATACGGATATTCGGGCGACAACTGGGAGCGACGTCGCTGGCATGATAACGGCCGTCATCGTGGGTGGTACAAACATCACCATGGGGATGACGACGAGCAGTAATCGCCCCATCCACGTGGGTACAGGTGCAGAATTGCGACCACGGTGATTGGCAACGCGCCGCCGTGTCGGACGGCGTAAACAGGGTAGCGTGCACCACAAAGCTCGTTGCAAGGGCCGCAGTATCAGGCGTCACAGCGACACCTCTTCCTCGAAGTAAAGGCGCTGTGCCGGACGAACGTCCACTGGCATGTGCGCTGCCTTTCTGTGGCACGAATGCCAAAATCACCTGATCAAATCCTGCTTTCAATCACCGCGGAATAAAGGTGCATGTAGAACGTTTTCTCGGTGTCCTCAGTACGTTACGAGACCGTGATGCAGATTCGACAGAATCTCTCTGAATAAATGGGCACGCTGGCACCCGCGCTGTGGCCTACCTGTCGCTACGGCGACGTCACGTCTTTTGTGGGAGCCCTAGCGCATGCGCTTGCTGCTCGCGGGGGTAGCCCCACAGCGCCATCTCGTTGGCAGCATCGAGTTAGCACGATGAGCGACGATCCTGATCCCGGTACAGCGTCGGGCTTTGGCGAACCGGAGCTGCGTGCGCTATCGGCATTCGTCGATGGTGAGTTGACGGCAGCAGAACACCAGGCACTCGGAGCACGGTTGGTCGCCAACCGGCGTGCTGCAAGCCTCGTCGCCTGCTATCGCGCGCAGCGGGCCGCCTTGCGCGTATTGTGCGCTGATCTTGACGCACGAACGGCCACGTCATACGTGCTGCTGCGCACGCACACGTCCTGGTGGCGTCGCACGGCGCTCGCCGTCAGCTCGCTCGCCGCCGGCGCTGCCCTCGCAGGGCTCGCCGGCGTGATTACAACGCCTGTTGCGCCGCAATCTGCGCAGATGGCATTTGCCGAGCAAGCCGACCTCGCTTACGTGGTCTACGCGCCCGAGCGCCGTCCTGCGGTTGAGGTGACTGCCGCGCGCAAGGGGGCGCTCTTAGACTGGCTCTCGCAGCGCCTGAATCGTCCGCTCTCAGCACCGTCGCTACAGGAGTACGGTTATGCGCTGCTGGGGGGCCGCCTTCTGCCGGGCATAGCCGGGCCAGCCGCGCAATTGATGTACGAGAACGGGGCCGGCGCGCGGCTTACGCTTTACGTGAGCCCGGCCTCACAACGCGAAATTCCGATCCAGCTCCTGCGCGAAGGCAATCGCCGCACATTCAGTTGGGCAAACGACCACATGGATTACGCGCTCTCCGGGCAGCTGGCTGAGGGACAATTGGGAACGATAGCTGTCGACGTCTGCAGCGAGCTAGGCGGGCATCCCGAAAAGTGGAGGTAAAGCGTGCTGGATCGTAACCCCTTCCGTCGACGTGGCATCGCCATGTGTCGTCTTAAATCACTCGCAACTGTAATCGCGACGTTTGCCTGCGCTGCCTGTGCCGCTATCGGCGTTAGCGCCGATCCGGTCGACATGTCGTCACCGGTGGCACAGTACCGACTTGATCCAGGCCGTTCGGGTGTTACATTCGACGTCACGAACGCGTGGCACTCGAATCTCTCGATGCGATTCAGCCGTATCGGTGCCGAGCTCGATGGATTTCAGGGCCTGGCTTCGGGCCGGGTCATGGTGATGATCGACGCGACAAGCCTCGAAGCGAACGCTCCGTTTGTCACCGGAATCGTCGAAGGCGGCAGCATGCTGGATGTGGCGCATTATCCGGCCATTCGCTTCGTCAGCACCCGCCTTGTCCGGACCGGTCCGTTTAATTGCCTTTTGACAGGCGATCTAACGATCCGCACGACGACGCGTCCCATCACGCTTGCTGTCACCTTCGACGCAGACCCGCACGACCCGCCGGGCGCCCACCAAACGCTGGCCTTCTCCGCCGACGGCCATTTCAGCCGGGCGGCGTTCGGGCTGTCGAAATGGTCCTCCGCTGTCGGGGATGACGTGCACATGCGGATCCGTGCCGAATTCGTCAGGGAGCGCGCGGATCCGTGAATTTGCGTTTTCCGCTTAACGCGCGGACATACGTCATGATCAATGCCTTTCTGGACATCGCGGCAGCGGCGAACGCGTTCAGCATGGGTCGGCTAATGTCGGCCGCCTCGCAGAAGCGATCCTGTCATTCGAGGAAAGGCAGCATGCGCGAAAGCAGGCGATCGTCGTCGAGCCACCGATGCTTGACGGCCGCCGCGACGTGTATGGCAACGAGCGTGAACAGGCCGTAGTTGATCGCGATGTGAGCCGCCTTGAACACGACCTTCAGCACGGGATCAGGCCTGATGATGCGCGGCAGCGGAATCAAGCCCAGATAGACAGCCGGCACGTTGGCCGCCAGGCTGTAGAGATAGCCAGTGACCGGGACCGCGAGCATCAGCACGTAGAACAGCAGGGGCACAACATGCGCCGCGATGCGCTGCCAGGCGCAGGTGCCGGCAGGTAGCGGGGGCGCCGCATGGCTCGCGCGCCAGAGCATGCGCACCACGGCGAGCGCGAACACGGTCAGCACATGCAGTGCGCGGGTATCGGCGTGCCGAACGAGAAGCCGGCTGAGGCATTCATGCAATGCCGAAAACGGTGGTGTAGAAAATCGTTCGCAGCGACCTTGGCCACACCGAGTGCCCCGATCCGGTCGCGGAATATTTCGAAGTCAACTTACGTTTTTATAGCGGAGCCGAAATCCAGATGCGATCTCATCAGGTTCTCGAGGAGAAACATCATGATAGATATCATGCTGCGCTCGTGCTCGCCGCCACCACGCTTGGCATTGCTCCGCTGAACAGCCGTGCCGACGAGACACGGTGAATCCATCGTTTTTCGCTCGCGACAGGCAATTTGCGCGACAGCCGAAAGGGAGGCCACATGTCACTCATCGTCGCAGCACGCTTTACGACATTCCCCGCAGCTGAAGACGCGGCACAACGGGTCATCACTGCCGGTTTCGTCGAGGAGGACGTCACACTGTTTTTCGTCAATCCGTCCGGCCAGCACGGATTCGAAACCATCAGCGACGCAAACGCGAGGGAGGCGCCGGAGGGTGCCGAGATAGGCGTCACGATTGGCGCAGTGGTTGGCGCCCTGGTCGGCGTCGGTATCTTCGCAGTGTTTTCGCCGCCGCTTATCGTTTCGCTGATGGCGACTGGGGTGAGTGCGTATGTCGGCTCATTGGTCGGCGCGATGGTGCGCACGCGTGAAGCCAGCAACGAAGAAACCCGTGAATCCGGCGTGCTGGTGGCCGTACACGTGACGCCGGACAGCCAGTTGGACGCCGCACGGGTGCTGCGCGATGCGGGAGGCGCGGCGATCGAACGCGCGACCGGCCGCTGGCAACAAGGGCGGTGGGCCGACTTCGATCCGCTCAAGCAGCCTGTGCCGCTCAACGAATTCAGTGCGAAGCACGCCTGATTTAAAGGAGTTTTTCGCTGAGATTTTCTCCGAGTCAATCAGGAGACAAATTGTGCAACTTCACATGGATTCCCATCATTTCACCCACGGCCAGCTCGACTGGCGGGCCGCCGTGCTGGCAGGCGTCATCGCCGGCACTGTGTTCCTGGTGTTAGGGGTCGTCCTGATGGCACTGACGACTGGCGGCAGTCTGCTGGAGCCCCCACGCATGGTCGCCGCGATCATTCTGGGACGAGGCGCATTGCAATCGCCGCAAGCATTCTCGCTTGGCATCGTGCTCGCGGCCTTTGTCGTGCATTTTGCCCTTGCCATCGTATTCGCGCTTGTCCTCGGTCTGACCATGACGTCATTCAACCTTGACTCAAGCATGGGGATGGCTTCACTGGCGGGTTGCGCATTCGCTGTAGCCGTATACCTGATTAATTTCTACGGCATGACACGGCTTTTTCCGTGGTTCGCAGAAGCGCGCAACTTGGCGAGCGTGATCGTTCACATCGTCTTCGGTATCGTGGCAGCAAACCTGTACATGAGACTGGAACGCAACACATCGCGCAGGGCCAAGGCGGTCGCGGGCGGGCCGTCGTAGTCCGGTGCCGTGCTGATCGACGATCAGGCCCTGGAATCCGGCGTGCAACGCAAACGGAGCGAAGCCCTACACGATCAGGCTGTGGAACCCAGCCAATGGCACGTGCGAGGTGACGCTCGAAGAGCACACCAGCCAGATCCCCGCGCTTGCCATGCTGGCCGACGGGCGGCGAAGCTCGCTGCGACCGTTTCCAGGTCGCACTCGGACGGTCGCCGCGTTGCGAGACACGCCACTGTCCATGCAAATAGCATGAGACTGTAGCCGGCCAGGAGCGGGCGTTCACCAGAGCGCTCAGGCGGACACTCCATCGTCAGGTCCGATCAGACTGCGGACCTTTGTCCCTGAACAATCCACGTTGCGATCATGCTACCAGGGAACGAAGCCCGAACCTACTGGGCCAGGAACGCCATCGAACAAGTCCCCGAAACCTGGCCGATCGCCAAGCGCACGCCCGGTTTGCTGGCCGTCTGGTCGCGGATTTGACGACAGCATATTCAGGAAGGCTACATAGCCGCCGTGCCGCTTCGGCATAGAATCCTCTCAGGAGGTTCCAGTTATGTCAGCTATCAAGCGCATCGATCCTGGCCATCATGCCTATCAGGCCGCGCCGCACAGGACAACCCGGTACCCTGCGGAGCACGTTACGTTGACGGCCGGATCGAGGAAGAGGCTGCGCCCCTGTGTGCCTCACCTCAAGGTCGGGCGCGGCAAGGTCGGCGTCGGAGGCAAGAGCAGCGATAAATAGGCATCTGCAACCCCAATACGGCGTCGGGCAGTAGAGAGAGGTGGCAATGGGACGTCCCGCACCTCATCGTGGCAGTTGTGTTGTCGGCACAGGTCGGCCATGAAGGGACGTTCGACGTGTGGCATCGAACGTCTGAAGATCTGGCTTCAAGAGCCCCACTCGGATTCCGGATCTTCGTGTCAGTGGAAGAGTTCTGACGAGGACAGAGGCACGAAGCCCGGGCCGAGTCCTCCCTCCGCGAGCACCCTACCGTCGGGCAGCAGCGTGGCGCTCTGCTGGTTACGCGGCTGGCCGAGGCTCGCAGTTCGCGACCACGTACCTGCAGCCGGATCATACAAGTCGGCTGAGGACAGAAAGACTGGAGAGCCAACTCCCCCCGCTGCGAGCACCCTGCCGTCCGGAAGTAGCGTCGCGGAGAAGAAGTAACGCGCCTGGCTCATGCTGGCGGTCTGCGACCAGGTGCCCGTAGCCGGATCGTACAGTTCGGCTGTAGCAAGTGCAGCGGTCCCGCCAATGTTCCCACCCGCCACAAGCACCTTCCCGTCGGGCAATAACATGGCAGTATGTAGACTGCGCGCCTGGGCCATGTTGCCAGTCTGCGACCACGTACCTGTGGCCGGATCGTACAGTTCCGCCGAAGACAGCAGACCTGCACTGCCTGTCCCTCCCGCCACAAGGACGCGTCCGTCCGCCAGGACCGTCGCGGTGGCGCTGTAACGTGCCTGCACCAGACTGCCAGTCTGCGCCCACGTACCCGCGACAGGATCATACAGTTCAGCCGAGGATAGCGACGTGCCGGTTGTGCCCCTGCCGCCCGCGACAAGCACCCTACCGGTGGAAAGCAGTGTGGCGGTATGGCTGTCACGCGCCTGACTCATACTGCCAGTCGGCGCCCATGTCCCCGCAGCCGGATCGTACAGTTCGGCTGAGGATAGCTGGGTTCCCCCGATTCCCCCCGCCACGAGCACCCGGCCCGTGGGCAGAAGCGTAGCGGTATGGAAGAAACGCGCCTGGTTCAGGTTGCCGGTCTGCGACCAGGTATCCGCAGCCGGAGCGTACAGTTCAGCCGAGGACAGCAGCCGGCCCTTGCTGCCGATCCCCCCCGCCACGAGAACGCGGCCGTCGGGCAGCAGTGAGGCGGTGTGCCGGTAGCGCGCCAGATTCATGTAGTCGGCAGGCAGCCACTCGCCAATCACCGCGGTATTCACATCAATGGTGAGCTGCGCGGTGACGCTCCCCGCGCTATTGCTGCCGGTCACGGTGTAGGTCGTCGGTACTCCTGTCGTGGTCGGCATCCCGCTGATCGCCCCGGTCAATGCATCGATGCTCAACCCGCCCGGCAGCGCTGGCGACACGGTGAACCGGGTAATTTCGCCACCGGAATACTGAGGCTCGTTGACCACGATTGGCCGGCCGACGATATACACCGGCACCGGGTCCACATATGTGAGTCCCACCGGCGGCACAAACTGCGCCTGCACCTCGATGCCAAGCTGGGTGTCGATACTGTCCACGCTGTTGCTGCCGGTGACCGTAAAGATCGCTGGCGCGGTCACCGCCGTGGGCGTGCCGGTAATGACTCCGGTCTGCGGGTCAAGGGTCAATCCTGCGGGCAGCGCCGGCGACACGCTGTACTGAGTAATTTCGCCACCCGTGGTGATCGGCGTGTTGGGCGTGATCGACTGGTTAGTCACATAGATGACCGAACTGTCCAGGTAGCCCAGAGTTTCCGGCGCAATAACGTGGTCCTTGACCTCGATCTCGACCCGGGCGGAGGCGCTCCCCGTCGCGTTGGTGCCCGTGACCGTATATTCCGTGGCATTGCTGACCGAGGTGGGCGTTCCGGTGATCACGCCGGTCTGAGGATTCAGGCTCAGGCCCACGGGCAGCGCGGGCGACACGCTGAATTGCCCGATTGCTCCGCCGCTGCTGCTCGGCATGTTGGGGATTATTTCGGTACCCCCCGCGTACACCACCGAACCATCACGTTCTGCCAACCCGGCAGGCGGCGCCGGCTGAACGCCGTTGTCGCCACTACCATGGCATGCGGCCACCAGCATGGTCAGCAGCATCAGCAGGCCGATCAGGCGACCCTTTATCATGACCACGTCCTCCACCTTTTTCTATCAGGATACGTTCTCTGGCCGTAAATGTCGGTCGAATGCGATACCAGCGCTTTTCGCGTTCCCGCACACTGCCCGCTGATCCCGATTTGACGCAGGCGCATATCGGTCCTGATTTCGCAATCGGTCGGAAGGCGAAACGAGTCGTTCGACCGGGTTCAAAATCCGCTCCCTTCATCGGATCGCATAACTGTGCGACGGAGGCTCGCTGGACTTTTGGCTCCTGGAACCGGCCAATGGCGGAAAGGGTTTGCAAAGCGGTCGGATATCTCATGATGCTGTAGGTCTGAGGTGGGTCGGTCAGCGACCACTGGCAGACGTGCACACTAAATCTCCCTCCAAATGCAAGGAGATCATCATGGAAACGCACAATGGCCCAGCCGGCTCCCGTGTGCCCTGGAATAAAAGCAAGCTCACTGGACAGAAGCCACCACTCAAGCTCCCGGAAATCTGGGCGATTCGCACCAGGCTGCAGATGTCTTCGAACGTCCGCGAGCTGGCGATGTTCAATCTTGCGATTGATAGCAAACTCCGGGCGTGTGACACGGCTGCTCGTGAAGGAAGTCTACCAAGGTAGCCACGTCGGAACACGAGCAATGGTCATGCAGCAGAAGACGCAACGACCGGTTCAGTTCGAGATCACAGAGCAGACCCGTCAGAGCGTTGAAGCCTGGATAGAGGTCCGTAAATTGAAACCCACCGACTATCTGTTTCCTAGTCGGCTGCGGACGTCGCCGCATCTTTCGACACGCCAATATGCTCGGCTGGTCCACCGATGGATAGCGTCCATCGGCCTCGACGACACGGCGTACGGGACGCACACCATGCGACGCACGAAGGCTTCATTGATTTACCGCCGAACGAAGAATCTTCGAGCGGTTCAGTTGTTGCTCGGCCATACAAAGCTCGAGAGCACCGTACGTTATCTGGGCATTGAGGTAGATGACGCGCTTGAAATGGCGGAACAGACCGAAGTGTGAAGGCGAACTGGCAGGCAAGCGGGCGCTTGCCGGCATCGGCCTCCGGACGCTCGCCGCCAATCGCTCTCATCGCTTACAGCAACTCGCCACAACGCCGGATCGCGCGGGCCTATTCATTCGGATAGTTATGCGCCGACCCGGTAAGGGCTAGAGTGAGCCAAGAGGGTATCCCCGTATCCCTCGGTCTCCAAAGGAATTGTGCCCGCCCTGTGCGGGCTTTTTTTGTGCGCCGAGCATGCGCAACAGCTTGGGGGTGCGAGTCCCCTGCCCAGCCAGATGGGGCGAAGGGCTAGTGAAACGCAAGGGCGTCGTCGCGAGGCGGGGTCTGAAGGAAGCGTGTAGCAAAGCCGCGACCTGACGAACAGAAACCAGATATGAGGCCCACCAGGTCGGACGAGCGAGCAAATGATCGCGAAGTCCACAACCATCAAGGACCGGGGAGGTAGATCTGGCAGGTGTGCGGTGAAGGCGGTTGAGCTTACCTCGGGAGGCCTGCGTGGTGTCCAGTAGGA
>NZ_JAPMAL010000019.1:0-261516 GCF_026343935.1 Paraburkholderia sp. CNPSo 3076 | reverse complement strand
CGCATTCGTTGCTACTTCTGGAAGCAATGGAAACGTGGCCGGACTCGATTCGAGGAACTCATTGCCCGTGGCGTGAAACGCAATCTTGCCGCCCAAACCGCCGGAGCACCGCACAGCGCGTGGCGGCTCAGTCACAGCCCTGCAGTGAACCTCGCCCTGTCAAACGGGTACTTACGTTCTCTCGGGCTCCCATTGCTTGGTCCCTAGCCGATCAACCGATCCGAACCGCCGTGTACGGACCCGTACGCACGGTGGTGTGGGAGGGGTCGGGCCGCGAGGCCTGCCCCTATCCCGATTGATCAGCGGTCGATCGCGGCGCGCGCACACAACTCGTCGGTGACGAGCCCGGAGAGCCAGCCGCCGTTGAGCGCCGCAATCACCGCTTCGCGCTTGCGCGCACCGCCAGCGAAGCCGATGGTCGGGCGGCGCGGCGGCGAATCGAGGTACACGCTCGTTACGCGGCGGCCGGTGGGGGAATCGACGCGCTTGCCTGCGGCGTCGATCGGCAGGCCGAGCATTTCGGCCACGGCGCCCTGGCCCATCAGCTCGCGCACTTCGTCGGAGGTGATGAAGCCGTCCTCGTGCAGCGGGCAATGCTCGCCGATGTTGCCGATGCCGACGAACGCGACATCGGCCTCGCCCGACAGCGATTCGACGATGCGATAGAGCCGGTGATTGCACCATTGCGCGCGCTCGGCCTCGTTATCCGCGATGAGCGGCGCGGGCAGCAGAAAGTGCTTGCCGCCAGTTTTCTCGGAGATATGCAGCGCGACGTCGTAGCGGTTCGACGAGCCGTCCTGGGCGATCGCGCCCACCATCGAAACCAGCCGATGCTGCGGCCGCTCCAGTTGCGCGATCTGGTCGACGGCGGCCTTGAGCGTGCGTCCGCTGCTCACGGCCACCACCATCGGCCGCTCTTCGCTCAGGTAGCGCTCCATCACCTGTGCGCCTGCCACGGCGAGCTTGCGGTCGATTTCCTCCGGCGTGTCGTTGTCCACGGGCACCACTTCGCAGACCGAAAGGCCGTAGCGCTTCGAAAGCGCGTCGGCGAGCGCGAGGCAATCGGCGAGACGATGATCGACGCGCACGCGAATGAGGTTCTTCTCGACCGCGAACGCGACAAGGCGCTGCGCGACCGGGCGCGACACCTGCAGCTTCTCGGCGATTTCGTTCTGGGTGTTGCCGGCCACGTAGTAGAGCCAGGCGGCGCGGGTCGCGAGATCGAGTTTTTCGGTGGACTTGGGCACGGTGGTGGTCGGTGGATTCGGGGCCGAAGTGTACGGCACGCGTTACGCGAGGCGCTCGCGCGAGGGCTCGAAGAGCGGGCGCACGTGGCGGTACAACGCGCGGTAGGCGGTGAGCCGCTCGCGCAGCGCCGCGTGGCGCGTGGCGTCCGGCGTGTACTCGGCCACCACGGGCGGCTTGGTCAGCACGTCGCGCGCGTCGCCGCCCGCCGCGAGCCAGCCAAGGCGCGCCGCGCCGAGCGCCGCGCCCGTTTCGCCGCCGCCGTGCTGGCGCGTGGGCGTGTTGAATGCGTCCGCAACCAGTTGCGCCCAGTAGCCGCTGCGCGCGCCGCCGCCCAGCATTGACAGCGCGCCCACTTCGGTGCCGGCGGCCGCGAGCGCGTCGAGTCCGTCGGTGAGCGCGAGGGTCACGCCTTCGAGCACGGCGTAGCCGAGCAGCGCGCGGTCGGTCGCGTGTGTCATGCCGAAGAACACGCCCTGCGCATACGGGTCGTTGTGCGGCGTGCGCTCGCCCGAGAGATACGGCAGGAAGAGCGGGGCTTCGGCGAGGGTTGGCGCGCTGAGCTGCTCGACTTCGGCGAGCAGCGTGGGTTCGTTCGTGCCCGTGAGCTTGCAGACCCAGCGCAGGCAGCTTGCCGCCGAAAGCACGACGCTCATCTGGTGCCAGCGGTCCGGAATCGCGTGGCAGAACGCATGCACGGCGGAAGCGGGATTCGGCCGGAAGCGGTCGCCTACCACGCAAAGCACGCCCGAGGTGCCGAGCGAGACGAAGCCGTCACCGGGCTGCGTGGCGCCGATACCGATGGCGCTCGTCGCGTTGTCGCCGCCGCCCGCCGCCACGACCACGTCCTCGCGCAGACCGAATTCGCGCGCGAGCGCGGGCAGGAGCGTACCGGAGGGCGCGCTGCCTTCGGCGAGCGCAGGCATTTGCGCGCGCGTCATGTTGCAGGCGTCGAGCAGTGCGTCGGACCAGTCGCGTTTGGCCACGTCGAGCCAGAGCGTACCCGCGGCATCCGACGGATCGGAGACCTTGCCGCCGGTGAGTTGCAGGCGCAAATAGTCCTTCGGCAGCAGCACACAGGCCGTCTCGCGAAAGATCTGCGGCTCGTGGCGCGCGACCCACAGCAGCTTGGGCGCAGTGAAGCCCGGCATGGCGAGATTGCCCGCGATGCGATGCAACTGCGGCGCGCGCGCGGTCAGCTCGGCGCATTCGTCCACCGCGCGCATGTCGTTCCAGAGGATCGCGGGACGCAGCACGTTGTCGTGCGCGTCGAGCAGCACGGCGCCGTGCATCTGCCCGGAAAGGCCGATGCCGCGCACCTGCGCGAAATCGTGCGGATGCGCCTCGCGCAGCGCGGCGAGCGCGCGGCGCGTGCCGTCCCACCAGTCGGCGGGATTCTGCTCGGACCAGCGCGGGTGAGGGCGCGAGACGACGAAGGGCGTGCCGGCAGTGCCGATCACGCGGCCGTCGGGCGCGAGCAGCAGGACTTTCACTTCGGAGGTGCCGAGGTCGATGCCGAGATACATAGGCGCGCTGAAGTCGTGATGAGAGTTGCGCTACTTTAGCCGCGCGCCGGGCGCGACGCCATGCGCGCCGACCCGGAGGGCGCGCGTGGCGCGGTGTAACGGGTTATGCCGCGGTGTTGCTTCAAACGCTGCAACCGCGTGAGGCCAGCCACGCGTCGACGCGCGTGAGCGCGCCGCGCACCGCGCCGCCCAGTGTCGGGTTGCCGGCGAGGCCGCCCCACAGCAGCTTGTCGCCGAGGAACGTCGAGACGGGGTCGCCGCTATCGAACAAGCGGTGCACGGCCGCTTCGTCCATCACGCCGTCCTGGTAGCGGTAGGGCAGCGTGCCCTTGTGCCAGCGTTCCAGAAAGCGCAGGAACAGCGCGGGCAGCATGGCCGTGGCGGCGGGCGTCGCGCCCCCGGCGATGCGTTGCGCGAGCGTGGGCGCGATGAAGCCGGGGATCTTCGAGTAGCCGTCGGCGGCCACGCGCTGGTTCGTGTCCTGGATGTACGGATTGCTGAAGCGTTCGAGCACGACGTCGCGATACTTCGCGAGATCGAGCGGGCTGGGCGTGAGACAGGGAATCACGTCCTCGCTCACGTACTCGCGCGCGAAGGTGCGGATGTCGGCGTCGTGGGTGCCTTCGTGGATGAAGTCGAGACCGACGAGCGTGCCCGCCCACGCAATGCAGCTATGCGTGGCGTTGAGGATGCGGATCTTCGCTTCTTCGTAGGGCATCACCGATTCGACCATCTCCGCGCCGGCACGCTCCCAGGCGGGCCGCCCCGCGCAGAAGTGATCCTCGATCACCCACTGGATGAACGCCTCGCCCATCACCGGGCAGGCGTCGTCCACACCGGTCGCCGCTTTCACGCGCTCGCGCACGTCGGGCGTGGGGCGCGGCGTGATGCGGTCGACCATGGAGTCGGGGCACGCCGTGTTCGCGTCGAACCAGTCGCGCAGATCCGTTGCGCCGCGCAGCGCGAGGAACTCGCGCATGCCCGCATGAAAGCGCTTGCCGTTGCTGCGCAGGTTGTCGCAGGTTTGCAGCGTGACGGGGCCGCCGTCGCGCGCCATGCGCGCTTCAAGGATCGCGGCGAGCGCGCCGTAAATCGTCGTGCGGCCGCCCTTGAGGTCCGCGGCGAGGTCGGGGTTCGCGGTGTCGAGGCGGTCGTGCTCGTCGAGGTAATAGCCGCCTTCGGTCACCGTGAACGCGATGATCTTGCAGTTCGAGTCGGCGCCCGCGTCGATCAGGCTCGCGAGATCGGCGGACCACGGCAGCACGCGCGTGATCGAGCGGATCGTCTCATAAGCGCGCTCGCCCTGCGGCGTGACCGTTTCGAGCGTGTAGGCGCCGTTCTGCGCGGCCAGCGCGTCCATCACGGCGTTCATGTCGGAGCGGATGTTGCCGACGGTGAGCGACCATGCGGCCTCGTCGGGCTTGCGCCTGAGGTTCACGCGATGCAGGTACCACGCCTGATGCGCCCGGTGAAACGACCCGGCGCCGATATGCAGGATCACGTTCGCATTGCTGCGTTCGGTGTTCATTCGGTGTCTCCTTACTCAAAGCGGCCGATCGACTCAAGCCTGAGCAATTGCTCTAGTGATGAACGAATGATCGTATCCGGTCGGTCGAAAGTCAAGCGGGCGAGGGCGGATTTCGGTGGCGCGCTGCGGCGGGGGAGCGCGCGCATGCGGCGCACGGACATGCACCACCCGCGGGCTGAGCGGGGATGTTGTGGCGCACAACGCGCTCGGGAGGAGAAAGCGGGGGGAAAGGGGCGGCGGCCTTAGCCGCCAATCTGCGCTATCGCCGCGACGGCCTGATCGGTCGCATCCTGCGCGCAGCAATCCACGACGATACGCTCCCGCATCGCGCGCAGCCAAGTGAGCTGGCGCTTGCAGAGCTGGCGGGTGGCGAACACGCCCTTGTCGCGCATGGTGTCGTAGTCGACCTCGCCATCGAGGTATTCCCAAACCTGGCGATAACCCACGCAGCGCATGGAGGGCAGGTTGGGGTTCAGGTCGCCGCGCGCGCGCAGCGCCTTCACCTCGTCGATGAGACCGCCCGCGAGCATCGCGTCGAAGCGCGCTTCGATGCGCGCGTGCAGGACGCTGCGATCGGACGGCTCGAGCGCGACGGGCACGAAGCGGTAGCGCGCGGCTTCATCCTCGCGTGTGGACGGCGTGGCGAGCAGCACTGACATCGGCTGCCCGCTCAGCATGAAGATTTCGAGCGCGCGCTGGATGCGCTGCGAGTCGTTCGGGGCGAGGCGTGCAGCCGTGGCGGGATCGACCTGTGCGAGGCGGCCATGCATGGCGGGCCAGCCGTCGCGCGCGGCTTCGGCGTCGAGTTGCGCGCGCACAGCCGGATCGGCCGAGGGCAGGTCGTTCAGGCCTTGCGTGAGCGCCTTGTAGTAGAGCATCGTTCCGCCCACGAGCAGCGGCACGTTCCCGCGCGCGACGATCTCGCCCGTCACGCGCAGTGCGTCGGCGCGAAAGTCGGCGGCGGAATAGGCATCCAGCGGATCGACGATATCGATCAGATGATGCGCGGCGGCCGCACGCTCCGCGGCGCTCGGCTTCGCGGTGCCGATGTCCATCTCGCGATACACGAGCGCCGAATCGACGCTCACGATCTCCACCGTGCGCCCGCGCGCCGCCGACTGCGCGGCATATGCGAGCGCGGCCGCCGTCTTGCCCGAGGCCGTGGGGCCGAGCAGACAGGCAACCGGCAACGCGCCGCTTTCTTGTTTCGTGGACTGCGTCATTGACCGCGCATGAAGAGCCGATCGAGATCGGCGAGCGTGAGCTGGTACCAGGTCGGCCGGCCGTGATTGCACTGGTCGGCGCGCTCGGTGGCTTCCATCTGGCGCAGGAGCGCGTTCATTTCGTCGAGCGTGAGACGCCGGTTCGCGCGCACCGCATGATGGCAGGCGAGCGTGCCGAGCATCTCGTGCTGGCGCTCGGTGAGCACGCGCGAGCCGCCGTACGCGTGCAGATCGGCGAGCACGGCGCGCGCCAGTGCCTGGAGATCGGCGTCCTTGAGGAGCGCGGGCACCGCGCGGATCGCGATCGAGGTGGGCGAGAGGACGGCGAGATCGAAGCCCAGTGCTTCGAGCGTGGCCTTTTCTTCCTCGACGGTGCCGGTTTCGACGGGATCGGCCGTCATCGAGATCGGGATCAGCAAGGGTTGCACGGCGAGCGAGCGTTCGGCGAGAGCCTGCTTGAACTGCTCGTACAGGATGCGCTCGTGCGCGGCGTGCATGTCGACGATTACGAGGCCGCGCGCGTTCTGCGCGAGCACGTAGATGCCGTGGACCTGGCCGAGCGCGAAGCCGAGCGGGTGGTCCTCGCCGGCTTCGAAGGCGGCGTGCGGCGCGCCGCCGGCGAATGCACCGGCTGCGCCGTCTTGCGCCTGCGGCACGGTCGAACCTTGCGCCGTGCCGGCGCCGACATCCTTGCGGCCGAACAACGCGTCATAAAGCGCGAGCGGCTGCGCGACAGGCAGGCTGCCTTGTGTCATGCGCGACTGGCGCAGCCAGGTGTTGCCGCTGTTCGCGCTTGCCCCGCCGCCGCCTGCCTGGCCGAATCCCGACGCGCGCGAAGGCAGGCCATCCGCGCCGCCGCCGAAGCTGCTCGCCACGCTCGCGGTGCCGAACCTGCCGTCGGCGCCTAAGCCGCCCGCCGCGTCGGGCGCTGCGCCTGCGCGCGGGGACTCGGCCGCGCCCGAAGCCAGCCCGACCGAGGCGCCCAGCACCCCGGCGCCCGGCAGCGCCCGCGGCTCGATGAGCGCGGCGGCATGGCCGCCCGAGGTCGTCTCGGGCGAGGCGCCCGCGTGGCGCGCGAGCGCGCGCTGCACGGCATGGAACACGAACTGGTGAATCGAGCGCGAATCGCGGAAACGCACTTCGATCTTCGAGGGGTGCACGTTCACGTCGACGGCTTCGGGCGGCAGGTCGAGGAACAGCACGTATGACGGATAGCGCTCGCCGTGCAGCACGTCCTCATAAGCCGAGCGCACCGCGTGGGTGAGCAGCTTGTCGCGCACGAAGCGGCCGTTCACGAAGAAGTACTGCTGGTCGGCGCGGTTGCGGCTCGCCGTAGGCAGGCCCGCACAACCGTACACGGCGAGCGGCCCGGCGCGCTCGTCGAGCGGCAGATGTGCCGTGGCGAACACTTCGCCGAGGATCTTCGAGACGCGCGTGGCCGGATCGCTCGCGTTCCAGTGCTCGACCGCGCGGCCGTTGTGCAGCACCGAGATCGCCACGTCCGGGCGCGCGAGCGCGCTGCGGCGGATCATCTCGAGGCAATGGCCCAGTTCGGTCTGCTCGCTCTTCAGGAACTTGCGGCGTGCGGGCGTGTTGAAGTACAGCTCGCGCACTTCGATGGTCGTGCCCTGGCCGCCCGCAGCCGGCGAGATTGCGCCGGTGTGCCCCTCGATCTTCACGGCGTGCGGCGCGTCGGCGCTGCGGCTCGTGATCGACATCTCGGCCACCGAGGCAATCGACGCCAGCGCTTCGCCCCGGAACCCGAGCGTCGCGACGCTCTCCAGTTCGGCGAGCGAGCGGATCTTGCTGGTGGCGTGGCGCATGAGCGCGAGCGGGAGTTCGGCTTCGGGAATGCCGCAGCCGTCGTCGGCGATGGAGATGCGCTTCACGCCGCCCTCGTCGAGCAGGATGCGCAGCGTGCTCGCGCCCGCATCGAGCGCGTTTTCGAGCAGTTCCTTGACGACGGAGGCGGGCCGCTCGACCACTTCACCCGCGGCGATCTGGCTGATGAGCTGATCGGGCAGCGCCTGGATTGCGCGGGCGGGCTGCGCGGCGCGCGACGCGACTTCGGCGCTGGTCGCGCTTGGAGTGCTGGCAGTATCGCCAGCGTCGGCGGCGCCGGCGGAATCCGGCACGGCGCCGGTGGGTTCGGAATTCGAAGACATGCGCGCAATTATAGCGAGTCGGCGCGACCGGACCCGACGCGCTTCAGCGCCCGCGAAACCTTCATGTAGCAGCGCTTTGTGCGCAAATTCACCGAAATTGACGGGATATTTCCGTGGCGAGCGGGCACTTTCGGTATCATGGCGCGGTCAATTTGGCTTCTCGCGCAACACAGGGCGAACGCGCTTTTCAGGCGCGCGGCCCACGCTCAATAAGGGACACTTTTGGATACGCTCCTGCAGTTCGTCAATCTTGTCTTGCACATCGACAAGTTTCTCGGTGTCTTCATCCAGCAATACGGCGGCTGGGTCTACGCGGTGCTGTTCCTGATCGTGTTCTGCGAAACCGGGCTCGTGGTGCTGCCGTTTCTGCCCGGCGACTCGCTGCTCTTCATCGGCGGCGCGTTTGCCGCTACGCATGAGATGAATCTCGGCCTGCTGATCGTGCTGCTGCTCGTTGCGGCGGTCCTCGGCAATACGGTCAACTATCTGATTGGGCGCGCCATTGGGCCGAAGGTGTTCAATACGCACATTCCCGTGCTCGAACGCTTCCTCGACCGCGCCGCGCTGCAGAAAACGCACGAATTCTACGAGCGCCACGGCGGCAAGACTATCGTGCTCGCGCGCTTCATTCCGGTCGTGCGGACGTTTGCACCGTTCGTGGCGGGCGTCTCGCAAATGCCTATGCGACGCTTTCAGTTGTTCACGATGACGGGCGCGCTGTTCTGGGTGTTGCTGCTCGTGCTGCTCGGCTACTTTTTCGGCAACATTCCGTTCATTCGCCAGTACCTCAACGTGATCGTGCTCGTCGGCATCGGCGCGGCGATCGTGCCGATCCTGATCGGCGGCGTGTGGAAGATGCTACGCAAGGACTCGCGCGGCGGCGCCGTGCGCAAGCCCAACGGCGGTTGAGCGCCCGGCATCGCCAGGCCGAAACGCAATGAAAAACGGCATCGCCTGCGAAGGCGATGCCGTTTTGTTTTGGCGAGTGCGTTGAACGCCGCGCTAGGAGCCCACGCGGCGAATGATCGAGGGCGTTTCGGGCGTCGGATAGCCCGCGCCCTTGAAGGTCTCGACAATCGCGCGGTTGGTGTCGAAGTACACCTGCCAGTAGGTGTCGTTGCTGGTGTAGGGCCGCACGGCCAGTAGCGGGCCTTCGGGTGTGAACGAGAGAATCTCGACGTCGGGCGGCGGCTCCTGCGAAACGTTCGGAATTTTCGCGATGGCCGCGCGCAGGCGGCTGGCGGCGTCGACAGGATCGACGCCGTTGGCGATCTTCGCGGTCAGCTCCACGCGGCGCACGGGCGTCGCGCTGTAGTTCGAGATCGTGTCCGAGAAGATCTTGTTGTTGCCGATGATGTTGACCACGTTGTCCGGCGAGATGATGGTCGTGCCGAAGATGCCGAGTTCCTTCACGGTGCCCGTCACGCCCCCGGCCGTCACGAAGTCGCCCACCTTGAACGGCCGCAGCACCTGCATGAACACGCCCGCCGCGAAATGCGCGAGCAGGCCGCCCCACGCCGTCCCGATGGCGAGGCCGAGGCCGGCGAGAAGCGCCGCGAACGAGGTGGTCTGCACGCCGAACACCTGCAGGATCGCGAGGACCAGCAGCAGGTTCAACACGGCGGCGAGGATCGAACTGAGGTAATGCGCGAGCGTCGGATCGACGCGCTCGTTGCGCGCGAGCACCTTGCGCAGCAAACCGGCGACGAGGCTGATGGCCCAGCGTCCGATGACCCACAGGACGATCGCCGCCACGACCTTGGTCCCGAAGTCGATGCCCCGGGTCATGATGAATACGCGGATGGTTTCGAGATCCAAAATGCCCTCGCTTGTGTCGTTGGTTGAGCCTGGAAGACGTGCAACTGACATCGGCGGGAGCGTGACGGGCGCCGTGGTTCGCGCCGTCTGTCCCTTAGCGCATTTATAGGCGAAGCGGCGAAAGCGTGCATCCAACGTGCCCGGCGGTCTCAGGATTGACCCTGCGCACGGAGCGCACGGAGCGCGTTCGATTGATGCCGCATGCATGGCCGTTCGGCTGTATCGTTGCGCGATCGACCCCGACACCAATCGACACTAAACAGGAGGCCCGCCATGAACCTTCCGAACACCGATCTCCATCTCATCACCGTGAAGCTCGACGAGCTGCGTCCTACGCAGATCACGGTGGGCTTTCGGGAGGTGAACGCCAAGCGCGCGCACTGGCAGGTGCTCGACAAGAAAGGCCGCGCGGCGGCCATCGACTCGCACTGGTTTCCCGCCGTGCTCGGGCCGAAGTCGGCTACTACGTGGTCGATCATCACCACCTTGGCCGCGCGTGGCTCGAAAAATCGGTGGAGAGCGTGCGGGTGACCGTGCTCAAGGATCTCTCGTGGCTCGAGCCCACCATCTTCTGGCGCATGATGGAGCACAACCAGTGGGTGCATCCGTTCGATGCCGCAGGCGAGCGCTGCGAATTCGACCAGTTGCCGAAGCAGCTGCTCGGCCTTGCCGACGATCCGTAGCGCAGCCTCGCGGGCGAGTTGCGCACGTCGGGAGGCTACGCGAAGGACACGACGCCGTTCAGCGAATTCCTGTGGGCCGACTATCTGCGTCGTAAGGTATCCGAAACGCGCTTGCACAAGGATTTCGACGCGGCGCTCGCCGACGCGCTATCGCACGCACACGATGCCGACGCGCGTTATCTGCCGGGCTGGTCGGGCGTGGTGCCTGCCGCGGCGCCAGCGCCGGCGGTGACACGGGCCAAAGGGGAGAAGGTGGACAAGCCTGCCAAGGCCAGGAAGGGCTAAAGCCGGCTTGCGCCTTACATCGGCAGCGTCGATTTGCTGTAGCGAGACGTCTCGATTTCCTGCGCACCTGCCGGTCCATTGTGCGCCTTGCGGGACGCCTGTCGGCGCGCATGCCAGGCGATGAGCAGCGCCATCAACGCCGCGAGCGCGTAGGCGAAGGCGCGCTCAGCGTAAGTCTCGCCGGGATTGTGCGCTTGCCACGGTCCACCGGCCTTGGCGAACACGAGGAAGGTGAGCGCCGTGTCGAACGCGAGCGCAGTCGCCATCAAGCCGATGAAAATATGCGCGCCATTGAGCGTGAGATCGGGCCGCGCGCAGCCAATGAGCCAGCAACCCACGCGCACGGCGACGAGCAGGGCGAGATTCCAGAGCAGAAAGCAGATGAAGTTGACCATGATGCGAAGTGACCGGGCGCGTGACACAAAGCTCGCGCTGGGTATTCGGGGCGTGCGGCTTTCGCGCATGCCCGCACTCCCGGCGAGCGGTGGCGCGATCCTGGCATGGAGGTCCATCTCGATAAATGCGGGCGTACGGAGGCCGATGGCGCGAGGTCGGCGTCGGTTGCCGCGTGAGCCCGGCGTGACGCGGCTTGCGCGGGTTTGTTAAGCATTGTCAGGCGTGCGCGGGGTTGCGTTCATACAATTCGCAGGCGCATCGCTCGCGCGTTGTTTCAGCGGGCGTCGGGCAACGGCGCTTGCGGCGGCGTGCCTTGCGTGAGGTAGTGGCAGAGCCACTCGCTGGCGGGGCCGCGCGCCGCGTCGGTGCGATGGATCAGCGAGATGTTGTAGCTCACCGAGCGCCGGTCCGCGAGCGCGACGCGCACGAGCCGCCCGGCTTCGAGATCGGCTTCCACGAGGTGCTTCGGCATCGACCCCCAGCCGAGGCCCGCGAGCAGCAGCCGGTGCTTCGCACCGAGGTCGCCGAGCTTCCACGCGCGATTGCTGTACACGCCGAAGTTCTGGCCTTCGGTGAGGCGGCTGCGATCGGTGAGCACCAACTGCGTGTGCTCGCGCGCATCCGAAATGCGCACCGGGTGCTCCGCCTTGGCGAGCGGATGGCAGGGGGCGGCCACGAGCACGAGTTCCACGGTGCCGATGGACTGGGCCTCGATCACGTGCGGCCAGTTGTGGTTCGGCCCGCTGATCCCCACCGCGCAGTCGCCGTCGAGCACGAGCTTGAGCACGCCGCCGAGCGCTTCCATGGTGAGATTCAGCGCGACAGTGGGAAACGTGAACGCGAACGCCTGCAGCGCTTCGACCAGGCGCTGCGAGGGAAACATCACGTCCACGGCCAGCGAAACTTCGCCCTCGAGCCCCCTCTGCAGGCCGGCCGCCTTGGCGTTAAGCTGACCCATGAGCAGATCGAGGCGGCGCGCGTCGGCGAGGATCGCGCGGCCCGCGGCCGTGAGTTCCGGCTTGCGCTTGCCGCGCTTGAACAGCGCGACGCCCAGCAGCGCCTCGAGATTGGCGATCGTATAGCTGACCACCGACTGCGCGCGGTCGAGCTGGCGCGCCGCCGCCGAGAAGCTGCCGGTTTCGGCGACGGCGATCAGCGCGCGCAGCTGCTCGAGGCTCGGGGAGCGGTCCGAGGTGCGGTCCACGAGGTACGGTCCTTTTCGATCTATCGAAAAAGTGGATGATAACCATCCATTTTAGACGATTGTTTGAATAGGTTTGGCCGGGTAAAGTGCACACCTCGAATAATGGAGTCGTATGCCGATGAACCCTAACGTCAAGCCCGCCGGCCGCTATAACGGCGTCGCCATGCTGCTGCACTGGCTGATCGCCGCGCTGATCGTCTGGGGCTTTGCGCTCGGCTGGGTCATGACCGACATTCCCGGCATCACGCCCACCAAACTGCGCTACTTCTCGTGGCACAAGTGGATTGGCGTGACTGTGCTCGCGCTCGTGCTTGTGCGCATTCTCTGGCGCCTCACGCACACCGCGCCCGCGCTGCCCGGCTCCATGCATGGCTGGGAACGGCTCGCCGCGCACCTGGGCCACACCGCGCTTTACGTGCTGATGGTCGCGATTCCGGTGACGGGCTACCTCTATAGCTCGGCGGCCGGCATCCAGGTCGTGTACCTTGGCATCTGGCCGATGCCCGTGCTGATCGGCCCCGACACCGCGCTCAAGGGCGTGCTGCGCGTCGTGCATATCTCGCTGAACTACACCTTGCTCACCGTGGTCGTGCTGCACGTGCTGGCCGTCATCAAGCACCAGTTGGTCGACCGCCAGAACATCCTCGCGCGCATGCTGCCGTTCGGCACGCCGCGCGACTGACTTTGCGGCGCGCAAGCGCCGTCTCCATTTCCCGATGCCACCCACCTTGGACCGACTGCCCATGATCCAGCGTCTTGCCCATACCGCCTCCGTCGTCGCGCTCGGCGCGGCCCTCGCCGCCGGCGCGGCTTTTGCCACGACCTTCGCCACGAACGCCAACGCCGCGGCCGAAGCCGCGAAGAACTCCGTGAGCGCCGTGTTCAAGCAGATGAACGTGCCGGTCGAAGGCCGCTTCAACCACTTCACCGCCGACGTGCGCTTCGATCCGGCGAACGTCGCGGCATCGAGCGCGAAGCTCGACGTCGAGGTGGCGAGCTTCGACCTCGGCGCGCCGGAATACAACAAGGAAGTCGCCGGCGACGAGTGGTTCGACGCCTCGCATTTCCCGCACGCGACTTTCGTTTCCACGCAGATCAAGTCCGGTGCGAACGGTGCGTTCACGGTGGCCGGCAAGCTGACCATCAAGGGCAAGACGACCGACGTCGTCGTGCCGGTGCAGTACCGCAAGGACGGCGCCAACCAGGTGTTCGACGGCACGCTGCCCATCAAGCGCCTCGCGTACGGCATCGGCTCGGGCGAGTGGAAGGACACCTCGATCGTCGCCGACGACGTGCAGATCAAGTTTCACATCGTGTCCGCCGCGCACTGACGCGCGTACGGCATCGCTTTTTCACCCAGTTTCTCCCGCACCAGGAAACGATTCATGAAGACCACGATTTTCGCCGCGGCCGTTGCCGCCTCGCTCGCAGCCTTCGTCGCCACGCCGGCGCTCGCGGCCGCTACGACCTACAACCTCGACCCGATGCACACGTATCCGAGCTTCGAAGCCGATCACTTCGGCGGCGTATCGGTGTGGCGCGGCAAGTTCACGAAGAGCGCGGGCACGGTCACGCTCGACCGCGAGGCGAAGACGGGCACGGTGGACGTGACGATCGACGCATCGTCGATCGATACCGGCAACGCGAAGCTCGACAAGCACGTGAGCTCGGCCGAATTCCTCGACACCGCGAAGTACCCGACGGCCACCTACAAGGGCACGTCGATCCGCTTCGACGGCGACAAGCCCGTGGAAGTGATCGGCACGTTCACGCTGCATGGCGTGACCAAGCCGCTGAACCTGAAGATCGACTCGTTCAAGTGTTTCCAGAACCCGATGCTCAAGCGTGAAGTGTGCGGCGCGGACGCCTCGGCGCAATTCGACCGTGCGGACTACGGCGTGAACTGGGGCCAGTCGTATGGCTTCAAGACGGCTACGACGCTGCAGATCCAGGTCGAAGGCGTCAAGGCAGACTGAGTTTGCGCGCGGCATGAGCCGCGCGTCGCTCGATGCGAAACCCGTACGCTGTCTGGCGCGCGGGTTTTTTTGTTGCCGGCTGCGATAAGGACAACGAAATGTCGTCAGTGGATCGGCGACGTTGCGTGCGTGCCGCGCGGCGACAGCGCGACATCGACGACGTGCGAATGCCAGATACCGCACGTGGCCTTCACGGGAACCCAGGCGTACTTGCCGCGGACCTTGGCGAAGGCGTGCAGGTGGATCAGCGTGTCGATGGACGGGACAGGCGTAAGCGCCTCGCTTGCGGCGGGCATGGGCGTGGCGTTGACGGGCGCGGGTTGCTCGATCGTCGCCGAGAGCGCGCGCCGATCGGGCACGAGCAGCGAATCGTAGCGCTGCGCCTTGTGCACCCACTGGTCGAGCGCGGCAACGCAATTGACGACGGCGTCCGGCACGCGAATGCGGCGCAGGTATGCGTAGTCTTCGGGTTGCGGTTGGATTTGCGCCTGAACGCGCAGACTGAGCCAGAAAAGCGCGAGCAGGGCGCAGGCAAGGGTCGTGAACTTCATGATGACGTGGCCTGTGCAGCGGGGATGGGACAGCGGGGGGAGGAGGGAGTATACATGCTGGACGCATGCTCGCGCGCCGAGTGTCTCAAGTCGCTTGAGCTTGCGCCGTACGCTGCAAAGCAAAAAGCCCAGTCCGAAGACTGGGCTTTTTGTTTGATGCTTTGGTAGGCCGTACGGGATTCGAACCTGTGACCAACGGATTAAAAGTCCGCTGCTCTACCAGCTGAGCTAACGACCCAAAAGAGAAGCGGGATTATAGCGGCGCATGGCCAACGCGTCAACCTTTGCCGTCATAAAACCGATGGAAACGCCCGGAGCACGCCGTGCCCCGGGCCTTCCCTGTATGCGAGAGGCGCATTTCGCGGCATTGGCATTACACCAGCGCCACGTCACGCCAAAACCAGCCAGCAGCGCTTATTTGAGCTGTGCAAGCTTGCTCTGCGCCGTCTGGGCGACATCCGAATTGCCGTATTGCGAAACGACCTGCTCGAGCGTGCGTTTGGCCGCAGCCTTTTGCCCCTGCTCGATCTGATTGTTCGCAATGGCCAGCAGCGCCTCGGGGGCGCGCGGATGCTGCGGGTATTTGTTGACGACGTTCTGCCACGTCGCGGTCGACCCCTTGTAGTCCTTCAGCGCATAGAGCGCGTTGCCGAGCCAGTACTGCGCGGTCGGCTGGTAAGGACTCTGCGGGAACTTCGCGATGAAGCTACGGAACGATGCCGCCGCGTTCTTGAAGTCGCCGTTGCGGAACTGCTGCGAAGCGGCGTTGAACGCGTCCATCTCACCCGGCTGAACCGTGCCTTGCATGCCGTCTACGGTCTCCTGCTGCGGCTCGAACTTCTTGAGTCGCGTGTCGAGATCCGTGTAGTAGTCCTTCTGTTGCTTCTGCAGGGTCGCCAACTGGTTCGCCATATCCTCGTTCTGTCCGCGCAACGTCGCGACCTGCTGGTTGAGCTGGTCGAGGTGGTTGGACTGGTCAAGGATCGTGCGTTGAGCGGCGGACAGCTGGCTGGACAGGCTGTCCGTTTTCGCGCGCAGGTCGAGAATCGCCTGGCGCGCCTGATCGTCATCGAAGATACCCGCGTGGGCCGGCAGCGCCGCGAAGGCGACGCCAGCCACGCAGGCGGCTGCGGCTGCGCGCAGCGGGGAGAAACGGTGCGACATACGCCCCTTCATGCAATGCTCAATTACTGTTGATACACGAGGTCAGCACGGCGGTTCTGTGCCCACGATGCTTCGTCGTGGCCCGTTGCGACCGGCTTTTCCTTACCGAGGCTGACGGCTTCCATTTGCGAATCAGGCACGCCCATCAGCGAGAGGGCGCGACGGACCGCTTCGGCACGCTTTTGACCCAGCGCCAGGTTGTATTCGCTCGTGCCGCGCTCGTCGGTGTTGCCCTGGATCAGGACGTGACGTTCCGGGTGCGTCTTGAGGTACTGTGCGTGAGCTTGCAGCAGCGACTGGTAGTCGTCCTTGACGGCGTAGCTGTCGAAATCGAAGTACACGCTGCGCTTGGCGAGCGGGCTGTTCGGGTTGTTCAGCTCATCGACGTTCACCTGGGCGACCGCGTTCGGGTTCGGCTGGGTGTTCATCGCGCCGGCGTTCGGGTTCGTTTCCTTGACACCCGACTTGCACGCTGCCAGCGCACCGATCATCAAAACGGCCAAGGCCAGGCGTACTTTCTTCGACATCATTTTTGCTCTCCTGAAGTGTTATTGCATAAAAGGACCCCAGGACGGCTCGCGTACGCTGCCGCCCTGAACGGACAGGATTTGCCGCGTACGACCGTCGGTCGATACAGCAGCCAGCACGCCACGGCCGTTCACCTGTGTGGCGTAAAGAATGTACTGACCGTTCGCCGCGAAGCTGGGCGATTCGTCATGTGTCGTGTCAGTGAGCGCCGTGGCGACACCGGACTGCAGATCTTGAATGTACAGCTTAAATCCGCCGCCCGTGCGTGAGATGTACGCCAGTTGCTTGCCGTCCGGGCTGACCTTCGGGCTCGTATTGTAGTTGCCGGTGAACGTCACACGCTGTGCCGTTCCGGTGCTTTCGCCCTGGGCCGGCATCTTGTAAATCTGAGGCTGGCCGCCGCGGTCGCTCGTGAAATAAATCCAGCGTCCGTCAGGAGAGTAGTTGGGTTCGGTGTCGATCGTCGTGCCTTGCGTGAGGCGGTGCAGGCCGGAGCCGTCGGCATTGACGGCGAAGATCTGCGTGTTGCCCGTGCGCGACAGTGCTACTGCGAGCGTGCGGCTGTCGGGAGACCAGGCCGGTGCCGAATTGTTGCCCTTCTGGTCCGAAATGATCACGCGGCGACCCGTAGGCAGGTCATGCACGTAGACGATCGGCTTCTTCTTTTCGAAAGATACGTAAGCGACCTTGGTGCCGTCGGGCGACCAGGCCGGCGAGATGATCGGCTCGGGGCTCGAGAGCGCGATGTGCGCGTCTTGTCCATCGGAGTCCGAAACCTGCAGCTGGAAGCGGCCGCCCGTCTTGATCACGTACGAAAGACGCGTGGCGAACACACCGCGATCGCCGAGCAGCTTCTGATAGATGTAGTCCGCAACCTTGTGCGCGCTCATGCGCAGGCCGCTTGCCGGGCTCGTGAGCACGAGGCCGCCGAGGCTTTCGCCCTTCACGGTGTCGTAGAGCTTGAAGCGTACTTCGTACTGGCCGTTGGCGAGCTTGTTCACGCTGCCCGCAACGAACGCATTGGCGCCCTTGGCCTTCCAGCTGCCGAGGTCGACGGAGTCGTTTTCCGAGATCGGTGCGTTGCCGGCGTCGATATTGGTGAATTTCCCGCTGCGTTGCAGGTCGGCGCGCACGATGGCCGCGACCTGCTCGGGCGAATTCGCTTCACCGGCAAAGTTAGCCGTGGCGATGGGGAACTGGGTGGAGCCCACGCCGGTGACGAGGACGTTGAGTTGTGCGTTCGCCACTCCGCCCGCCGTGATCAGGCAGGACGCGACGAGGGTTCGCAGGCCAAGCTTCGTCATCAATGTCATGCTGTGATATTTCCTGAAAAAAGCAATTTTGTCATAACGCGCAACAGCAGACTGACCCGAAAACGTTCGAATCGTTCCTTTTTAGCCACTGTTGCGCGGCGGCTTTCCTCAACCTTTCTGCGCCTTGCGCTCGCCATTAACCTGCCGGGCGCAAGGTGATCAAAAAGTTCGGCGGCGCCTTGCCATTCGTATCGAGCGGCATCGGATCCGATCGTTGGACGGCTCGTAGCGCGGCGTCGTCCCACGACGAGTTGCCGCTGCTACGCTGTATCTGCGCCGAAAGCAGAGTGCCCGTCGGCGAGCAGCGCACCGCTACAACTGTCTCCAGTCCTGACGTCTCGCCGGACCAGATGATGTTCGGCCGCACGCGCCGCTGCACTTTCTCCGCATAGCCCGGCGACGTCGCGTTGCCGCCCGAGCCGCTACCCGTGCCGCTCTTTGCAAGACCGTTGCCGCTCGTGCCTTCGCCGCCGCCCATCGAGCCTTGCATCTGCGCGATGCGGGCGCGGCGTTCCGAGTCGAGCTTCTTCGCCTGGGCGTCAGCCTGCGCCTTCGCCTTGGCGGCCTTCTCGGCGTCGGCCTTCTTCTGCGCGTCGAGCTTCGCCTGCTTCTGCTGCTCTTCTTCCTGCTGCTGCTTCTTGAGCGCGTCCTGCTGCTGTTGCTGCTGCTTTTGCTTTTCTGCCGCGGCTTGCTGCTGTTGCTGCTGCTGCTTGAGCTTTTCCGCCTTCTGCTGAGCCGCAAGCTGTGCAGCCTGCTGGGCCACGAGTTGCTGACGCTTCGCTTCGGCTTCCTGCTGGGCTTTCAGACGCTGCTGCTCGGCCAGTTGCGCTTCGCGCTGCGCTTCCTGCTGCTTACGCTTTTGCTGTTGCAGCGCAATGTCGGCTTCCTCGGTTTGCGGCGGCGGCGGGGCAGGGGCGACGGGCGCGGGCGGCGGCAGCGGCTTCGGTGTCGACAGGTCCGGCACCTCAGTCCACAGTTCCGCTTCTTCACCCGCCGGCGTGCTGTTCTGCCAGTGGATGCCGTGATAGAGGAACAGACCGAGCAGCACGTGCATGAGCACCGCGAGGGCGATAGCACGTCCCGTGCCACGCTCGCGCGGAGGCTGCAGCGGATACGAATCGTTCTTGCGGATCATTGCGATTTGACGAGCAGTCCGACACGTTTGACGCCATGCGACTTCAGGTCGGACATCACGTTCATCACCGTCTCGTATTTGACGGACTTGTCGGCGGCGATCACGACGGGCTGGTCGGGATGGCTCTGCTCGCGATCGGCGACGAAGCCGTTGAGATCGGCGCGCGTCATGGTTTCCTGCTGCGTGGCGCCGGAGTCATCCTTGTAGCGTACGCTCAGATTGCCGTCGGGGCGAATATTGACCACGACGGGCGGCACCTGCTGCTGCTGCGACGCGCCGCCGACGGTCGGCAGATTGACGATGGACGGCGCCACGAGCGGCGCGGTCACCATGAAGATTACGAGCAACACCAGCATCACGTCGATGTACGGCACGACGTTGATGTCGGCCATCGCACGGCGCGAGCGGCTGCCTCGCATGCTCGAACGGTTTGAGCCTCCCATCTTCGACTCCTTGCCTCGTGAAGATTAGTGGGCCTGACGCTGCAGGATGTTCGAAAACTCTTCGATGAAGGTTTCGAAGCGGATCGCCAGACGGTCGATGTCGTGCGCGTAGCTGTTGTACGCGACCACCGCCGGAATGGCGGCGAACAGACCGATCGCGGTCGCCGTCAGCGCTTCGGCGATGCCGGGCGCGACGTTCGCGAGCGTGGCCTGCTGCACGTTCGCGAGACCGCGGAACGCGTTCATGATCCCCCAGACCGTACCGAAAAGACCGATGTACGGGCTCACCGAGCCGACCGAAGCGAGGAACGAGAGGTTCGCCTCGAGCGCATCCATTTCGCGCTGGAAGGCGGCGCGCATCGCGCGGCGGGCGCCGTCGAGCACGAGGCTCGGATCGTTCAGGCGCTTCTCTTTCGCCTTCAGGAATTCGCGCATGCCCGACTCAAAGATACGCTCGAGCGCGCCGATCGTGTGGCGGTTGTTGGCTGCGCTCTGGTAGAGCGCCTGCAGGTCGCCGCCTGACCAGAAGTCGCGTTCGAAGCGCTCTGTCTGGGACCGCGCCCGGCGGATCGCAAACCACTTGCGGAAGATAAAAGTCCAGGAAATCAGCGACATGAGCAGAAGAAGCCCCATCACCGCCTGTGCCAGTATGCTCGCATTAAGAACGAGAGAAATGATCGACAGATCTTGTGTAGTGTTCATATAGGTTCGTTGTGACGTCCCGAAAGGGGCGAGCGGCTGCAAGACAACGCGAGGCTTCCTGTAGGCGGTTGGGAAGCTTTCGCGCCGTCGCGGCCGAACCCTGCTTGGTCCTGCATTGACCGGCGCGAGTTCACTGGCGTCGTATCAACGGTAACTACTGCACTGCCGTTGACACGGCGTACAGGTCTTTCTGTGGTCCACGTTGCAAGGCTTCATGAACGGGGGCCGGAATCGCTGCGGGGCGCATGGTCGTGCTGTCGACGCAGGCGACACGAATGGTGCCCGTGGCGAGCAGCGTGTTCTCGCGCCACGCTTCCTGCATGAAGTCGACCGAGGCGCGGCCCAGCTTCTCGACACGGCTTAGGGTAGTGACGACATCGTCGAGGCGCGCGGGCGAACGGTAGTCGAGCGCGGTACTGCGCACGACGAAGAGCACGCCCGTTTCCTCGGCGAGCCGACGCTGATCGACGCCGCACGCGCGCAGCCATTCGGTGCGCGCGCGTTCGAAGAACTTCAGGTAATTCGCGTAAAACACGATGCCACCGGCGTCGGTGTCCTCGTAGTAGACGCGCACCGGCCACGTAAAGCCGCGCCCGGCCGGTGACGACACCGCGTCCGGCTTGCTGGTGGAATTTTCCATGCCGCGCATTCTACCGGAACGCGAGGCCCCTACGTCTTTCGTACGACTGACGTAAGTATTAAATTTGTAAGGTAATTTTAGCCGCGGTGGACGCTGGTGCCGGCGAATGTCTGGGCAACGGGCATCAGTTCGATCGTGTTGATGTTGACGTGCGCGGGGCGCGTGGCGATCCAGTAGATCGAGTCGGCGATGTCCTCGGCCGTGAGCGGCTGCACGTCCTTGTAGACATTGGCCGCCTTGCTGTCGTCGCCGCGAAAGCGCACGTTCGAGAACTCGGTGCCGCCGCACAGACCGGGCTCGATGTCGGTCACGCGCAGTGCCGTGCCTGCGAGGTCGGCACGCAGGTTCAGGCTGAACTGACGCACGAACGCCTTGGTCGCGCCGTAGACGTTGCCGCCCGCGTACGGCCAGCGGCCTGCCACCGAACCGAGATTGAAGATGTGGCCGCGGTTGCGCTCGACCATGCCGGGCAAAAACGCGTGAGTCACCTGCACGAGGCCCGTGCAGTTGGTGTCGATCATGGTTTCCCATTCGTCGAGGTCCGCCCTTTGTGCCGGCTCCACGCCGAGCGCGAGGCCGGCGTTGTTGACCAGCACATCGATGCCTGCGAACCCGGACGGCAGCGCGCCGGGCGCGGCTTCCACCGCCGCGCGGTCGCGCACGTCGAGCTCGAAGGGCAGGAGGGCGTCGCCGAGTTCGGCGGCGAGGGCGTCGAGGCGGTCCTTGCGGCGAGCGGTGGCGACGACGCGATGGCCGCCCTTCACGAAGGCGCGGGCGATGGCGGCGCCGAATCCTGCGGACGCGCCGGTGACGAAAACGATCATGGTGGCTCTCTGGTCGGTAGAAGGCGAGAAAAGGGAAGAGCCTACTTGCAATGCCGCATTGCGGCAAGAAAGGGACAGTACACGCGCGGGCCGCATGGCCGGAGGCGCCGCCCGGCGCGCCACAGGCCGCGGGGCGCCCGAGCGCACTGGGGGCGGGCGGTTGCCTATTCCCCGCCGTTCCAATACACTAACGCGCTCAATCCCTGCGTGACTGGCGATAGGGTTCCGGATTGGCGGCATTGGCGGTAGCAATGCGTTCGTTATTGGGGACCCAAGGTGGAACGACCCACCGTGAAGCGCAGGGTGCCGTTTTGCCGTTCGCCTGGGCAGCCTGATTTCGCGCGCTTTCGTTAGCGCTGCCGTGGCTGTCCTGCCTCGCGTGTGCGGCGCCTCCTTCCGCCACGTCATGGCTGGCCTCTTCGCCAGCAGCGCCGCGTACCCGCTACGCGTTCCGCGCGAGACCCGGTCAACCTGAACACACTTAACGGAATCCGTATGTTTGACAGAGCCGAAAGCACCATCGCCAACGTCGATCCCGAACTCTTCAAGGCGATCGAACTCGAGAACCGCCGCCAGGAAGAGCACATCGAGCTCATCGCGTCGGAAAACTACACGTCGCCCGCAGTCATGGCCGCGCAGGGTTCGCAGCTCACCAACAAGTACGCCGAAGGCTACCCCGGTAAGCGCTATTACGGCGGCTGCGAAAACGTGGATATCGTTGAGCAGCTCGCGATCGACCGCGTGAAGCAGCTGTTCGGCGCCGAAGCCGCGAACGTTCAGCCGAACTCGGGCTCGCAGGCCAACCAGGGCGTGTTCTTCGCCGTGCTCAAGCCGGGCGACACCATCATGGGCATGAGCCTCGCCGAAGGCGGCCACCTCACGCACGGCATGGCGCTGAACATGAGCGGCAAGTGGTTCAACGTCGTGAGTTATGGCCTCGACGCCAAGGAAGACATCGACTACGAAGCGCTCGAAAAGCGCGCACACGAGACCAAGCCGAAGCTGATCATCGCCGGTGCGTCGGCATTCGCGCTGCGTATCGACTTCGAGCGCATCGCCAAGGTTGCCAAGGCGGTCGGCGCATACTTCATGGTCGACATGGCGCACTACGCGGGCCTCATCGCCGCGGGCGTCTACCCGAACCCGGTGCCGCACGCCGATTTCGTCACCACGACCACGCACAAGAGCCTGCGCGGCCCGCGCGGCGGCGTGATCCTGATGAAGGCGGAGTTCGAGAAGCAGATCAACTCGGCCATCTTCCCGGGCATCCAGGGCGGTCCGCTCATGCACGTCATTGCCGGCAAGGCCGTGGCGTTCAAGGAAGCGCTCTCGCCGGAATTCAAGACCTACCAGCAGCAAGTGGTCGACAACGCGCGCGTGCTGGCGGAGACGCTGGTCAAGCGCGGTCTGCGCATCGTTTCGGGCCGCACGGAAAGCCACGTGATGCTGGTGGACCTGCGCGCCAAGAACATCACTGGCAAGGCGGCGGAAGCCGTGCTCGGCACCGCGCACATCACGGTCAACAAGAACGCGATCCCGAACGATCCGGAAAAGCCGTTCGTGACGAGCGGTATCCGTCTCGGTTCGCCGGCCATGACGACGCGCGGCTTTGGCGTGAAGGAAGCCGAGCAGGTGGGCAACCTGATTGCCGATGTGCTCGACAATCCGGAAGACGCCGCGACGATCGAGCGCGTGAAGGCGCAGGTCGCCGAGCTGACGAAGCGTTTCCCGGTTTACCGCTAAGCCACGCGATAATCCATGCGCTGCCCTTTTTGCCGGCACGAAGACACGCAGGTCGTCGACTCGCGTGTGTCCGAAGACGGCGCCGCGATCCGGCGCCGCCGCCGCTGCCCGGCCTGCGACAAGCGTTTCACGACGTACGAGCGGGTCGAGCTGGCGATGCCTTCGATCGTCAAGAAGGATGGCAGCCGCACGGAATTCGACCGCCGCAAGATCATGGCGAGCATGCAACTGGCGCTGCGCAAGCGCCCGGTTGCGGCCGATGCGATCGACGCGGCGGTTGCCCGTATCGAGTATCAACTGCTCGGCAGCGGCGAGCGCGAAGTGCGCAGCGAGCGCCTTGGCGAGCTCGTCATGGGCGAATTGCGCGAACTCGACAAGGTCGCGTTCGTACGGTTTGCTTCGGTGTACCGACGCTTCGAGGACGTCTCCGAATTCGAAGACGTGATCGAGGAATTCCGCCGCGCGGGTGCTGCCAACAACCCCGCGAAAAAGCGCTGAGCGCATTCGCATTTTTCTTCCCCCTGCCAGGCCGCTGTCGTAACGCTTGCATTCTCGCGAGCCGACGTTGCGCGCACCAGCTAGCCGTTCGGCTAATTGTTTCGTTTCGCTTTCGTCCGTAGATTGATGGCAATCCGCTCGAACTAAGGATTGCTCATGAAGTCCGGAGGATTCACGCTCATTGAGACGATGGTCGTCATCGTCCTGCTGGCGATTTGCGCAACGGTTTCCACGCCCGTTTTCATCGCATGGCGCGTGCGCGATCAGGTCGACGCGCGCGCCAACGCCATGCTCGGCACGCTCGCCTACGCACGCAACGAGGCAATCCGGCGCAAGTCGCGCGTCACCGTTTGCCGCGTCGACGCCGCGCGCCATTGCCTCGAGGCCGCCAAAGCGTGTCCGTCCGGTATTGCCGACTGGTCCTGCGGCTGGGCCGTCATGATCGAGCGCGCCGGAGCCTCTATCCCGTTGCGCACCCAGCCGGCGCTCGACACGATTTCCGTGGCGTCGGGGCTCACTGCCATCACGTTTTCGCCGCCGGCGGGGCAGGCCATCGGCAGCTTGCGCAACTTCGAGATTGCCCCGCGGGCCACGTCGGCGGCACAACGCGGCGCGGGCTGGCGTCGCTGCATACGCATCGCGCAGGGGGGCCGGGCACGCATCAGCGACGGCGCATGCACGGGGGCGTCATGAGCCGGGTGAGCGTGCGCGGGTCGACGCTGCTTGAAGTCGCCATTGCGCTCGGCGTCATGGCGATGTGCGGGCTCGGCCTGATGAGCACCCAGCTCGGGCTGGTCCGGTACGCGCAACTGGCGGCGGCGCTCGAGCGCGCGGCGTTTGCCGCTGACGCCATGGCCGAAGCGGCGCGCGCGGTAGGTGTAACGCCCGCTGCGACCAATCGATGGCAGGCGCTGACGGCGAGCATCGTGCCCGAAGGGCGGCTGACCACGTCGAGCGTGGGCGGCGACGCATCGGTCGCGTCCGTGAGTTGGGCGGCGACACCGCTCGGCGCAGCGTCGGGATCGACGACTGTTTCGCGGGTTGCGCCGTGTCTCGATGCCACGGCGCCCGCCGGGCGCGCCTGCGTCGCCCTCGCGTTTCTGCGATGAACAAGCGGCTCGCCCACGTGCGCCAGCAGGACGGCCACACGCTGCTCGAACTAACGATTGCCGTGGCGTTGGGCCTCGTGGTGACGCTTGGCGCGCTCTCGGCTTATCGCACGCAGCGCCAGGCCTATGCGCACGCGAACGACGCCGCGCGCATCCACGAGGCCGGCATGAACTCGTTGATGCTGATCGGCGAGCAGATCCAGATGGCCGGCTTTGTTGCCGCGGACGCACGCTCGACGCTTGCCGGCCCGGCGATCTTCGGCTGCGCGGCGGGGCGCCCGATCGGCACCGATGGGGCGCTTACCTGCGAGCCGCTGCCGAGCCGGTCGGACGGGTTGGCCGTGCGCTATCAAGGCGACGGCGTATCGACGTGGGCCGCCACAAACGGCCAGGCTACCGACTGCCTCGGGCAGGGGGTGGGCGTGGGAAGCGTGGAAATCGTGAACCGCTATCACGCCAAGGGGAGGGAGGGGACCAGCGAGAGTGAGCTTTACTGCGCGGGCTCCGGCAAGCCCGGCAAGCCCGGCACGCCGCAGCCGCTCGTCGAGGGCGTCGAGCGTTTGCGCCTGCGCTACTGGACGGCGGGCGCGGCACAGGCGGTCGAGGCTTCGGCGCTCGCGCGCGATCAGTGGGCGTCGGTCGTGGCGGTCGATCTGTGCGTGCTGGTGCGCGGGGCGGCCTTTGCGCGGCGCATGCGCTACGTCGATTGCGATGGTGTGCAGGCCTTCGGCGCGGATGGGCGAGCGCGACAGGCGTTCTGGCGGCACATCGTGCTGCGTAACGTTCTGCCGGCAGCGTCATGAGAACGAGCCCGCGCGGGGAGCGTCGCACACGCGCCGCGCGTCGCGGCGTGGCGCTCCCAGTCGTGCTGCTTGTTGTCGCGATGATGCTCGTGACCTCGGCGGCGTGGTTCGAGGCAGCGCTGCTCGCGCGGCGCAACGCAGATGCCGTCGCCGATCATCTGCAGTCCTTCCATGCCGCCGACGCCGCGCTCGTGTTGTGCTCGCGTGCGCTGACGAATGGCTCGCTGGCCGCGCCTGTGGCGGCCACGCAGCCCGGCGAGCCGCAAGCCTGGCGGCGGCAGGACAGCTTCGAGCGGCAGGCGGTCGCGCCCGTTGCCGCGTGGCCGGGGTCGGTGCGCTTGCCGCAATGCATCGTCGAGGCCTGGCGCATTGATAGCCGTCCGCTGGTTCGCGCGTATCTCGTTACGGCGCGAGGGTTCGGCGCCTCGGAAAACACGCAAAGCTGGCTGCAGGACCAGGTGGTCATCGAGGCCGAGGGTGACGCGACGCGTGTCGAGCATCACTGGCGTCGCGTCGTCGCGAGGCCCTTTTGACGAGGCAGACGGGAGGAAAGGTGAAGAGCAACCGGTACCGCGCGTTCACACTGCTCGAACTGGTCATTGCGCTGGCGGTGGCCGCTATCGTCGCGGCCTTCGCATTGCCGGGGTGGAGCGCGCAGATCGCGCGGGGACATCGCATCGACGCCGTGGCCGCGCTCTATCGCGCAGCGCAACTCGTCGATACGCAGAGCGCGTCGATGGCGTTTTTGCCCACTGGATTCGACCAGGCGCCGCCGACGGGAACGCCCATCTACCGCTTGCGCCTCATGCCCGCCGACGATTCCAACGGCGGCTACGCCCTCGTAGCCGATCCGGTGGAAACCGGGCCGATGCGCGGCGATGCGTGCGGCGCCTTCGTATTCGACGCAACCGGCGCGCGCAGCAATCACGCGGCAGGCGGCGGTGCCGTCGCGGCGGCTACGCAGATGTGCTGGAGGGACCGGTAAATGTCCTGGGGAGGTGCCGCGGGCGGCGATCAGCCGGTGAGGTCGTCTTCGTCGGATCTGTCGCGGGCAGGCGTGTTTGCAGAGGCGCCGCGCTGGCGCCGCACCTGCTGCCACACGCGATACGCTTCCCAGGCCGTAAAGGCGAGGCCGCCCCACTTGATGACGGGGCGCGCGGCCGAAACGATGCTCGTACGCAGCGGCTTCGCCACGATGAGCGAGATGAGCGAACTGACCAGCGGATATTCCTTGAGCAGGCTGCCGAGGCCGGAAGCCACGCCGCCGGCGCCAGAGCGGCCGAATCCGGGCACCACGAAGCGCAGCCAGCTGAAGTTCGTGACCGTCGCGCGGATGTCCACGATCGCTTCGGCCATTTCGGCGCGCTCGACGCTCGCTCGCACGAGTAGCAGTTCCTTGCGCAGCGCGCGCAACTGCGGCGTCGAGAGGTCGTGCGTGCGGCCGCGGCGGGGGCGAAAGGCGGTGTCCGGTCGGGGTTGGTTCATGGCGTCGGCTCGCGGCTAGGGGTTGCGCAGGGCATCTCGGTCTTTCTCGAACTCCTCGAGCGTCGCCTGGAATACGAGTGGCGCGGTGTGCAGCCCGCGCCGCGCCTTCAGGCCGCAGAAAATCGCCGCGATCGCATAGACGATCGTGAGGCTGGCGAGCGCTTCCCAGCGGTACGTGTCCCAGAAGGCGATGGCAACGAGCGCCGTGAGCGCGATCAGGGCAAGCATCGCGAACATCATCCCCGCGAGGCCAAGGAAGAGCACGCCGATGAGGCGGTCCTTTTCCTCGGCGAGTTCGATGCCGATCAGTTCTAGCCGCGTCTGTAGCATCGCGGACGCGGAGCCGAGCAGTCGGCGCAACGGCCCGTGTTCGTGTCGCTGCGAGTGAGTGTCTGTCGTCATGGCGATGGCAGGTGGCGCAGGCGGATGCCCGAGCAATGCGCAAAAAAAAACGCAAGAAAAGACAGCGGGCTCGATCGCCCCGCGAGACCAGGCGGTGCCGCGGGGCGCGCCAGCGGAAAGCCGTCAGGCAAGCGCCGTCAGCTGGTCGAGCGCGCCGCGCGAGCGGCCCTGAGACCGCCCGCGTGGTGCGGCGAGCCGCTTTATTTGCGGTTGATCAGCAAACCGACCAGCACGCCCACGCCGGCGGCGATCCCGATCGACGCCCACGGATGCTCGTGGACATAGTCGTCGGTGGCGCGCGCCGCTTTCTTGCCTTTCTCGACCACGACCACCTGGACGTCGGCGGCCTTCTCTTTTGCCTGCTTCAGACGCGAGAGTGCCGTTTCACGCAACTCTGAAGCGCGCTCGCCCGTAGCGCTCGCAGCCTGCTTGAGCAGGTCCTCTGCATCCGCGAGGACGGTTTTGATATCGGACATCAGCCTCTCCTTGTTGACCTCTGACATTGACTGGCTCCCATCGTGTCACATCACGCGTGAATCGTAACAAAGATACGGGCACTGGCAAGCGTGACGCGCCGCCACGACCTGCGAATTCGCACGATCCGTTCCCGCGAGCGTGCGTGGACGGGGTTCTGGATCCCGCTCACAAAAAATCGCGAGGTGAGAGTCATTGATTTGATCCGGCACCTAAAGTTTCCTCCAACCGGTTCAAAATTACAAAAACTCATACCGGTGTGAGGCGATGTTCGTTCGCGGGGCGCAACCAGGGCCTGTATGCTTGCGTGTTGTAAACGTCCACTGGATCAACGGGCCGCGCGCGCCGTTTCGATCAAACCCGTTCACCTCGTTCAAAGGAACCGCACCATGAGTCTACGTCTTGGCGATATCGCACCCGACTTCGAGCAGGATTCGAGCATTGGCCGCATCAAGTTTCACGAGTGGCTCGGCAATAGCTGGGGCGTGCTGTTCTCGCACCCGGCCGACTTCACGCCGGTCTGCACGACCGAGCTTGGCCTGACCGCCAAACTCAAGGACGAATTCGAGAAGCGTAACGTGAAGACGATTGCGCTTTCGGTGGATAGCGCCCAGTCGCACAACGAGTGGATCAAGGACATCAACGAGACGCAGGCCGCGAACGTCGGCTTCCCGATTCTCGCGGACGGCGACCGCAAGGTGTCCACGCTGTACGACATGATCCATCCGAACGCAAACGAGACGCTCACCGTGCGCTCGCTCTTCGTGATCGACCCGAACAAGAAGGTGCGCCTCATCATCACCTATCCGGCGAGTACGGGCCGCAACTTCGACGAAGTGCTGCGCGTGATCGACTCGCTGCAGCTCACCGACCATTACCAGGTTGCGACGCCCGGCAACTGGAAGCAGGGCGACGACGTCGTGATCGTGCCGTCGCTGAAGGACGAAGAAGTCCTCAAGCAGAAGTTCCCGAAGGGCTACAAGGCCCTGCGCCCGTATCTGCGCATGACGCCGCAGCCGAACAAGTAAGCCGTTCGGCCAGCGTGCGCCCCACAGGCGCCAAAACAGAAACGCCGCACGAGACAAGTCGTGCGGCGTTTTTTCATGCGCCGGCGAGGCCGGCCAAGGCGGCGTTCAGAAGAACGCCTGAATGCCCGTTTGTGCGCGGCCGAGGATCAGCGCGTGGATGTCGTGCGTGCCCTCGTACGTGTTCACCACTTCGAGGTTCACGAGGTGACGCGCCACGCCGAATTCGTCGGAAATGCCGTTGCCGCCCAGCATGTCGCGGGCGAGGCGCGCGATGTCGAGCGACTTGCCGCACGAGTTTCGCTTCATGATCGACGTGATCTCGACGGCCGCCGTGCCTTCGTCCTTCATGCGGCCCAGACGCAGGCAACCCTGCAGGCCGAGCGTGATTTCCGTTTGCATGTCGGCGAGCTTCTTCTGGATCAGCTGGTTCGCGGCAAGCGGGCGGCCGAACTGCTTGCGGTCGAGCACATACTGGCGCGCGGTGTGCCAGCACGATTCCGCGGCGCCGAGCGCGCCCCAGGCAATGCCATAGCGCGCCGAGTTCAGGCAGGTGAACGGACCGCGCAGGCCCTTCACACCCGGCATGAGGTTCTCTTCCGGCACGAACACTTCGTCGAGCACGATTTCGCCGGTGATCGAGGCGCGCAGCCCCACCTTGCCGTGGATGGCCGGTGCCGAGAGACCCTTCCAGCCCTTCTCGAGGATGAAGCCGCGGATGTCGTCCTTGCCGTCTTCCTCGAGCTTCGCCCAGACGACGAACACGTCGGCGATCGGCGAGTTCGTGATCCACATCTTCGCGCCCGAGAGCGAGTAGCCGCCGTTCACCTTCTTCGCACGCGTGACCATGCTGCCCGGGTCCGAGCCGTGGTTCGGCTCCGTGAGGCCGAAGCAGCCGATCCATTCGCCGCTCGCGAGCTTGGGCAGGTACTTCTGCTTTTGCGCTTCCGAGCCGAATTCGAAGATAGGCACCATCACGAGCGACGACTGCACCGACATCATCGAGCGATAACCGGAGTCGACGCGCTCCACTTCGCGCGCGATCAGGCCGTACGCCACGTAATTGAGGCCGGGGCCGCCGTATTGCTCGGGAATCGTCGGGCCGAGCAGGCCGACTTCGCCCATCTCGCGAAAGATCGAGGCGTCCGTCTTCTCGTGGCGGAACGCTTCCAGCACGCGCGGCGCGAGCTTGTCCTGGGCATACGCGGCGGCGGCGTCGCGCACCATGCGCTCCTCTTCGGTGAGCTGCTGGTCGAGCAGAAGCGGGTCTTGCCAATGGAACTGGGCGTGTGCGGCCATGGTGTCTCTCCTTTCCTCAAATCCTTGAAATGGTCAAATTTGCGCTTGACGCGAGTTCCGCTATGCGGAACAATGTTTTGCAAATCGACTTTAGTGTAGCACCAGGGCGCCCATGTCTGCATCCGGAATGACTACGACTTCATCTTTTTCTTCTTCGCTGGCCGAGGGGCCGATCGACGAGCGCAAGTTCGTCGTGGCGCTCGCCCGCGGGCTAGACCTGCTGCGGGCATTCCGTCCCGGCGAGACGCTGCTCGGCAACCGCGATTTCGTGGAGCGCACGGGCTTGCCCAAGGCGACCGTGAACCGGCTCGCGTACACGCTCACCGTGCTCGGCTATCTGCGCTTTGACGAATCGCTCGGCAAATATGCGCTCGACGCCGGGGTGCTGTCACTCGGCTTTGCGCTGCTCTCGGGCACGGACACGCTCGAACTCGCACGCCCGCATATGCGCGCGTTCGCGCGCGAGGTGGGCGCCGCGGTGTCGCTGGGGTGCCGTGACGGCCTCGACGTGATCTATCTGGAAACGATCCGCAGCGAGACGGCGCTCACGCTCGGCCTCGCATCGGGCTCGCGGCTCTCGATGCTGACAAGCTCGATGGGCCGCGCGTATCTGGCCGTGCAGCCCATCGATGTGCGGATGGCGTTGTTCGCGGAACTGGAGAAGACAGCGGGCGCCGAAGGGCCGTCGTTGGTTGCGGCCGCGAAACGCGAGATCGAGGGGTTCGGCAAGGAGGGGTGCTGCTATTCGTTTCGCGACTGGCACGAAGACGTCAACGCCGCGGCGGTGCCGTTTCGCGAGCCGCGCGAGCGTCGCTGGCTCCTGCTCAGCTGCAGCGGGCCGGCTTCGTCGATGGGGCCCGAGGTGTTTCGCGAGCGCGTGGCGCCGCTCCTGAAGTCGCTGGCGCGTCGGCTTGGCGAAACGGTCTGACGCGCGAGCCGCGCGCCGCAGCGGGCACAAAAAAAGCCGACCTTCGGGTCGGCTTTTTTCATGATGGCGTACGCCAGGCTCAGTGGTTCAGGCGGCCGAGCAGCAGGAACTCCATGAGCGCCTTCTGCACGTGCAAGCGGTTTTCCGCCTCGTCCCAAACCACGCTCTGCGGGCCGTCGATCACCTCGGCGCTCACTTCCTCGCCGCGGTGCGCGGGCAGGCAGTGCATGAAAAGCGCATCGGCGTTGGCGCGGGCCATCATCGGCGCGTCCACGCACCAGTCGGCGAAGGCCTGCTTGCGCGCTTCGTTTTCGGCCTCGAAGCCCATGCTGGTCCAGACGTCGGTCGTGACGAGGTCGGCGCCGTCGCAGGCGTCGTGCGGGTCCTCGAAGACTTCGTAGAACGGCTTGCTTTCCGGCGCGACCAGCGCGGGATCGAGCGGATAACCCGGCGGCGTGGAGATGCGCAGCTTGAAGCCGAGGATCTGCGCGGCTTCGATCCACGTGTAGAGCATGTTGTTGGCGTCGCCGACCCACGCCACGGTCTTGCCGCGGATCGGACCGCGGTGCTCGTAGTACGTGAAGATGTCGGCCAGCACCTGGCAGGGGTGGTACTCGTTCGTGAGACCGTTGATGACCGGCACGCGCGAGCTTTCGGCGAAGCGCTGCAGGATGTCCTGGCCGAACGTGCGGATCATGATGATGTCGACCATGCGCGAGATGACCTGTGCCGAATCTTCGATCGGCTCGCCGCGCCCGAGCTGCGTGTCGCGCGTGTTCATGAACACGGCGTGGCCGCCCAGCTGGAAGATACCCGCTTCGAACGAGAGGCGTGTGCGGGTGGAGCTCTTCTCGAAGATCATCGCCAGCGTGCGGTCGTGCAGCGGGTGATAGGTCTCGTAGTTCTTGAACTTGCGCTTCAGGATGCGCGCGCGCTCCAGCACATATTCATATTCGTCAAGGGAGAAATCCTTGAACTGCAGGTAATGGCGTATGGTACGGGAGGTCATGAAACGAAAACGGCGCCAGATCCGGCCTCGAACTGCAGGATTGGGCCGGCGACGCCGCTGCGGTTGGTGGTAAGTCAAAGCAGCATAAAGGATTTTGCGCATTTTGACGAGTTACCCAAAATTTGGGCAGGGTGCCCAGGCGCACGGTGGAAGGCGCTTTCGCGATGGCTTTCGGGACTGTTTCGCGGGCATTGCGCGGGCCGGATCCAGCCTTTCAAGTGCCTTGTGTGCACTGCGTCAAAACGGTCAGTGCGCTATAATCCCAGAGATTTCTTAGGCACGACAAACGGGCCCTGAACGTGTGTGACGGGAAGGTGGCAACACCTCGCGGCCACGGCAGGCAAGCCCGCGGGGGCGGCCTGTGCGCCGACTGGCAGTGCGCCGCGAAATCGTCCTGTCGATCCCGTTGCGAGACCTGCTTGTGACACGCGTCGGCGGCGAATTTCGAGACTTCACGCCAGGCGGGGTGCGCGGCAGCCGTTCTCTATCCATCGGACTGTCCATGCGTGTGGCGGCGGGCGATCCCCGCGGCCGGCGTTCCGCGGTACCCGCGCGGGCGCAGCGCTCGTGCCGCCGTTACACGCTGCAAACGCACCCAGCAGCTACACACACAGGTACTCCTGCATGGCCGACGAAGCTCCAACCGAATACTTCATTCAAGGCATCACCAGCGCGGGGAAGAAGTTTCGTCCGAGCGACTGGTCGGAGCGCCTCGCCGGGGTGATGTCGAGCTTCGGTCCGAAAGCGTCGGCCAACGCGCGCGGCCCGAACGCCTATTTGCGCTACTCGCTCTACGTGCGCCCGACGATGATCGGCGACCTCAAGGTCGTGGTGCTGGACTCGCGCCTGAAGGACGTCGAACCGATGGCCTTCAATTTTGTGATGAACTTCGCGAAGGACAACGACCTCCTCGTGACCGAAGCGTGCGAACTGCCTCACGATCACGCCACGCAGCAAGCCAACGTGCGCTGACGGCGCGGCGACGGCAACGAACGGACCCGCTTCGGCGGGTTTTTTTGCGCCCGGCAGAAACAAAAAAACCCGCCGAAGCGGGTTTTTTGTGGTGCAGCGAAAAGAGGGGGGGCTGCCAGTCGTAGCCGGCAAGCCGAATCTCTTTACTGCGCGGCTTGCATTGCCTTGACGGCAGCAGCCAGGCGGCTCTTATGACGAGCGGCCTTGTTCTTGTGAACGATCTTCTTGTCGGCGATGATGTCGAGCGTCTTGCCCGATGCCTTCAGAACTTCAGCAGCCTTTGCCTGGTCGCCGGCGTCGATTGCCTTGCGAACAGCCTTGATGGCGGTGCGGAACTTCGAGCGCAGTGCCGAGTTGTGCGAGTTTGCCTTCGTGGCCTGACGGGCGCGCTTGCGTGCTTGTGCGGAGTTTGCCATTGCGATTCCTTGTGATTGCGGAGCGTGGTGCGACCAGCGCTCTTTGCCTGGATTTGAACGACCGGCAGCGTTGCCTGAGACGTTCAAAACGGTATTTGCCGGCTGAGTTTTGCTCGACCAGCCGCGCCTTTTGTGCCAGAGCGGGTTTCTACCTCTTTCCTGCCCCCTTTCCAAGACGCGTTTCGAGCTCCCTGAGAGAACTCGAATCAAAGATTATAGCAACAGAACCATGCGGGTGGCAATCACGACGCGTTAGCGAAGACAAGTGCTGCCGGACGTGAACGCCTTTCACGCGACACGGTCACAATCAGCGCGCTTTGTCTTTGCCTCCCGCTCGTCTGCGGCGTCGCGCGGGGTTTTGCGCCGACCTTTGCGCTGCGCATCCGCGATGGAGCGGACGACGCCCGTATAATGACCGCCCCATGAATCTATTCCGAGCCCTGCTGACAGTCAGCGGCTTCACGCTGCTGTCGCGCGTGACCGGTCTGGCCCGAGAAACGCTGATCGCGCGCGCCTTCGGTGCGAGCCAGTACACCGACGCTTTCTACGTCGCGTTTCGTATCCCCAACCTGCTGCGCCGCATCTCGGCGGAAGGCGCCTTTTCGCAGGCGTTCGTGCCGATTCTCGCGGAGTTCAAGAACCAGAAGGGCCACGACGCCACGCGCGCGCTGGTCGACGCCACCTCGACCGTGCTCGCCTGGGTGCTCGCGATCCTCTCGCTGCTCGGCATTTTCGGCGCGTCGTTCGTCGTGATCGTGGTCGCTTCGGGCTTGAAGAGCGACGGGCAAGCGTTTCCGCTCGCCGTCACGATGACGCGCATCATGTTCCCCTATATCGTGTTCATCTCGCTGACGTCGCTCGCGTCCGGCGTGCTCAACACGTACAAGCAGTTCTCGCTGCCTGCATTCGCACCGGTGCTGCTCAACGTCTCGTTCATCACGGCGGCGGTGGCCTTCGCGCCGCACATGAAGCAGCCGGTCTACGCGCTCGCGTGGGCCGTGATCGTGGGCGGCGTGCTGCAGTTCATCGTGCAGTTGCCGGGCTTGAAGCGCATCGACATGATGCCGCGCATCGGCCTGAACCCGCTCAAGGCGCTCGCGCACAAAGGCGTGAAACGCGTGCTCGCGAAGATGGTGCCTGCCATGTTCGCTGTCTCGGTCGCGCAGATCAGCCTCATCATCAACACCAATATCGCCTCGCGCCTCGGGCCCGGTGCGGTGTCGTGGATCAACTACGCCGACCGCCTGATGGAGTTCCCGACGGCGCTGCTCGGCGTCGCGCTCGGCACGATCCTGCTGCCCAGCCTCTCGAAGGCGCACGTCGATGCCGATCCGCACGAGTACTCGGCGTTGCTCGACTGGGGCCTGCGCGTGACGTTCCTGCTTGCCGCGCCTTCGGCCGTCGCGCTCTTTTTCTTCGCCGAGCCGCTCACGGCCACGCTCTTTCACTACGGCAAGTTCGACGCCACGTCCGTCATCATGACGGCCCGCGCGCTGGCGGCCTACGGCGTGGGGCTCGTCGGTCTCATCCTCATCAAGATCCTCGCGCCCGGCTTCTACGCGCGCCAGGACATCAAGACGCCGGTCAAGATCGGTGTGGGCGTGCTCATCGCCACGCAGATCAGCAACTACATTTTCGTGCCGATTTTCTCGCACGCGGGCTTGACGCTCTCGGTCGGCCTCGGCGCCTGCATGAACGCGCTATTGCTGTTCATCGGGCTGCGCCGCCGCGGCATCTATATGCCGTCTGCCGGCTGGACGACGTTCTTCGTGCAGTTGCTCGGGGCATGTCTCGTGCTGGCCGGGGCGATGCACTGGTGCGCCACCAGCTACGACTGGATCGCGCTGCGTCATGAACCGCTCGCGCGCATCGCCTTGCTCGGTGCGTGTCTCGTCCTGTTCGCGGCGCTATATTTCGGTATGCTTTGGCTGATGGGCTTCAAATACGCGTACTTCAAGAGGCGGGCGAAGTGACCACGATGACTACGCGGGTTCTGGACTATTTCAGCGCACTCGTTGCCGACGACGAGAGCCTGCCGCTCACCGAGGCGGCGCTGGCGATCGCGCAGGACGCCTATCCCGATCTCGATCTGCAAGGCACGCTGGCCGAGATCGACGAACTCGCGCTGCGTGTGCGCCGCCGCATGCCCGAAGGGGCGGACGTGCGCCAGCAGGTTGCCGTGCTCAACCGCTGCTTCTTTCGCGAGATGGGTTTCGCGGCCAACCTCAACGACTTTCTCGACCCCGAAAACAGCCACCTGAACGCCGTGCTCAAGCGCCGGCGCGGCATCCCCATTTCGCTCGCGGTGCTGTATCTGGAAATGGCGACCCAGCTCGGCCTGCCGGTGAAAGGCGTGTCGTTTCCGGGGCATTTTCTGCTGCGCGTGGCGTTGCCCGAAGGCGACGAGATGCTCGATCCCACCACGGGCCGCACGCTCACCGAGTCCGACATGGTGGAGATGCTCGAACCGTTCGTGGCCAACGCCGGCGATTCCGTGGCGCGCGCGCTGCGCATGCTGCTCGAGCCGGCCACACGGCGCGAGATCGTCGCGCGCATGCTGCGCAACCTGAAGTCGGTCTATCTGCAGACCGAGCGCTGGCAGCGCCTGCTGGCCATCCAGCAGCGGCTCGTGATCCTGCTGCCGGAGAACATCGAGGAAGTGCGCGACCGCGGCTTCGCTTATGCGCGGCTCGACTATCTGCGTCCGGCGCTCGAAGACCTCGAACACTATCTCGACGAGCGCCCCGACGCGGAAGACGCGACCGTCGTCGAGTCGCAGCTGCATGAGCTGCGCCAGCGCACGCTCGATAACGACTGAAGCCCGCGGCGAGGCCGCAGAAAAAAGCCCGCGATTTTCGTCGCGGGCTTTTTTTTCGCGCGGGGGAGGGCGCGCCGTTACTTCGGCTGCATGCGGATCGCGCCGTCCAGACGGATCACCTCGCCGTTGAGCATCGGATTCTCGACGATCTGCTTGACGAGCATCGCATACTCATCCGGCTTGCCGAGGCGCGGCGGGAACGGGACCATTGCGCCGAGCGCGTCCTGCACCTCTTTGGGCATGCCGAGCAGCATCGGCGTTTCGAAGATGCCGGGCGCGATCGTCATCACGCGGATGCCGCTGCGCGAAAGGTCGCGCGCGATCGGCAGCGTCATCGCGACGACGCCGCCCTTCGAGGCGGCATAGGCAGCCTGGCCGATCTGGCCGTCGTAAGCGGCCACCGACGCCGTGTTGACGATCACGCCACGCTCGCCGCCCTCGCCAGGTGCGGTCTGGGCGATGGCCGCCGCCGCGAGGCGGATCATGTTGAAGGTGCCGATCAGGTTGACCGAGATCGTCTTCGAGAACGTGTCGAGCGGATGCGGGCCGTCCTTGCCCACGGTCTTCACGGCGGGCGCGATGCCCGCGCAGTTCACGAGGCCGCGCAGCGTCCCGAGCGCGGTTGCCGCGGCCACGGCGCGCGCGCCGTCGTCCTCGCTCGCCACGTTGCACTTCACGAACGCGCCACCCAGTTCCTCGGCGAGCGCGTTACCGGCGTCCTCGTTGAGGTCGGCGATGACGACCTTGCCGCCTTCGGCCGCGATCAGACGCGCGCTGGCCGCACCGAGCCCCGACGCGCCGCCGGTGATGAGAAATACGTTGCCGCGGATCTGCATCTTTCGTCTCCTGTCGTTGTGGCCATGCTGTCTCGCGCGGAAGGCAAATGCGCGCGAGACTCACCAAAAACAAAACGGGCCGGCTGGCGCTGCGTCCCGAACTACCTCGGGAGTGCGGCGCCAGCCGGCCCGCAGGCAAACCAGCCAGTGTGCCGAAACCGGCATCGAGTCTGACTTTGACTCGCGGACTTTGACCCGCTTACTTGAGCGCTGCGAATGCGCGCTCGCGAATTTCGTCGACGCTGCCGAGGCCCGAGATGGCGCGATACTGCGGCGCCTTCAGGCCGTTTTCCTCACCGCGCTTCGCCCAGTCGCTGTAGTAGGCGATGAGCGGCTTGGTCTGGGCGACGTACACGTCGAGACGCTTGCGCACCGTTTCTTCCTTGTCGTCGTCGCGCTGGACGAGCGGTTCGCCCGTCACGTCGTCGGTCATTTCCACTTTCGGCGGATTGAACTTGACGTGATACGTGCGGCCCGAAGCCGGGTGCATGCGGCGGCCGCTCATGCGCGTGATGATCTCGTCGAACGGCACGTCGATCTCGAGCACGTAATCGATCGCGACGCCCGCCTGCTTCATCGCTTCGGCTTGCGGCAGCGTGCGCGGGAAGCCGTCGAACAGGTAGCCGTTCTGGCAGTCGGGCTCCTGAAGGCGCTCCTTTACGAGATTGATGATGAGCTCGTCGGTCACGAGTTCGCCAGCGTCCATGAATCGCTTCGCTTCGAGGCCAAGCGGCGTACCGGCCTTGACGGCCGCGCGCAGCATGTCGCCCGTCGAGATTTGCGGAATGCCGAACTTTTCCTTGATGAAGCTTGCCTGGGTTCCCTTGCCCGCGCCCGGGGCGCCCAACAGGATCAAACGCATATGAACAATCTCCGAACTGTGTGAATTCTTGCGGCGCGGCGGCTGCCTCGCACGCGCGGTGGGGCGGCATCGTCAGCGTCGTGCGTCTCCTCGCCCGTTCGCTCACGGCTGTCGAGGCAGTGCTGGCGGGGGCAACGGCACGTCCGGCGCGGCTTTCGCCCGGTGTTCATGACTTGCACTGGACACGGGGCGGCGCTGCAAGACGGTGCCGAAAAGCGGGGAAACCCCGACGCACAAAGGCTTTAGACGGCTCGCGCAAACAATTGATTATGCCATGGGATTTTTGCCCCACGGACGGAATTAAGGCCGGTATAACGCCTGCACACGGACGAGGTCGGCGGGGGTATCGACGCCCGGCGCGGGTGCCTGCGCCGTCACGAGCACCGCGATGCGCTCGCCGTGCCACATCGCGCGAAGCTGCTCGAGCGCCTCGACCTGCTCGATCGGCGAATGCGCGAGCGAGGGGTAACTGCGCAGGAATTTCGCGCGGTACGCGTACAGGCCGATGTGGCGATAAACGATCGCGGGAGCCGGCGGGGCGGGCATTGCGCCGAGATCGAGGCGCGCCGGCGACCAGTGCGGCTGCCAGGCGTCGCGGGCCCAGGGAATCGGCGCGCGCGAGAAGTAGAGCGCAACGCCGCGAGCGTCGAGCACGACCTTCACGACGTTCGGGCTGAAGATTTCCTCGGGCGCCGTAATCGGATGCGCGGCGGTGGCGATCGCGCATTCGGGGTGCGCGGCGAGGTGCGACGCAACGTCGCACACGAGCGCGGGGTCGATCAGCGGCTCGTCGCCCTGCACGTTGACCACGATCGTCTCGTCGCTCCAGCCATAGTGCTCGGCGACCTCGGCGAGGCGGTCGGTGCCCGACGGGTGATCGGCGCGCGTGAGCACGGCCTCGAAACCGTGGGCGCTGGCGGCGTCGAGCACGCTCTGGGCGTCCGAGGCGATCAGCACCTGCTGCGCGCCCGAATCGCGCGCGCGCTCGGCCACGCGCACCACCATGGGCTTGCCTCCGATGTCGGTGAGCGGTTTGTTGGGCAGCCGCGTGGACGCGAGACGCGCCGGGACGACGGCGATGAAGGGTTGCACGGGAGCGGTCATGGCCAGTTGGAGCAAGGACAGGAAACGGGATTGGGGAAACCGGTTCGGGAAACCGCCTTGGAAGACGACGGCGCGCCGGGGGCGGCGCGCGTAACCCGGCTTCGAGCCGGCAAGACGAGGCGAGCAGGGCGAGCGGCGCAAGCGGGGGCGATCGCGGCCGCCCGTGCGCCTTACGCGGCGCCCGGCCCGTGCGGATCGACCGGCGTGCCTTCCACAGTTTGACGCGCTTCGTCGACGAGCATGACCGGAATGCCGTCGCGGATCGGGTAGGCGAGCTTGTCGGCGTTGCAGATCAGCTCCTGCGCGGCGCGGTCATAGCTGAGCGGGCCCTTGCAGATCGGGCAGACCAGGATTTCAAGCAGACGAGCGTCCACGGAGTTTCTCCACAACCAGGGTAATGAGGCGATGATCGAGCGCGGCTTCGACGGGGACGACCCAGATGCGCGCGTCGTTCCAGGCCCCCAATTTTACTGCATCCTTTTCAGTGACCAGGATCGCGTCGGCGGTGACGTCGGCGAACGGGTTGGTTGCGTAGGCGTAGTGGTCGGGCAGCGGCAGGGTTTGCGGCGCGAGGCCTGCCGCGCGCAGCGTCGCGAAAAAGCGCTCCGGCGAACCGATGCCGGCCGCCGCCACGATGCGCAGCGCCGCCTGCGATCCTTGCGTGAGCGCGCCTTGCCCCGGTGCGGCCGCGCCCGCGGCAAACTGCGCGAGCGGACGGCGCAGCGCCGGATTGGCGAGATGCCAGGCGTCGCCGGGTTCGAGTTTGAGCGCGAACGTATTGGGCCAGGCCGGCAGCGTGCGCTCGAACGGATTGTTCACAAGGGTGGCGTCGCGGCGCCGCGAGAGCGGCTCGCGCAGCGGGCCCGCCGGCAGCAGAAAGCCATTGCCGCCCAGGCGATGGTCGAACACCACGATCTCGACGTCGCGCACGAGGCGGTAGTGCTGCAGGCCGTCGTCGCTCACGATCACGTCGACGTCGCTGTGCGTGCCGCACAGCGACGTGGCCGCCGCCACGCGATCGGGCGAGACCCAGACGGGCACGCCCGTGCGGCGGGCGATCAGCAACGGTTCGTCGCCGCAAAGGCGCGCGGGCGTATCCGCCGTGACGGGCGTAGGGCGGGCGATTTTCGCGCCGTACCCGCGCGAGACCACGCCCGGCGAGAAGCCCGCGGCGCGCAGAGCCTCGACGAGCGCGATCACCGTGGGCGTCTTGCCCGTGCCGCCCACGGTCACGTTGCCGACCACCACCACGGGCACGCCGAGGCGCACGCTCTTGAGCCAGGCCGCCGCAAAGGCGGCGCGGCGCGCACCGCTCACGGCGGCAAACACGGCGGCGAACGGCGTGAGCGCCCAGGCGAGCGCGCCGCGGCGTTGCCAGGCGTGCGCAAACTGCGCTTCGAGGCGTACCTTGAAACTGGAGACGGGGCCGCTCATCGGCAATTTGCGCGCGAAGCGCCGCACGCGGCATGCGGGAAGCAGACAGGCAGGGCGGGCATCGGGTCGGTTCTCCGGTTCTAGGTGAGCTGAGCGACAAACAGGACGGCAGACGAATGACCTGCGTAGGCGAGCAACCGGCGCTTCGCGTGGTGCGGCACAGGCGCTCGTGAACCCGGCACTCTAGCGCGGGTAGGCGTGACGCGGCAAGTTGCCGGGCCTTACGCAACTGTCGGTTGCCTGCAAGCCGCGCGAAACGCCCAAAAAATCGACGCCTGTGGATAACTTTGTGGAGAAGTAGATCCCGGGAAGGCGCAAAGGCCCATTCTTCGGCCTCTCCATCGGCCTGTAAGGATGTTATATCGATAAAAAACGTATAAAAATCAACGGGATGATCTAATTTTCAGCGTTTGCGGGCCGGCTGCGGTCATCATGCCGCATGACAGCGCCGATGTGGACACTTCGCGGGGGCTTGCGAGTCGGGTCTCATTCGTGCTGGACTACCGCCCCCCGAACGGTCTATCGTCTGTCCGGCCAAGGTTTCTCCACACCCTTTCGCATGCTATCCGACCGTTTTTCCGCTTCCTCCGCGCCTTCGGGCGACGTCGTCGTGCCGGTCTCGGCGCTCAACCGGGCGATCGCCTCGATGCTCGAGCGCACGTTCCCGCTTGCATGGATTTCCGGCGAAGTGTCCAACTTTACGCGCGCCGCAAGTGGCCACTGGTACTTCTCAATCAAGGACGCCCAGGCGCAGATTCGCTGCGTCATGTTCCGCGGCCGCGCCCAGTACGCTGAATTCACGCCGCGCGAGGGCGACCGCATCGAAGTGCGCGCGCTCGTCACGATGTACGAGCCGCGCGGCGAACTCCAGCTGAACGTCGAGGCCGTGCGGCGCACCGGCCAGGGCCGACTCTACGAAGCCTTCCTGCGACTGAAGGCGCAACTCGAGGCCGAAGGGCTCTTCGATCCCGAGCGCAAACGCGCGCTGCCCTCGCATCCGCGCGCGATCGGCGTGATTACGTCGATGCAGGCCGCCGCGCTGCGCGACGTGCTCACCACGCTGTGCCGCCGGGCGCCGCACGTGCCGGTGATCGTCTACCCCGCGCCGGTGCAGGGCGCGGGCTCGGCAGAAAAGCTCACGGCGATGCTGGCAACCGCGAACGCGCGCAACGAAGCGGACGTGCTCGTGCTGTGCCGCGGCGGCGGCTCGATCGAGGACCTGTGGTCGTTCAACGACGAGGCGCTTGCGCGCGCGATCGCGGCCAGCGCCATTCCGGTGGTGAGCGGCGTGGGGCACGAAACCGATTTCACGATCGCCGATTTCGCCGCCGACGTGCGTGCGCCGACGCCCACTGGCGCGGCTGAACTCGTCAGTCCGCAGCGCACGCTGCTGCTGCGCGACCTCGACCAGCGCCATGCCGCGCTCGCACGCGATTTCGGCCGTCTGCTCGAGCGGCGCGCGCAGCAGCTCGACTGGCTGGCGCGCCGGCTCGTTTCGCCCGTCGAGCGGCTTGCGCAGCAGCGCACACACTTGCGCCAGTTGACGATACGGCTCGCATCGGCGGGCTCGCGCGCCAGCGCCGAGGCGCGTGCGCGCCTGAACATCATGCAGATGCGCTGGCAGCGCGCGCGGCCCGACGCCGCCGCGCAGCGCGCCCAGCTGGAGTCGCTCGGACGGCGTCTGGACGGCGCCTTCGCGCGTCAGCGCGAGCGCGAAGCGGCACGCGTTTCGGAACTCACGGCGCGGCTCGAAGTGCTGAGTCCGCAGCGCACGTTCGAGCGCGGCTACGCCGCGCTGCTCGACGCGCAAAGCGGCGCGGCCGTGCGCTCGCCCGCCACGCTCAAGCCGGGCAAGCGGCTTACGGTTCACCTCGCGCAGGGCAGCGCCGACGTCGCGCTCGCCGATGTCCAGCCGCGCCTCGCCGACGGTTTCTGAAACAGGCCCGCAGTCAGCCTGTCAGGTCCGACGTTTGCTGCACAAGGAAGAACCGGCGCATTCGCACGATCGCTAGCCGCCACGACGAAACAGCGTGGCGGCGAACGATTGTTGCAGTCTCGTTGCAGGAAGTTTGCACGCCGGTTGCGCGGAGATTGCAACGCGATTGCAGCCGTCTTGCCTGCGTGCGAAGCGGGCATGGAAAGCGTTGTTCGAGTGTCGTTGCATCGGCGAAAACCGCATAGCGGTTGATCCGGAATAGCCGCGCGCAAACGATATCCGGCATAAAGGCCGCTCGTTTGCGGGGTTATTCCAACTCGCCTACAATCGAGTGCTCCATGCCGGTTATCACGCAGAACTCCCCATAACACGACGAAGGAACCGCATCATGTCATTTACGCTCCCGCCGCTGCCGTTCGCGAAGAACGCCCTCGCTCCGCACATGTCGGAAGAGACGCTCGAGTTCCACTACGGCAAGCACCACCAGGCTTACGTCACGAATCTGAACAACCTGATTCCGGGCACCGAGTTCGAAAAGCTCTCGCTCGAAGAGATCGTCAAGAAGTCGTCGGGTGGCGTGTTCAACAACTCGGCGCAGATCTGGAATCACACGTTCTTCTGGAACAGCCTCTCGCCGCAAGGCGGCGGCGCACCGTCGGGCGCGCTCGGCGACGCGATCAACGCGAAGTGGGGCTCCTACGACGCGTTCAAGGAAGCCTTCACGAAGGCTGCCGTGGGCAACTTCGGTTCGGGCTGGACGTGGCTCGTGAAGAAGGCTGACGGCTCGCTCGACATCGTGTCGACCAGCAACGCCGCCACGCCGCTCACGACCGACGCCCGTGCGCTCCTCACGATCGACGTGTGGGAACACGCTTACTACATCGACTACCGCAACGCGCGTCCGAAGTTCGTCGAAGCGTTCTGGAACATCGTGAACTGGAACTTCGCAGCACAGAACTTCGCGTAATACGAAGCCCGGTTCTGTGCGCCGCACTGGCTGCGGCACATGCAAAAAGCCCTCGATGCGAATCGAGGGCTTTTTTGTTTTGCGCGAAGCGTTTTACACAAACGCGGCGATGGTTTCCTGCGTCGAGCGCACGTGGCCCATGTGGCGGAACAGCTTCTCGAACGAGAAGTGATGCATCTCTTCGTTCAGACCGGACGTGGCGTCTTCGACGAACACCAGCTTGAAGCCGAGATCGAACGCCGCGCGCGCGGTGGATTCGACGCCGAAGTTCGTGGCGATGCCGCCGATGACGATGGTGTCGATGCCGCGGCGGCGCAACTGCTGCTCGAGGTTGGTGCCGTAGAACGCGCCCCATTGGCGCTTCGCGACGATCACGTCCTCGGGTTGCGCGCCGATCTCGGGCACGAGTTCGGAGGCCTCGGCCGGTGCGCGCGGCGTGTCGGGCGTGCGGCCGGGCGCGTCGGCGGGCAGCGCGAGCAGTTCGTTCAGGAGCACGTGCACCCAGACGACGGTGCCCCCCTTGGCGCGCAGTGCGTCGGCGAGCGGTTTGGCGTTGGCCACCACCTGCGCGCCGCTATAGGGCGCGACCTGGCGGCCTACGATGCCGTGCTGAAGGTCGATCATCACGAGCGCCGTGGTGCGCGCGTTCAGTGAAAATGCTTGCGTCATGGTTCACCTATATGTGAGGATGGCTTCACATAATCATACGCGAATGTGAAGGAGGATTCAGATATGGCGGCAGACCCGCTCGCGCGCAAGGAGGCGCAAAAGGAAGCGGCACGCGAAAACGCCCGGCGCGTGCCGCGCCAGGAACGCGCGGCGCGCACGGTCGACGCGCTGCTCGAAGCCGCCGGCGAAGCCTTCGCCGAGCGCGGCTTCGAAGCGGCGACGATGACGCAGATCGCGCAGCAGGCGGGCGTTTCGGTGGGAGCGGCGTACCAGTATTTTCTGAACAAGGAGGCACTCGCCCTCGCATTGCGCAAGCGCTACGGTGACGAAATGGACGCGCGCTGGAGCGCGCTCATCGCCGCGCACGACGATGCAGGCAAGCTGCCGCTCGCGCAACTGGTCGAGCGTCTGTTCGACCTGATGGTCGCTCTGATGCACGACTATCCCGCGTATTTGCCCCTGCTTTCCGTGCCGCTCGGCTTCAAGCGCGATGCGGCCGTGCGCAATCTGCTGCGCCAGCGGTTCACGGCGCTCTTCCTGCGTTATCAGCCGGCGCTTGCGTCCGATGAGGCCTATCGCGTGGCCGAAGTCATGCTGCAGGTCATCAAGAGCCTTAACCCACTATACGCCGCGGCGAAGCCGAAGGAGCGCAAGCTGCTGGTCGCCGAGTACAAGGGCGTGCTGGCGGCGTGGCTCGCCGTGCGGCTCGCGTGAGCCCGCGAGCCGCAGACACCGCGCCTTAGCGCAGTAACGGGTCGCCGCGCGACTCGAGCACGCGGTCGATCAAGCCATACTCGGCCGCTGCCTGGGCCGACATGAAGTTGTCGCGGTCGCTGTCGTGTGCGATCTGCTCGATGCTGCGTCCGGTACGCGCGGCGAGCATCGCGTTCAGGCGCTCGCGCAGGTACAGGATCTCGCGCGCCTGCAGCTCGACATCGGCGGCGGTGCCCTGGCCGCCACCCGAAGGCTGATGGATCATGATGCGCGCGTTTGGTAGTGCGAAGCGTTTTCCATGCGCGCCCGCGGCGAGCAAAAACGACCCCATGCTGGCGGCGAAACCCGTGCACAGTGTCGAGACATCGGGCTTGATGAATTGCATCGTGTCGTAAATGGCGAGTCCGTCGTAGACCGAACCGCCCGGCGAGTTGATATAGAAGCTGATGTCCTTGTCCGCGTTTTCCGCTTCGAGAAAGAGCAGTTGCGCGACCACGAGGCTGGCGCTTTGCTCGGTCACCGGCCCGACGAGGAACACGATGCGCTCGCGCAGGAGGCGCGAGTAGATGTCGTAGGCGCGCTCGCCGCGCCCCGAGGTTTCGATCACGGTCGGGACGAGATTGAGCGCGCTCGGCGGCAATGCTGCATGATTCAGTGCGAAGGATGGCATGACTGGCCTCGTGTTTTTTCCGGTGACGGCGGTTGGCGTTGGCGGCGCGATTGCGCCGCTGCTGCCATGACGCCCGGCGCGGCCCGCGCGTGACGAGAATATTTTTGCGTGCGGCTGTCACGCCGGCCGTGCGCCGGACGTCATGAGGGAAACGGGCGGGAGCGAGCACGCATGGCGAAGGAGCGAAGCGAATGATGCAGGCGATCGACACAATCGAAGCGACGAGTCTGGAGGGTGCTGGGCGCAATGAGGCTGCGACCCCAGTGAGCGACGAAGCCGGGCCTGAGGCAGCGGCGTGGACCGACGCGCGCCGCGCCGCCGCCTTCGGCGAGGCGCGCGCTCGGCTCATTGCGCTGGCCGCACGCGTGCTGGGCAGCCGCGCGGAGGCCGAGGACGTCGTGCAGGACGCGTGGTTCCGCTGGCGCGACGCCGACGCACCGGCCTTGCGCGCACCGCAGGCGTGGCTCGCCACGGTCACCGTGCGCCTCGCGATCGACCGGCTGCGGCGCTTGCGTCGTGAGCATGCGGGCGAACACGAGGCCGCGTGGCTCGACGACGCGGCGCCCTCTGCGGAAGAAGCAGGCTTGCGCGCGCGGCGCTTCTCGGACGCGCTGCGGCTCCTGCTCGAGAGGCTGGGACCGCTCGAGCAGGCGGTGTTCGTGCTGCGCGAGGCCTTCGACTGCGACTACGCGCAGATCGGCGCGCTTACCGGCTGCACGAATGAGCATTGCCGGCAGATCGTGCGGCGTGCCCGCGTTCGGCTCGCCCGCGAGGCCGCGCCGCAGGCGGCGCCAGCCGACAAAGTGCAGCACGCGCGCACGGTCGAGCGTTTGCGCGACGTGCTGCACGCACAGGATCGCGTGGGATTGATGGATTTGCTCGGGGTGACGGCAAACGCGCTGGTCGCGGCGAGCGTGGCCGAAGCGGCTCACGGCCAGGCATCGCAAGAAGCGCCCGCCGCGCACGTTCTGCGCGCCGAAGCGCTGGCGCTGGACGGCGAGCCGGGCGTGGCGCTCGTCGCGCAGGACGGCGCGCTCGCCGCCTGGCTGCATGTGCGCGACGACCGCGACGGGCTGCCCGAGCCGGTTGTTTGCGTGGCGGCGATGGAAGAGGGGAGCTCGGGGCCGGCCAACCGGCTCCGGGCGGCGAACCGGGCTTTCGGCGGCGAGGCGGTGCGCAAGATGCTGGCCCGGCTCGCCTCGAGCGACGGCGCGGCGTGCGTGTCCACGCTCAGCGTCAGCGCTCGCGCGTCCACCACACACGGCTGCGCCACGCTGCTCACGCAGCCGCTCGTCCTCGCGTGAGCCTGGCGTCGGCCTGGACGGACGCTAGCCGCGCAGGGCGGCGTCCCAGTTGATATCGGCGCACAGCACCTGCACGCCGTGCTCCGTTTGCACGGCGACCGAGGCCGTGACGCACAGATGCGCCTCGTTGATCGACAGATAGGGCGGTGTGAACTGCACGCGGCCCGGCGCCTTCATGGCGCCGATGAAGTAAGGCCGCCGTTCCCAGCTTGCGCCCTCGGAATGCAGCAGCGGCCGGAAACGCTTGGCGCGCTGCGACGTGCGGCCGTCGGGCAGCACGTTGTCGCCGATCTGGCGGCCCGACGCGTCGAGCAGGAAGCAGCGCGCCGTGTCGTCGAGGCCGAGCAGCGGCAGCGTGGCGTCGCTCATGTTCGCGCCCTCGGCAAGCCGCTTCGCCGCCGCTTCGATGGCACTCACGTAAGGCGCGAGACGCGCCGACTGCGAACGCTCGCGGGCGGCCACGCGTTCGCGCAGGCGCGCCGAAAGATCGTCCATGAGCTGCGCGGCCTTGGCCGGCGGCACCGGCTCGACGTCGGGCCGCGCGAAATACGCGCCCTGCACGAAGTCGGCGTTGCTCTCCAGCGCGATCAGCGCGTCGCGCTCGGTCGAAAGTCCGCCCACGAGTACGAGCTGACCCGACTCGTGCAGCATCGAGACGAGCCCTGGCAGCACGCGCTCGATATGCGCGTGGCGGCTCGCCTGGGCGAGCAGGCTGCGGTCGAGCGTGACGATGTCGGGCCGCACCTGCCACACGCGGTCGATGTTCGAGTGCTTCGCGCCAAAGCCATCCAGCGCGATCACGAAGCCCGCCTTGCGCAATCCGTCGATGATTTCCGCGAAGCGCGAATTCTCGCCGCCCGCCTGTTCCGACACTTCCAGCACCACGCGCTGCGGCTGCAGACCGAGCGCCTTGAGGCCGGCGAGCAGGGCGTCGCCGTAGCTCGTGTCCATGAGCGCGGCCGGGTGCAGGCTCAGAAAGAGCCATTCGTCATGCGAATCGAACGCGTTGAAATTGCCCAGATGCAGCGATTCCGCGAGACGCCCCAGCTCGAGCAGGTCGCCGCGGCGCGCCGCCTGCGTGAACACCTCCTGCGACGGCGCCTGCTGGCCCTGCTCGTCGTGCGCGCGCAGCGACGCGTGATAGCCGATCGCGCGCCGGTGCGCGACCGAAAACACGGGCTGGAACACGCTGAAGACGGTGTAGCCGCCGTACAGCACGGTGCGGCGGGCGCCTTCTTCGCCGGCGATGGGGCGAGACTGGAAGCCGGGGGGATCGAGGTCGATCATGCTGGTCATTTTCGTTTCGAGGGCGCGCGGGACGGACGTGACGGGCGGGACGCGTGAGCGTCAAGTTTACAGGATAGGACAGCAAAAAGTATGCGAGTCCCAAGTCCCGTGGCAGTCGGCCCGTGCGATGGCGCACGCGCTATTTCGGGATGGCGTGCGGGTTGGTGCGCAAACCCGGCGCGAACCTGGGCGGCGCACGGCCACGAGGCGCGCCGCACCTTTGCGGTGCGCGCGCCGGTGGCGAGGATGCAAGCGCAACGACCGCTGCAGCGCCTGTGGCCCCGGCTTATCAGGTCCGCTGTCAGGTCCGCTCGGACGGATCGGTCTTCTTCGCGGTGCGGCGCAGGTCCGACGCGAGCTGCGCGAAGATCCACGACGAACCCGCCGTGATGATGCCCACGCAGATGAAGGTCGCGTGGAACGCCGGAATCACGTTCTCGCCCGTCTTGTGGCCCATGAAGCCCGTGAAGGTGGTGAGCAGCGCGCCCGCGACGGTCACGCCAAGGCTCATCGAGAGCATTTGCACGAGCGAGAAGAGGCTGTTGCCGCTGCTCGCGCCGCCCGTGCCGAGATCCTTGAGCGTGAGGGTGTTCATCGCCGTGAACTGCATCGAGTTCACGGCGCCGAAGATCGCCAGTTGTGCGATGCGCATCCACAGCGGCTCATTGGGCGTGGAAAGCGCGAAGCTCGCCATCATGAGCCCGACGAGCACCGTGTTCGAGACCAGCACGCTGCGGTAGCCATAGCGCATGATGAGAAACGTCACGAGGCGCTTGGAGAACATGCCCGCGGCGGCCGTGGGCAGCATCATGAGGCCGGCCTCGAAGGCCGTGTAGCCGAGCGCCACCTGAAGCAGCAGTGGAATCAGATACGGCATCGCGCCGCTGCCGATGCGCGCGAACAGATTGCCGAGCAGGCCCACGCTGAAGGTGTGGATCTTGAAGAGGTCGAGCGAAAAGATCGGCTGCGGTGTGCGCACCGCGTGCAGACCGTAGGCCACGAACGCGGCGAGCGAGAGGATGAAGAGCACGAGCACCGTGGCGTGCTGGATGCCGAACTCGCTGCGCCCGTCGAGCGCGAACGAAATCGCGAGCATGCCGATGACGAGCAGTAGGTAGCCCGGCAGGTCGAAGCGCGGCGTGTCGGGGTTGCGGCTGTCGGGCATGAAGATGAAGGTGGCGACGCAGCCCACCACGCCCACCGGCACATTGATGAGAAAGATCCAGTGCCACGAGGCGATCTGCACGAGCCAGCCGCCGAGCGTCGGGCCGATGAGCGGGCCGATCAGCCCCGGAATCGCCACGAACGAGAGCGCGGGCAGATAGCGTTCGGCGGGAAACGTGCGCAGCACGGCAAGCCGGCCGACCGGCAGCAGCATCGCGCCGCCCACACCCTGCGCGATGCGCGAGACCACCAACTGGTTCAGCGTATGCGAGCTCGCGCACAGGAGCGAGCCGACCGTGAACACGAAGATCGCGCCGAGGAACACGCGCCGCGTGCCGAGCTTGTCCGCGAGCCAGCCCGATACGGGGATCATCACCGCCATCGTGAGCGAATACGCGATCACGACTGATTGCATGCGCAACGGTAGTTCGCCAAGACTCCTCGCCATTGCCGGCAACGCCGTGTTGACGATGGTCGAATCGAGGGTCTGCATGAAGAAGCCGGTGGCGACGAGCCACAGCATCACGGACAGCGAGCGGGGCGACGGAGTGGTGCTGGACGCAGCGATGGATTCGGACATGGGCGAGGAGAGGGGCGCGCAGGCAAGCGCCATTGTAGGGAAAACGGCGTGCGCACGCAGACGGCCGGGCCCGCTGCCGCAAATGTGGCGTAGGCGGTGTGAGCGCCGGGGCGTGCGGCGCCTGCGCGGTTATCCGCCGAGACGCGCCGCGGCCGCGAAGAAGGCCTGGGCGCGCGGGTCGAGCGTGAGCGCCACGTTGATGCGGATCCACGGGCTCGGCTCGCCTTGCGGGCGGAAGTGGCTGCCCGGCGAGACCGCCACGCCGAGCGGCTCGCCGCAGGCTGCGAGGCGGGTGGAATCCTCCACGTGCGGTACGCGCGCCCAGACGAACTTGCCGCCCGTTTGCGCATAGCCGCGCGCCGCCGTGGTCGATGACGACGACGCAGCGCCGCCGAACAGCTCCCACCCATGCGCTTCGAGCGTGCGCGTGGCCGACCCTTGCGCCTCGGCGATGCGCCGGCGCAGCCGTTCGAGATATTTGCGGTACGCGCCGCGCTCGAGCAGCGTGGCGGCCACGGCCTGCGTGAAGCGCGAGCCGCTGATGGAGGTGAGCGCCTTGATGGCCGCGAGATCGCGCACGATCGCCGGGTTGGCCACCACGTAGCCCACGCGCAGCGCCGAGGAGAGCGTCTTCGAGAGGCCGCCCACGTACACGACGTGCTCGAACTGGTCGAGCGCCGCGAGGCGGTCGGTGGGATCGGCCTGGAAGTCGGCGTAGATGTCGTCCTCGACGATCGTGAAGCGGTGCACGCGCGCGAGCTGCAGCAAGCGGAACGCGACCGGCGGCGAGATCGTCGAGCCGGTCGGGTTGTGGAACACCGTGTTGACGAAGAACGCGCGCGGATGGTGCTCGGCGAGCATCGCGTGCAAATGGTCGAGATCGGGCCCGCTCGCCGTGCGGCGGATGCCCACGAGGCGCACGCCGTGCAGTTTGAGCAGACCGTACAGGTTGTAGTAGCCGGGGTCTTCGACGAATACCGTGTCGCCGGGCTTGAGCATGTAGCGCATGAGCAGGTCGAGGCCTTCGCTCGCGCCTTCGGTAATGAGGATCTGCTGCGTCTCGGCGACGATGCCGAGCGGCGCGAGCCGGTTGCGCAAATGCTCGCGCAGCGTAGCGTCGCCCGTTGGTGTGCCGTAGTCGACGAGGCTCGCGGGGTCGCTGCGCGACACATGGCGGATCGCCTGGCCGAGCGCGTCGATGTCGCGCCACGCCTGCGGGATCGAGCCGCTGTCGAGCTGCAGCAGTTCGCCCGCGCGTTCGAGCTGGCTGAGCAGGTGGCCCGATTCGTCGGCGGCGTTCGAGAGGTCGCAGGTGCCCATGCCGGAGAGTCCCGCGCGCGCGTGCTCGCTCACGTAGAAGCCCGAGCCGTGGCGCGAGTCGAGATAGCCGAGCGAGACGAGCCGGTCATAGGCTTCGATCACGGGAAAGCGGCTGATGGCGTAGTCGGCGGCGAACTGGCGGATGGACGGCAGTCGGGAGCCCGGGTGCGCAGCGCGCGAGCGGATCCACGTCTGCACGCCGGTGACGATCTGCTCGGTGAGCGGCACATCGCTCGCGCGGTCGAGTTCGAGTTTCATCTGGGTCTCGCTGGGTATGCCGCTGCAGGCTGCGGTTCAAAACCGTGGTCACTGTTCGGTTTTTTGGCTGCACAGTTCCAGATGAACTGTTCGGAACTGTACATGGGATCGTGCGTTACAGATCGCAATAATGCTCCTACCGGGAAGGCACTTCAAGTCCTTATCAGTCAGCCTTCCGGTGGCCGTCCGAGGGTGATCGGCGGCCGGTCTGCAAGGAGCACGGCAATGCGCGAAATCCGAATCTTCGAACTGGAACATGGCGAGCCCGTCGAAACCTGGCGGCTCGCGCAGGCAATGCAATTGCATGTGAGCGAAGGCGAACTGTGGCTCACGATCGCGGGCGACGCCGGCGATTACTGGCTGCGCGCCGGTGAGTCGATCGGGCTCGCAGCGGGCGTGCGCGTGCACGTGAGCGCAGGCCGCGAAGGTGCTCGTTTCGTGCTGGCGCTGGGCGGCGCAAGCGCCGATGCGCCAGCGTGGACGGTGGCGCCGGTCGACGTGGAACGCGTGCGCGCGGCGGGTGCGAGCGGTGTTGCGGCGCGTATCGGCGAGGCGTTGCGCGACTGGGTGCAGCGCGGGCAATGGGGTGTCCGGGCGGCGGGTTGAGCCGGGTTGACCTCGTTGCTTGTGCTACGCGATATGCCGGGCGGCATGCGGCGTATCGCCTGCCATTTCCCCCACGTAGCGTGCGCGCGGACGGATCAGCCGGCCGTCGGCGGTTTGTTCGAGCGCATGCGCGATCCAGCCCGTCACGCGGCCCGCGGCGAATAGCGTGAACGCCGCGCCGCGCGGCAGCCCCAGCACGCGCTCGATGGCCGCGAGCGCGTAGTCGAGCGTCGGCCGCGCGCCGCTCGTCTCGGCCACGGCGTGGGCGAGCGCGTCGACTTCGTCCATCGGCGAGCGCGCCGGCGCGCGTTGTGCGAGCAGGTCCAGCAACAGGCGCGCGCGTGGGTCGCCATCGGGATAGAGCGGGTGGCCGAAGCCGGAGAGCGGCACGGCCGCGCCGAGTTCGTCGCGCGCGAGACGGTCGGCAAGATAGCGATGCAGGTCGTCGGCGCGCGCGGCTTCCTCGAAGAGCGCAGCCACGCGCGTGGTCTCGCCGCCGTGGCGCGGCCCGGCCAGCGCGGCGAGGCCGCCCGTCGCCGCGCCGAACAGATGTGTGCCGGTGGAGGTGATGCAGCGCACCGTGAACGTCGAGGCGTTCAGCTCGTGGTCCGCGCACAGCACGAGCGCGGCGCGCAGCAGGTCGGTTTGCGCGCGCGAGCGCACGCCCCACGCCTCGCCTAGGTGGCGGTGCAGCGGCTCGTTCGACGGCGCGGTGGAAACGAGCGCCGCCGCGAGCAGGCGCATGAGCATCGCACCGGTGTCGATTTGCGCGTCGCGGCCCTGCGCCCAGATGCGCGGCATTTGCGCGGCGGCGGCGGGCAACAGCACGAGTGCGCGTTCGAGCGGCGTGTGCCCGGTCCAGATCTTCAGCCATGCCGACCATTGCGCGGCCGCGATGGGCGCCTCGGGCGCCTGCAGCACGCGGCGCGGCGCGCATTGCCAGAGCAGCGCCGCGACCTCTTCGAGCGAGGCCTGACGCGCAAGCGCGATGGCGTCCTCGCCGCGATAAAAGAGCTTGCCGTCGGCGATCAGCGTGATCGACGATTCGAGCACGGGCACGCCCCAGTCGAGCACCTTCTGCGCGACCTTGCCCGCGCGCTTGCCGTCGGCCTTGCGGCGCGCGAGGCGGCGCACTTCGGCGGCGTCGTAGCGGTTGTGGCGGCCATGGGGCGACGGCGCCGAGGCGATGAGTCCACGGCTCACATAGGCGTAGAGCGTGGCGCGGCTGATGCCGAGTTCGGCGGCGGCTTGATCCGCGGTCATATAGCTGGACATGGTGGCTCGCCTCCTGGAACCGGAGAAATCAATCTATGTTGATCATGATAATCAAGATTGATCCGGGATTCGAGCGGCGCGACGATGCGTGACATGACTTCGGCTCGTTTTTTTTCGTTTCCCTCGCAAAAGGACTTCACGCCATGACGCCACGCGACGCGCTTGACCACCTCTGGATGCTGGCGGGCTGCGAGCCGTCCGCGCTCGACTGGCTCGACATGGCAGGCGTCGATCCGGGCCTGCCCTCGATCTTTCGCGTGGGCGCCCTCGCGGCGGCGAGCATTGGCGCGGCGGGGCTCGCCGCCGCGCAACTGCACGCGCTGCGCACGGGCCGGATGCAGCGCGTGGCGATCGACGTGCGCCGCGCGCTCGCCGCGTTTCGCAGCGAGCGCTATTTGAGCGTGGACGGCAAGCCGCCCACGGAGCTGCGTCATCCGGTGACGGGTCACTTCCCGACTGGCGATGGCCGCTGGGTCCAGCTCCACGCGAACTTCCCGCATCACCTCGCGGGCATTCTGCGCGTGCTCCAATGCGCGGACGACCGCGACGCCGTGGCGCGCGCGATCCTTGGCTGGGAAGGCGCGGCGCTCGACGACGCGCTCGCGCAAGCGGGCCTGTGCGCCGCGCTCGTGCGCGCGCCGCGCGAATGGGCCGCGCACGAGCAGGCGAAGGCGGTGGCGAGCCTGCCGCTCTTCGAGATCGAGCGCATCGGCGACGCGCCCGCCGAGGCGCCGCGAGCGGACGCCGGGGCGCGTCCATTGGAAGGCGTGCGCGTGCTCGACCTCACGCGCATCATCGCGGGGCCGGTGGCGGGGCGCACGCTCGGACAGCATGGCGCGGACGTGCTGCTCATCAACGGCCCGCATCTGCCGAACATTACGCCGCTCGTGATCGACAACGGCCGCAGCAAGCGCTCGGCCACGCTCGACCTGCGTGACGCAGCCGCGTGCGAGCAGTTGCGTGCACTCGCGCACGATACCGACGTGTTCGTGCAAGGCTACCGGCCGGGCGCGCTCGCCGCACGCGGGTTCGCGCCCGAAGCGCTCGCACAGGTGCGGCCCGGCATCGTGTGCGTGTCGATCAGCGCGTATGGGCACCGTGGGCCGTGGCGCGAGCGGCGCGGCTTCGACAGCCTCGTGCAGTCGGCGAGCGGCATCGTGTGGGCCGAGAGCGTCGCCGCAGCAAGACATGGCAAAGCAGGCGCGCAGCCGTTCACCGCTGCCCGCCCGCTGCCCTGCCAGGCGCTCGATCACGCCACGGGCTATCTCGCCGCGTTCGGCGCGATGGTGGCGCTCGCGCGGCGCATGCGCGAAGGCGGCAGCTGGCACGTGCGCCTTTCGCTCGCGCAAACGGGCCGCTGGCTGCAAACGATGGGCACGCTCGAAGACGGCCAGCAGGCGCCCGAGGTGGGCGCCGCCGATCTCGCCGATTGTCTGGAGGCAATGGCTTCGCCGTTCGGACGCCTGCGCGCCGTCGCGCCCGCCGAGCGGCTCGAACTCACGCCTGCGTTTCATGCGCGGCCGCCGATGCCGATCGGCAGCGATGCGCCGGCATGGAACGACTAGGCCCCGTCGTGCTTTCGCGAGCTACTTGCGCAGTTCCGCGACGAAATCGTAATAATCGTTGCGACAGTAGGTATCGGTGAGTTCGATGGCGCGCTGATCGGCGGTATAGCCCACACGCGTGATGAGCAGCAGCGCCTCGTTGGGCGCGATGCTCATTTGCCGCGCGATTTCGTCGCTCGCGTTCACCGCACGAAAGTGTTGCAGTGCGCGCACGATCGAAAGCCCGCGCTGTTCGAGAAAGCTATAGAGCGAGTCACCGATCGCGCTGGGGTCGGGAATCAGCGCGGCGGGGAACGTGGAGTTCTCGACGGCCATGACGATGCCGTCGGCCAGACGCAGGCGCTTCAGGCGCGTGACGGCCGCCGCCGGCGAGAGCCCGAGCTGGATCACTTCGTCGCGGCTCGCGGGCTGGATTTCGCGCGAGAGCCAGCGCGAGCTTGGCGTGAAGCCGCGCTGGCGCAGCATCTCGCTGAAGCTCGTGAGGCGCGAGAGCGGGTCTTCGATGCGCGGCGTGATGAAGCTACCTGCGCCTTGCGTGCGGCGAATCAGGCCCTGCTCGACGAGCAGCGCGATCGCCTTGCGCGCCGTGATGCGCGAAACGCCGAGCGACTCCGCGAGGACGCGCTCCGAAGGCAGGGCTTCGCCCGCGTTCCAGCGATTGTCGTGAATGGCAAGGCTCAGCTTGCGCGCGAGCTGCAAATAGAGCGGCGTGTCGTTGTCCGGGTCCGGGCGCAGGTCGCGCCAGCGGTCTTCCGTGGGTGCGTTCATGGGAGGCAGGCATGAAAGGCGAACGGCAATTTTATGTCATCGGTGTCCAATCGCGGAAATGAACGGCTTGCGAGAGTGCGTATGACCGCATTGCGCGCGAGGCGATACACTGGCCGTTCTTTGCCAGTCAGCGCCGTTGCAGCGCGCAAAGGGAGATCATGACGACCGATATCGCAAGCGTCGCATTGCCGGACGGCGAACGCATTCCGAAGCTCGGGCAGGGCACATGGGAAATGGGCGAGCGCAGCGCGCATCGCGCGGCGGAAATCGCCGCGCTGCGCGAAGGCGTGGCGCTCGGCATGACGCTCATCGACACCGCCGAGATGTACGGCGACGGCGCGACCGAGCGCCTCGTCGGCGAGGCCTTGCAGGGCTTGCGCGACGAGGTGTTTCTCGTGAGCAAGGTGTACCCGCACAACGCGAGCCGCAGCGGCGTCGCGCGCGCGTGCGAGGCGAGCCTGAAACGCCTCGGCACCGACCGGCTCGATCTCTATCTGCTGCATTGGCGCGGCGGGGTGCCGCTCGAAGAGACGGTCGAGGGGTTCGAAGCGCTCGTGCGCGCGGGCAAGATCCGTCACTGGGGCGTGAGCAACTTCGATGCCGACGATATGGAGGAACTGGTCGCCACGCCCGGCGGCGACGGGTGCGCGATCAACCAGATTCTCTACAACATCGCGCGGCGCGGCGCGGAATTCGACCTGCTGCCGTGGAGCGCCGCGCGTCGCATGCCGCTGATGGCGTATAGCCCCGTCGATCACGCGCGCTTGCCGAGGCGCTCGCCGCTCGACGACATCGCTCACGCACACGGGGTCTCGGTCTATCGCGTGGCGATGGCGTGGGTGCTGGGTCAAACCGGGGTCTGCGCGATTCCGAAGGCCGCTCGCGTGGAGCACGTGCGCGACAACCGCGCGGCGCTCGATCTCGTGCTCGGCGCTGAAGAGCACGCGGCGCTCGACGCGTATTTCAGGCCGCCGCGTGCCAAGCGTCCGCTGGAGATGCTGTAGGGCGCGAGTGGGGTACGCGCCCGACGCACGCGGTCATGGTCTGCGTCGGCGTATTGCGAGCAGACAGGCGGTGTGGCCGCCTGGGAGCGCCACGCGCATCGCGTATCCGGCGACCGGCCCACGGCGGCGGTGCCCGGCCGGGGGACCGGGACGCCGCCGCCGACGCCAGGACTGGCGCGCCTGGCCGTCGCGCCAGATCGGAGTGGCTGCAGCGGTCTGCCTGCACCGCCGTACAGGTTCAATGACCGCTGCCATGGCCGCCACCGTGTCCGCCGCCGTACCCGCCGCCCGGGCCGCCCGACGGTCCACCTTTGCCGAATCCACCACCGAATCCGCCAAAACCCCCGCCAAAGCCGCCGCCGAATCCGCCTGCGGGGCCGCCCGAAGGGCCGCTTGCCGATCCGCCGTGACTGCCGCAGCCACAGCCGCCTGAACTGCCGCCGCCATTGTTGCCGCCATTGTTGCCGCCGCCGCTGCCTTTCCCACTGCCGCCTTTCCCGCCGCCGGAGTTGCTGGAACCGCCTCCCGAACCGCTCGGTCCCGTCCCTCCTACGCCAGAACTGCCGCTGCGGCCAAGCCCTCCCGTGCTGGCCGTCGCGGCGCCGGTACCGCCGCCGCTGCTGCCGTTGCTGCCGCTCGATGAACCCGAGCCGCCATGGCCGCCGCCGTTGCCCCGGAAACACGCGCTACCCGTACGGCTAATGCAATCGTTCGGTGCGAACACCGTAGAAACGTCGCTCGCCAGCGTAGCCGAATCGGACTCCGAATCAGTTTTCGACGGGACGCCGGCGGCAGGCGAATTCGCAGCAACCGGCGCGCTAAAAGCCCCGAAGCCTTCGGCTCCGCTCGCCGGCAAAGGTGCATCGGCGAGCAGGATCACCGGATTGATGACATCGCCTGCGGCGTGCGCAGAGATCGCAGGAAACCAAACGCCCGCGCCCACCGCGCACATGCCTGCTCCCCGTCTTATCCAATAGCAGTACTGATGAATGTTAGTCTTCTTCATCTTGTTCTCCCCGCAAGGCGGCAGCGTGATGCGCTGTCGTCTCCCAAGCCCCCGTGCAGGCTGCACGCCTTGTGCGCGTGCGCCGACTCCATCAGGCTCGCAACCCCGCTTCACGCCGGCGTATTGGGTTCGATCCGGCTGGAGCGGTACTCGCCAAACACAAGGCACCCGGTCAGGCCGCGCGCAGGACTACTTGTGGATTGCCGCAACCCAAGGCGTGGGACGGCAGATTACAAGCGCGTCGAGCGGCCGGTCATCCGTGTGCCCGGTGCGACGCCCCGCGCGTGTCGGGGCGGATTGCACTGGATTGCAGCGGCCGGATGCCTGGTGCCGATGTAGCCAGTTTTGTGCCATCGGCTGGGGAGGGGCGTGCGGGGTGGACTTGACAATTGATATGTCGCCCGCGTGGCAGAAAAAACGTGGAAAACGTTACGGCGATGAAACGCGCGCCCTGAATGGCGCGATTCGCGTTGCGAAAGCGGACAGCGCAACGAAGCGGGGGGCGATATGAGCGCCATCGCACCGTCAGGTCGCCGCTTGGGTGTCTGTGGTGGCGCTCTGTTGTGCGCGCAATTCGTCTACGGGAATGTGGCAGAGAATGCGATGGCCGCCGCCCGCGTCGGTAAGCGGTGGGGGCGCTTCGTCGCAAATGGCGCCGAGCTTGCGCGGGCAGTGCGCGCTGAAAATGCAGCCGCGCCCCGCGGCCGTCGCACCGTTGGCCGTTGCCGCGCCGAGCGCACGCGCGGCCAGCAGCGTTTCTGTATACGGATGCCAGGGGCCGTCGAACACTGCACCGGCCGGGCCACTCTCCACGACGCGGCCCGCGTAGAGCACGACGATGCGATCGGCGAGATAGCGCACGACGTCGAGGTCGTGCGAAATGAACAGGTAGCTCACGCCGCGTTCGCGCTGCAGGCGTGCGAGCAGGTTGAGAATCGCGGCCTGCACGGAGACGTCGAGCGCCGAGGTGGGCTCGTCGCAGATCACGATGCGCGGCTCGCCCGCGAACGCCTGGGCGATCGCCACGCGCTGCTTGAGGCCGCCCGAAAGTTGCCGCGCGCGCGCCGCGAGATAGCGCGCCGGCACGCGCACGGCTTCGAGCAGTCCCGCGATGCGCGAGTCGTCTGAGGCTTGGTGAGTCGTCGACGCGTCGTCGCGCGGCCGGGAGAGCGCGCGCTCGATCAAGCGTTTCACGGGCAGCGCGCGATTGAGCGAGGCGTCCGGATGCTGGAACACGACGCGCAGCGCCGCGCGCTCGCCGGCACGGCGCCGCGCGACGTGGGCATGCACGCGCTTGCCGTCGAGCTCGACGGCGCCGCCCGCATCGGGCGCGTGCAGGCCGAGCAGCATGCGCGCGAGTGTCGTCTTGCCGCTGCCCGATTCGCCCACAAGGCCGAGCGTCTCGCCCGCATGCAGCTCGATCGAAACGCCGTCGAGTGCGCGCACGGCTTGCGCGCCGTGTCCGAAGGTGCGCGAGACTTCGAGCGCGCGCAATACGACGCGCGGTTCGGCTTCGCCATTCGAAGGGCCATCGCTCGAGGTCTGCGAACCGTCGCCGCCTCCGATCAGATTCCCGAACGGCAATTCCATCGCGCGTTCGTGATAGTGGCAGCGCGACATCTGCTCGCCGTGCGGCGAGGTCATGCGATGCGGCGGTGGCGCTTCCACGCGGCAACGTGCGTCGGCTAAGCGACAGCGCGGTGCGTAGATGCAGCCGGGCGCACTGACGCCAGGCGCCGGCAACTCGCCCGGTATCGTGTCGAGCGCGCCCGCATGCTTGTTGCGCCCCTGCGCCGGCAGGCAGCGCAGCAGGCCGACCGTGTACGGATGCCGTGCCCGCTCGAACACGTCGCGCGTGGCGCCTTCCTCCACGAGCCGTCCCGCGTAGAGCACGCCCACGCGCTCGCACATGCGCCCGATCACCGCGAGGTCGTGGCTGATGAGCAGCACCGCCATGCCCAGCTCCGCACGCAGCTTCGCGATGAGGTCGAGCACCTCGGCCTCGACGGTGGCGTCGAGGCCCGTGGTCGGCTCGTCGAGAATCAGGAGCGCGGGGTTCGACGCGAGCGCCATCGCGATCACGACGCGCTGCTGCATGCCGCCCGAGAGCTGATGCGGATAGCTCGCCAGCACGCGGCCCGGATCGGCAATGCGCACGCGTTCGAGCATCGCGTGCGAGCGCGAGCGGGCCACGCTCGCGTCGGCGCCCGCGGCTTCGAACGCTTCGTTCAGCTGGCGGGCAATCGTGAGCGTCGGGTTGAGCGCGCTGGCGGGGTCCTGATAGACCATCGAAACGGCGTTGGCGCGCAGCGTGCGCAGGCCGTCGGCGTCAAGCGCGAGCACATCGTCGCCCGCAATCGCGATGCGCCCGGCCTTCGCGCGCCCGTTGCGCGGGAGATAGCGCAGTGCGGCGAGCGCGACCGTCGACTTGCCGCAGCCCGATTCACCTACGAGACCATACGCTTCGCCACGCCGGATGCGCAGCGAGACGTCGGTGAGCACGTCGCGGTCGCGCCCGCGCACGCGGTAAGCGACAGTGAGGCCGACGAGCGCGAGCGCGTCGTCGTCGCGCGGCGCGCTGAAGGTGGCGAGAGCGGGGCGTGAAGAAACGGGGCGGTTCACGATTGGAGCACCTCGCGCAGGCTGTCGGCGATCAGGTTCACGGCCACCACGAGCGAGGCGATGGCGAGCGCGTCGAATGCCACGGTCCACCATGCGCCGCCCGCGAGCAGCGTGTACGACTCGGCGAGCGCGAGCCCCCAGTCGGCGGACGGTGGCTGGATGCCGAAGCCGAGGAACGAGAGCGTCGCCACCGCGAAGATCGCATAGCCGAGGCGCACCGTCGCCTCGACGACGATGGGCGGCCATACGTTCGGCAGGATCTCCGTGAACATCACGGCGAACGCATTCGCGCCGCGCAAGCGAGCCGCCGCCACGTAGTCGAGATGGCGTTCGGCGAGCACCGCCGCGCGCACCGTGCGCGCGACGAGCGGCGCAAACGTAATGCCGATCACGAGCACTACGGCGAGATTCGAGGCACCCACGGCCGCGAGCACGAGCAGCGCGACGATCACGAGCGGCAGCGCGAGCACGGCGTCGAGCGTGCGCGCGACGAGCGTGCCTAATGCGCCTTCGAAATAACCCGTGACGAGCCCGAGCGCCGCGCCCGCGAGCGTGCCGACGAGCGTGGCGAGCGGCGCGATCGTGAGAATGTCGCGCGCACCCACGATCACGCGCGAGCAGATGTCGCGGCCGAGCTGATCGGTGCCGCACCATTGCGTAGGGTCCGGCGGCAGGAGCGAGCTGAGCGGATCGGACGCATAGGCGTCGTGCGGCGCGAACCACTGGCCCGCGAGTGCGCAGACGATCCACCATACGAGGATCAGCGCACCCGCGACGAAAGAGGGCGAGCGCAGCAGCAGATACAGCGTGTCGCGCAAACGCGTGTCGGCAAGCGCCTCTTCGCCAGGTTCGCCCGGTGGATGGGCATCAGGCGGTTCGCCGCCCGGGGAAATAGCTTCGGATGCCATATCGTTCATGCGCCTCCCGGCGCGCGCAGGCGCGGGTCGAGCAACGCGTGGAGGGCGTCGGCGGCCAGATTGGCAAGTGTGTAGACCGCGCCCACCGCGAGCACGCCCGCTTCGAGCAACGGGAAGTCCTTGGCCTTCGCGGCGTTGAAGATGAGAGAGCCTACGCCCGGATAGCGGAACAGCGATTCGACCACGACGAGCCCGCCGATCAGATAGCCGAGCTGCGTGGCCGCCACCGTCACGCTGGGCAGCAGCGCATTGCGCAGCACGTGCCGCACGATCACGACGTGGCTCGGCAGCCCCTTGAGAATCGCGGTGCGCGTGTAGTCGGCGTCAAGCGCCGTGATGGTGCCCGCGCGCGCAATGCGCGCGAGATAGCCGAAGAACACGAGCACGAGCGGCAGCACGGGCAGCACGAGATGCCGCAATTGTTCGAGCACGCCCGCGCCGCTGGGCGCGGTGGCCTCGATGGGCAGCCAGCGCAGCCATACGCCGAAGATGAGAATCAGCACGATCGACGAGACGAACTCCGGCACGGCGCTCGCGCACAGGCCGCCCGTGCTGATCGCGCGGTCGATCAGGCGGCCTTCGTGGAGCGCCGCCCATACGCCGCCCGCAATGCCGAGCGGCACCACCACCACGAACGCGAGCAGGCCGAGCCTGGCCGACTGCAGGAGCGCGTCGCCCACGAACGGCGCGACGGGCTGCTTGTAGCTCCACGACATGCCGAAGTCGCCGCGCAGCGCATGGGTGATCCACGAAACGTACTGGTCGAGCACCGGCCGGTCCGCGCCCAGCGCGTGATTGAGCGCGGCTACGGCGCGCGCGTCGGCGAGCGGACCCAGCACGGCGCGGCCGATGTCGCCGGGCAGCAGCTGGCCACCCGCGAACACGAGCACCGAAAGCAGCCAGAGCGTGAAAATCGCCCAGGCGGCGCGCCGGCCGAGAAAGCGCGCGACGCCCGCGCGCGGGGCGAATGCGCGCGCGGTGCCGGCCGGATTCGGCATGGGCGGGAGCGGAGTAGCCATCGGACCTCCGTTTCGGGTGCGCTAGTCTCGCGTGCCGGTTCAGGCGGCGAGCGTCGCGCGGTCGAAATAGAGCTGGGCGAGCGCCGTGAAGCGCACGCCCGAAAGCACGGCGCGCTGTGCGATCAACTGGTCGTAGAAGTATGGGATGATCACGGGCGTCTCGTCGAGCAGCAGCGTCTGGATCTGCCTCGCCACCTGCTTCTGGGCCGCCACGTCGAGCGTCGCCGCGAACTGCGCGACCAGCTTGTCGTACTGCGCGTTGCGAAAGTGCGCAGCATTCCACGTGCCGCCCGAGGTGAGCGGCGCGTTGAGAAACACGTTCGGCACGCCGCGGTGCCCATAGTCGGTCATGCCGAGCGGCGAGTCGAGCCAGTCCGATTTGCCGAACGTGCCCGCGCCGTAGTACTGCGACTGGCTTTCCACCTTGAGCGCGATGCGAATGCCGACCGCCTTCGCCGCGTTCTGCACGACCACGGCAAGGTCCGGTATCTCCATGTACTTCTCGGTGGTGAGCGTCACGTCGAAGCCGTTGGCGACGCCCGCCTGCGCGAGCAACTGGCGTGCCTTCGCGACATCGATCTTGCGCTGGGGCACGTCGTTCGCCGTGGAAGGGAAGATGGGCGCGAACGGACTGTCGTTGCCCACCACGGCGCGGCCCTTGAACAGCCCGCGCACGAGCACGTCGCGATCGAGCGCAAGCGCGAGCGCCTGGCGTACGCGCTTGTCCTTGAACGTGGGCGAGTCGTTGCGCATGTGGATCTGGCGGTGCGCGCTAGAGCGCACGCCGATCACCTTGAAGTCGGGATTGTTCAGGATGCCGATGCCGCCCTGCACGGTGAAGGTGCCCATCACGTCGGCCTGGTGGCCTTGCAGCGCGAGCAACTGCGCCTGCTCGTCGGCGTAGAAGGCGAACTCCACGCGCGCGGGCAGCGCCTTGTTGCCCCAGTAGTCGGGATTGCGCACGAAGCTCACGCCTCGGCGCGCTTCGAATTTGTCGAGCTTGAACGGCCCGGTGCCGATAAAGCTCTTTTCGTAATTGCCCGCATAGTTGGCGGGCAGCATCACGGCGTTGTAGTTGTCCGAGGAAACGTAGTAGGCGAAGTTGCCGTTGGGCGCGTCGAGGTGGAACTCGACCGTGTGATCGTCGATGGCCTTCGTGCCGCCTTTGGAGAGCACGCCCTTGAGCACCGAGAGCGCCGCCGAGCCGGTTGCGGGGTCGGCGAGGCGATCGAAGGTCGCCACCACGTCCTTCGCGCCGAACGGCTGGCCGTCGTGGAATTTCACGTTGGGGCGCAGTTTGAACGTCCAGACGTCCGCTTTGGCGTTGGCTTGCCACGAGAGCGCGAGGGCGGGTTGCAGATGGCTTTGCGCGTCGTCGTTGGCGAGGAATTCGCCGGTCTGGTTCAAGAGACACAGCGCGCCCGCATCGGTCACGGTGAGCGGATCGACGGCGCCCGCGGGCATCAGGTGCGCCACACGGATCGTCTGGTCGCCGGGCTTCCCCGCGCCCTGGGCGTGCGCGCCGCGCGGCACGATGAGTCCCGCAAACGCAGGCAGGGCCGTGAGGCCGACCGCGCTGGCATAGCGCAGCAGCTCGCGGCGCGTGAGGCGGCCGGCAGCGAATTCGTCGAGTGCGTGGTTGCCGTGATCGCCAGCCTGAGGGCGCAGCGCTTCGAGGCGGGACGGGTTGAACGCGTCATGCGGACGGCGGGACTGCGGTCGTTTCATCGGTGCGGGTTTCCGTGCGTTTTCCGTTCAGGGGACGCGCGAGGCCCGGGGGCTTGCGCGACGGCGGCATGCGGTACGGCAGACGACGAATGGGTGCAGCAAAGTGAAACGATTGACGGAGCTATCGAATACTACGGGAGCGCGATAGCTGGGCCTAGTTTACGCGCTTTCGGCAAACGAGGCGAAGGGTAGGGTTTCGCGGGGTTGCGCGCGCGTGGCGCGCCGTGCAGTCGTGAGAGTGCTTTAGCGGGCCGCGGCGGGCCGGCGCCAGCGATGGAACAGCACCGAGCCGATCCAGCAGGCGATGAATGCCGCGACGATGCCGTAGCCCAACTCGCCGAAGCGCTCGTTCAGGCCGGCGATGAGGGTCCACACGCCGCCGCTCGCGCCGAGCTTGTCGCCGAGAAGCCCGAGCGCTTCCACGCCGCCGATCGAGATCGCCACGAGCGCCGAGACGAACGTGATGCTCGCGTTGTAGTAGAGCTTGCGTCTGGGATCGTCCATCGCCCAGCCGTAGGCATGGACCATCAACACGTTGTCGGTGGAATCGACGAGCGTCATGCCCGCCGTGAAGAGCGCGGGGAACACGAGAATCGAATACATCGGCAGGCCCTTGCCCGCTTCGGCGGCCGCGATGGCGAGCAGGCCGATTTCGGTGGCCGTGTCGAAGCCGAGGCCGAACAGCACGCCTACGGGGTACAGGTCCCAGCTTTTCGTGACGAGCGCAAAGAGCGGCCTCAGCGCGCGCGAGAAGAGGCCGGCGGGCGCGGGCGTGTCGGCGGCGAGCGCTGCGTCGTCGCCTTGCTGCGCGCGGCGGTAACGCATCCATACGTCGCGCAGGATCACGAGGTTCACGCCCGCGAGCACGAGCAGGAACGTCGACGAAACGAGCGTGCCGACGGTCGAGCCGATCTCGTGGAACTGCTCGAAGCGGCCATGCAGCGAGAGCGCCGCGAGCGCGATGCCGAGCGTGGCGACGATCACGACCGTCGAATGGCCGAGCGAGAACGCGAGGCCCACGCCGAGCGGGCGCTGGCCCTGCTGCATGAGCTTGCGCGTGACGGCGTCGATGGCGGCGATATGGTCGGCGTCCACCGCGTGGCGCAGGCCGAAGCCGTAGGCGAGCGCCGCCGTGCCGAGCAGCAGCGGATAGTGGCGAAACGCGATCAGCGCCCACGCCCACGCGCCGAGATTGGCGGCGATGAGCGCGGCATAGAGCGCGATCAGGCGGGCGCGGAGCGAGGCGGCGGGCGTCGTCATTGCGTCATTGCATCGTGGCAGGCGGTATGGGCTGCCGGGCGCTCAATGGTCGTGCGGATGACGGTGGATGGGATCGACCCAGTACACGGTTTCCGGCGCTTCGACGGCGTCGATGTTCAGGTTCACCACGACGGCCTCGTTGTCGCTGCGCACGAGCACGCATTCGAGCGGATCGTCGGTGCTCGCGTTGATCTCCTGGTGCGGTACGTAGGGCGGCACGAAGATGAAGTCGCCCGGGCCTGCCTCGGCCGTGAACTCCAGATGCTCGCCCCAGCGCATGCGCGCGTGACCGCGCACGACGTAGATCACGCTTTCCAGCGCGCCGTGATGATGTGCGCCGGTCTTTGCGTTCGGATGGATCGTCACCGTGCCCGCCCAGATCTTCTGCGCGCCGACGCGCGCCGCGTTGATCGCGGCCGCACGGTTCATGCCGGGCGTTTGCGCCGTGTTCGTGTCGAGCTGATCGCCGCGTATCACCTTGACGCCGTTTTCGCGCCAGTCAATGGGGGCGTCGTCGCGGGGGTGTTCATGAGGATGCTCATGGTCGTGTTCGTGACTCATCGTCGTGTCTCCTTGACTGTGGGCGTCGCAGCGTTATCGCCGCATTGTGGCATGGTCAAAATTGCGCCGCGCGCATGCAAAAAAGCCCGTCCGCAAGGGGACGGGCTTTCGTGTGCACGGCAACGCCTGCACGTCGCCTGACTTACGCCTTCTTCGCGTTGATGACCGCTTCGGCCACGTTCTGCGGCGTTTCTGCGTAGTGCTTGAACTCCATCGTGTAGGTGGCGCGGCCTTGCGTGAGCGAGCGCAGCGACGTGGAGTAGCCGAACATCTCCGAGAGCGGCACTTCGGCGCGCACGATCTTGCCGCCGCCGCCCGCGATGTCCTCCATGCCCTGTACGATGCCCCGACGGCTCGACAGATCGCCCATCACGTTGCCCATGAAGTCCTCGGGCGTCTCCACTTCCACGGCCATCATCGGCTCGAGCAGGATCGGCTTGGCTTTGCGCATCGCTTCCTTGAAGGCCATCGAACCGGCCATGCGGAAGGCGTTTTCGTTCGAGTCCACGTCGTGGTACGAGCCGAACGTGAGCGTGACCTTCGTGTCGACCACCGGGTAGCCCGCGAGCACGCCTGCCTTGAGCGTTTCCTGAATGCCCTTGTCGACAGCCGGGATGAACTCGCGCGGGATCACACCGCCCTTGATGGCGTCGACGAACTCGTAGCCCTTGCCCGGCGTCTGCGGTTCGAGCGTGATGACGGCATGGCCATACTGGCCGCGCCCGCCCGACTGTTTGACGAACTTGCCTTCGATGTCCTCGACCTTGTTCTTCACGGTCTCGCGATACGCGACCTGCGGCTTGCCGACGGTCGCCTCCACGCCGAACTCGCGCTTCATGCGGTCGACGAGAATTTCGAGGTGCAGCTCGCCCATGCCCGAGATGATGGTCTGGCCGGACTCTTCATCGGTCTGCACGCGGAACGACGGGTCTTCCTGCGCGAGGCGATTGAGCGCGATGCCCATCTTCTCCTGGTCGGCCTTGGTCTTCGGCTCGACGGCCTGCGAGATCACGGGCTCGGGGAAGATCATTCTTTCGAGCACGATGGCATGCGCCGGATCGCAGAGCGTGTCGCCCGTTGTCGCTTCCTTCAGGCCCACCGCGGCCGCGATGTCGCCCGCGCGCACTTCCTTGATTTCCTTGCGCTCGTTCGCGTGCATCTGCAGGATACGGCCCAGGCGCTCCTTCTTGTCCTTGGTCGCGTTGAGCACCGTGTCGCCCGAATTCACCACGCCCGAATAGACGCGGAAGAAGATCAACTGGCCGACGAACGGGTCGGTCATGATCTTGAAGGCGAGCGCGGAGAACGGCTCGTCGTCGCTCGGGTGGCGCTCGATTTCCTTGTCGTGGAGGTCGTGGCCGAGAATCGCGGGCACGTCCACCGGCGAGGGCAGATAGTCGATCACGGCGTCGAGCATGGCCTGCACGCCCTTGTTCTTGAACGCGCTGCCGCAGAGCATCGGCACGATCTCGTTGGCGATCGTGCGCTTGCGCAGGCCGCCCTTGATTTCGTCTTCGGTCAGGCTTTCGTGATCGTGAAGATACTTCTCGAGCAGCGTTTCGTCGGCTTCGGCGGCGGCTTCGATCATTTTCCCGCGCCACTCGTGCGCGAGCTCGACGAGATTCGCGGGGATGTCCTCGTACTCGAACTTCACGCCCTGGCTCTCGTCGTCCCAGACGATCGCCTTCATCTTCACGAGATCGACCACGCCCTGGAAGTGATCTTCTGCGCCCACCGGAATCTGGATAGGCACGGCCACGCCCTTCAGACGCTCGCCGATCTGCCGCTGCACGCGGAAGAAGTCCGCGCCCACGCGGTCCATCTTGTTGACGAACGCGATGCGCGGCACCTTGTACTTGTTCGCCTGACGCCACACGGTTTCCGACTGCGGCTGCACGCCGCCCACGGAGTCGTACACCATGCACGCGCCATCGAGCACGCGCATGGAGCGCTCGACTTCGATCGTGAAGTCCACGTGCCCCGGGGTGTCGATGATGTTGATGCGGTGTTCGGGGTAATTGCCGGCCATGCCCTTCCAGAACGCAGTGGTCGCGGCCGAGGTGATCGTGATGCCGCGTTCCTGTTCCTGCTCCATCCAGTCCATGGTCGCCGCGCCGTCGTGAACCTCGCCGAGCTTGTGATTCACGCCGGTATAGAAAAGGATGCGCTCGGTCGTCGTGGTTTTGCCGGCGTCGATGTGAGCGCTGATCCCGATGTTGCGATAGCGCTCGATGGGGGTCTTGCGAGGCACGGTGATCTCCTTGGAATGACGCGCCATGGAAGCTGCCGGGCGGCACGCGGCGCGGCCAGCGCGCAGCCCGATGCGCCGCAGGCGCGCGCCTTGGTGGCACGCGCCATGCGGGGGTTTATAGGATAGCGCTTGCGCGCCGGTTTTGCAGGGCGTATGCCGCGGCGCGGGAAGCGGCGACGGCGCCGCGCAGCGCCGTCAGGCGGTGCGCCGGCGGCCAGGCGGGCGCAAAAAAAGCCGGCGCCGCGTGCGTGCGGGGCCGGCTTGCGCTGTTCGCGCAGCGCGCGAATGGGGCGCGCTGGGTTAACGCGCGCTTATTGCAGCGGCGGCAGTCCCTGAATCACCATGCCGGGCTTGATGCCCTTCGCCGTGAACCAGCCCTTGGGCATTTCGAGCGCGAAGGTGCCGTTGTTGCGCGGGCAGTGGTTGTTGGTCGTTTCGGCCTGCATCTCGTCGATGTCGGTGATCGTGCCGTCGGCGCGAATGAACGCGATCGACAGCGGGATCAGCGTGTTCTTCATCCAGAAGCAGTGCACGGCGTTTTCGCCGAACACGAACAGCATGCCTTCATTGGGCCCGAGCTGCGAACGGTACATGAGGCCTTGTTCACGGTCCGCGTCGTTGGCGGCCACTGCTGCGTCGATCACGAACATGCCTGCCGTGAGCTTGACGCGCGGAAATTCGCCCGGCTGTTTGGCGCCCGGCGGCATCTGCTGCGCCTGGGCGATGCTCGACGTGGCCGTCGCGGTGAACGTGAGCGCCGCGAAAGCGGCCAATGGCAATGCGACGAGAAGCGCGCAGCGCACGAAGAACGAGCGCAGGGAAAATCGCACGAGAGACTCCTTGCTGTAGGGTAATCCGCGCATGTTACGCGACCAGGTCAGAACGGGTCAAAATGCGCGGCGCGGTTCACGTCATCGACGTGACGCGGCGAGCGTGCGTGTCAAGAAAATGGCTAAAAATCAGGCAGCCAAACAAAAAGGCAGAACGCCTTGCGGCGCTCTGCCTTTCGTCGCGCTGAAGAGCGGCAACGCGTGCCGCTTCTTCATGCGTCTTACAACAAGCTTACTCCGAAGCTGCCGAAGCGGCTTCAGCCTTCGCTGCCTTCTTGTGCGACGACTTCTTGTGTGCCTTCTTGTGCGTCGACTTGTGAGCAGCCGAAGCAGCAGCAGCCGGAGCAGCCGAAGCAGCTTCCGGAGCCGAAGCTTGTGCGAATGCAGCCGATGCGAAGAGACCAGCGACCAGAGCAGCGATCAGTTTGTTCATGTTGTGAATCCTCAAGCTTGAGTTGATTAACCAAGTGACCCGGTTTTTGGAGTCAGGTCGGTAAACGTGCCATCCACCTTTCGGTTGACAGTCGCTTTCAACAAATTCACGTAAATTTGATTTCTGCGTCTGCCAGCGGTCGGGACCGTACATTGCTGCGAGGACCCTGAAGGCTGAATGCCGGATAGCTTCTGGCGGCATCTGCGTCGAATAACGCATGGTCTCGCGAGACGGTTGACGCAAACTTTTCATTTGCTTCGTAACGAGACGCAACAGAAAGGCGAGGGACGTGCCGCGCGATTCGAAAAAAATCGATCAGCACGCGAAAAGTGCTTGCGCAACAATCACTTGTGTTTGTGAGACGTGGTTTGCCAGGGGGCATGGGTGGGCACGTCGATGCTTTCGCCGGGCGCAAGACCAAGCGAAAAAATATCGAGCGCGCCGATCGCGACGCGTACGAGCCGCAACGTTGGATAGCCCACTGCCGCGGTCATGCGTCGCACCTGGCGGTTCTTGCCTTCGCTGATCGCAAGCTCGACCCACGTGGTGGGGATTGACGCGCGATAACGAATCGGCGGATTACGCGGCCACAAATTTTCGGGCTCAACAATGATTCTTGTTCGACACGGCTGCGTCACGAAGTCACCGAGATCGACGCCGCGTTCGAGCGCGGCAAGCGCACCCGCATCGGGTTCACCTTCCACTTGCGCCCAATAGCGCTTCACGAGCTTGCGTTTCGGTTCGGCAATGCGCGCCTGCAAGGCGCCGTCGTCGGTGAGGAGCAGGAGACCTTCGCTATCGGAGTCGAGACGGCCCGCGGGATAGACGCCCGGCACCTTCACCCAGTCCGCGAGAGACTGACGGGTTTCGTGCGGCGAAAACTGGCAGATCGTGCCGAACGGTTTATTGAGGGCGATCAAACGCATGACAGGGCGACGGGTACGAATGGATGACTTGGCCAGCGCCGAGATCTTAATGCATATTGTGTTTCACCGATTTTTTGCATCTTATATAAGACATAAGACAGGAGCGAACCGGATCACTCCATAGCGCTACGGCGACCCATGTGAGGACGTCGCGCGCGCGGCGCGGACGTATTCGCCATGTGGCGCTGCAGCACCGCAAGTAGCTTGCCCTGTGCCGGCGTTCGTGTGAAGGGCGCGGCACGCACGCGCGAGGCGTGGGCTAGAATAGCCGCCAGACCCTCACGCCGACGGGCGTTCGCGCCGCCAGGCAAGCCGCCCGGTATGCCGCTACTCCGCTACGTTGCGCGCCGTGCGTCGCGTGTCTCTGGACAGTCTTGCTGCGAATATCGACCGCGCCGGTTGTCGCGAAGCCGTAACGGCGAGATGCTTTTCTCGCCGGGCGAGAAGGCTTCGCCGCCGCCGCGAGGCGCCGAGCGCCGCGTCACACCCGCTACAACAGCCTTGCCCTTACTGGAGTCGATCATGCCGTATCAGCACATCGTGGTTCCGACCGGCGGTGAAAAGATCACCGTCAATCCGGACTTTTCGCTCAACGTCTCAGACCAGCCGATCATCCCGTACATCGAAGGCGATGGCACGGGCGTGGACATTACGCCAGTCATGCTGAAGGTGGTCGATGCGGCAGTCGAAAAGGCCTATGGCGGCAAGCGCAAGATTCACTGGATGGAAATCTACGCGGGCGAGAAGGCAACCCGGGTCTACGGTCCCGACGTGTGGCTGCCCGAAGAAACGCTCGACGTCGTGAAGGAATACGTAGTGTCGATCAAGGGGCCGCTGACGACGCCGGTTGGCGGCGGCATCCGGTCGCTCAACGTCGCGCTACGCCAGCAGCTCGATCTGTACGTGTGCCTGCGCCCCGTGCAGTACTTCAAGGGCGTGCCCTCGCCGGTGCGCGCGCCGGAGAAGGTCAACATGGTCATTTTCCGCGAGAACTCTGAAGACATCTATGCGGGCATCGAATGGCCCGCGGAGTCCGAAGGCGCGAAGAAGCTCATCAAGTTCTTGCGCGAAGAGATGGGCGTGGCGAAGATCCGCTTCCCGGACAGTTCTGGCGTCGGCGTCAAGCCGGTCTCGCGCGAGGGCACGGAGCGTCTCGTGCGCAAGGCGATCCAGTATGCGATCGACAACGAGCGCCGCTCGGTCACGCTCGTGCACAAGGGCAACATCATGAAGTACACCGAAGGCGCGTTCCGCGACTACGGTTATGCGCTCGCGCAGAAGGAGTTCGCAGCGGAACTGATAGACGGCGGCCCGTGGATGAAGATCAAGAATCCGAAGACGGGCGGCGACATCGTGATCAAGGACGTGATCGCCGATGCCTTTCTGCAGCAGATCCTGCTGCGCCCGGCCGAATACGACGTGATCGCCACGCTGAACCTGAACGGGGATTACATTTCCGACGCGTTGGCGGCACAGGTGGGCGGCATCGGTATCGCACCGGGCGCGAATCTTTCGGACTCCGTGGCAATGTTCGAGGCGACTCATGGCACGGCCCCCAAGTATGCGGGCAAGGACTATGTGAATCCGGGCTCCGAAATTCTTTCGGCGGAAATGATGCTGCGCCATCTCGGCTGGTTCGAAGCGGCGAACCTCATCATTGCCTCGATGGAGAAGTCGATTCTGCAGAAGCGTGTGACCTATGATTTCGCGCGTTTGATGGAAGGGGCGACTCAGGTGTCGTGCTCGGGCTTCGGGCAGGTGATGATCGAGAATATGTAGGCGCAAGACGACTCATCGCTGTCCCAGTAGAAAAAACCGGCAGACCGAAAGATCTGCCGGTTTTTTTATCCGGCTCCCCGCAAATCCGCCATGAATGGATGGGCTAACCAACTTCGCTCACCCCGTGCGCTATCATGACGGCGGTCAATCGAGTTCATCCGCGGTTTCGTTCAACGTGCCAGTCGTCTATCGCTTCCTTCTCGTCTGCCTGCTCGCGCTGCTTTCCATGCGCGGCGCGATGGCGTGCGAGCACGCGCAGCACGATGCACTCACCGCGCACGCTGCACGCACGCCGCACGTTGTCGTCAGCGATCGTTGCGCCGGGACGAGCACGCGCGGTCACGGCTCGCATTCTGGTTGCGGCGCGAGTTGCTGCGTCGCGGGCTGCTGCGCGCATTGCAGCGTGCCTTGCGCCGTGAGCGCATTCGACGCTCAAAGCGGTGTTCGTTCCGCGCTTATCGTGCTTCCCGCAGCTTTGCGCGCCGGCATTACGCACGCGCCTCCTTTACCTCCTCCAATCGCCTGAGCCGGGCCGCTCGCTCCGGGCGAGTTACGTCGCTCGTACTTTGCGCGAGCGAAACGAATCCCGCGCGCACGGCGTGCGTGCTATTGCGCGCCGCGTGCCCAGGCATGAACGAGGTATGAGGATTTCATCGATGAAACGAAGAGCATTTCTATCCGGCGCGTTGAGCGCCGCCACCGCGACCCTGTTCGCGCGCCATGCATTCGCGCAAGGTGCGGGTGATGCGATGCACGCCATGCACGGCATGACGGACATGCCGTCGATGTCGGGCGGGATGATGCAGGCGCAAGGCTCGCTCGCGCCTGCCGATGCATTGCCCGCCGGCGCGCCGCTTGCCGCGCTGCGCACGCTCGCCAACGAGAGCCGCGAGCCGGGCCAGTTTCGCGCGCCGCTTGTCGCGCGGCCCGCTGCGCGTGCGCTGTTGCCTGGAAAGCCGCAAACCGTCTTCTGGCAATACGATGCGCTCGCAGCGACCGAAAACGACGGCCCGGTCATCGGTCCATTGATCGACGTACGCGAGGGCGACACCGTCGAAATCACCTTCGTGAACCGGCTGCCCCAGCCTTCGACGATCCACTGGCACGGCCTGCCCGTGCCACCCGACCAGGACGGCAATCCGTCGAAACCCGTCGCGCCGGGCGAGCAGCATGTTTATCGCTTCACGCTGCCGCGGGGGAGCGCGGGCACCTACTGGTATCACCCGCATCCGCACATGCTGAGTTCGGAGCAGGTGTTCCGCGGACTGGCGGGGCCTTTCGTCGTGCGCGCCGCCGACGATCCACTCGCGGCTTGGCCCGAGCGGCATCTGTTCGTGTCCGACCTGAAGCTCGCGGCAGACGGCACCATTCCCGCGAACGGCATGATGGACTGGATGAACGGCCGCGAAGGTCAGTACGTGCTCGTGAACGGCGCGCGGCAGCCCCACATCGAGGTCGCGCGCGACGAGCGCTGGCGCGTCTGGAATGGCTGTAACGCGCGCTATCTGCAACTCGCCTTCGACGACGGCCGCGCCTTTACGCAGGTGGGGACCGACGGCGGGCTGCTGGGCGCGCCGCGCGAGGGCGTCACCTCGCTCTTGCTCGCGCCGGGCGAACGCGCGGAGCTGATCGTGCGCGTGGGGCAGGGCGCCTCGCGTGCGTCGCTGATTGCCGCGCAATACGACCGCCACAAGATGGCGATGACGCACGGCAGCTTGCCTGCGGGGCCATCGCTGATCCTGGCGAACGTTGGCTTCGCACCGGCAAGCGCGACACAATCGGCACTGCCGGCGCGCCTGCGCGAGATTGCGCCGCTCGTTTCTTCAGGTCCGCTAACGGTTCCGCAAAAAAGCGTGCTGTTCAGCGAGGCCATGGACATGAAAGCGATGCACGCACCGGGCGCGTCCACGCAGCCCATGCCGCGCGGCATGCAGTTCATGGTGAACGGGGCGGTCTTCGATCCGGCGCGCGTGACGCTGGCGAGCCGGCGCGGCGAAGTCGAGCACTGGACGATAGCAAACGGCACGGACATGGATCATCCGTTTCATCTGCACGGTACGCAATTTCAGGTGCTGGCGCGCGAGCTCGGCGGTGTGCGCAAGGAGGAGGAACTGCTGGCATGGCGCGACACGGTGAACGTGCGGCCCGGCGACACGGTGCACATCGCAACCGTCCAGCACGAGGCGGGCGACCGCATGTTTCATTGCCACATCCTCGAGCACGAGGATCTCGGCATGATGGGCACGTTGCGCGTGAGCTAGCACGCGAACGTTAAAAAACCATGACACCAAAAAGAAACCCGGCCGAAGCCGGGTTTCCAAGGTACGGGTACCGAACAGATCAGGCTGCTGCCTGAATGTTCGATGCCTGTTTACCCTTCGGGCCTTGCACGACCTCGAAGCTCACCTTCTGACCTTCTTTGAGGGTCTTGAAGCCATTCATTTGAATAGCCGAAAAGTGAGCGAACAGGTCCTCGCCGCCTTCATCCGGCGTAATGAACCCGAAACCCTTCGCGTCGTTGAACCACTTGACCGTACCGGTTGCCATACCAACTTCCCCTGTAACTCATGTCCCTACCACGAGCAGTTCGAAAAGCTAAACGATCGCGGTGCGATCGCCCCCTCCTCACAAGCTCACCAACGGCATTTTTTCGAATTTAAGGCGGTTGAAAAAAGTGCCAGCTTGATTGTTGAGGGTCTTTATTCTGCTGTCAAGAATATTTTGAGACGCCCTTTGACGCGTTGTAAAGAGCGCATTTCCAGGGTTTTTCCTGCTTTTCGCCGACGCTGAGCACCGGTGCATAGAGCAGATGCAGGTGAGCGTCTTGAAAAACCGCGCAGGTGACGCATATGCGATGCACCGCACCATGGAATCTGACACCGAGCGTGCGTGCGCCTACAGTCGCTTCCCACGGCAACGTCAAGGTTGTGCGATACTCAATTCAACGGTGGCGTGAAAGCTGCTGAGAGCAGGATTGTGTACCGGCCCCGCAGCCGGTCCAAGGGATCGGGGCCGGGCCAGGGCGCATGAATTGCTTGCAGCGGGTCGCAGGTCGGGAGCGCCGGGTTCACCGGCCGGCCGGTCAGGTTACGGCAGGATTGCGGGCCTGTCCGAGTTGTTTAGAATGGGTGTATGGCGATTATCCCGGACAAGCAGGATTCAACCGTAGTGGAGCGGCAGGAGCAAAAGGTCAAACCGCCCTCCATGTACAAGGTCGTGCTAATGAATGACGACTACACGCCGATGGAATTCGTCGTGATGGTCGTGCAGGAATATTTCAATAAGGACCGCGAGACCGCAACGCAGATCATGTTGAAGGTCCATCGCGAGGGCAGGGGTGTTTGTGGGGTCTATACGCGAGACATCGCGTCGACCAAGGTTGAGCAAGTCGTTACCCACGCACGGCAGGCCGGGCATCCGCTGCAGTGTGTGATGGAGGAAGCATGATTGCCCAGGAACTGGAAGTCAGCCTGCACATGGCGTTCATGGAAGCACGTCAGGCACGGCACGAGTTCATAACGGTCGAGCATTTGCTGCTGGCGCTGTTGGATAACCCAACAGCGGCGGAAGTGCTGCGCGCGTGTGCCGCCAATATCGAAGACCTGCGACAGAACCTGCGCAACTTCATTCACGACAATACCCCTACGGTACCCGGCACGGATGACGTCGATACGCAGCCGACGCTCGGGTTCCAGCGCGTGATCCAGCGCGCGATCATGCACGTTCAGTCCACTTCCAACGGCAAGAAGGAAGTGACGGGCGCGAACGTGCTGGTCGCCATCTTCGGCGAGAAGGACTCGCACGCGGTGTATTACCTGCAGCAGCAGGGCGTCACCCGTCTGGATGTCGTGAATTTCATTTCGCACGGTATCGCGAAGACGGGCAGCGGCGAAGCCGCCAAGGCCAGCGACGCGAATGCCGAAGCCGAAGACGCCGCCGGCCAGAAGGAAACCCCGCTCGCCCAGTTCACGCAGAACCTGAACCAGATGGCGAAGGACGGCCGGATCGATCCGCTCATCGGTCGCGAACTGGAAGTGGAGCGCGTGGTGCAGGTGCTGTGCCGCCGCCGCAAGAACAATCCGCTGCTCGTGGGCGAGGCCGGTGTCGGCAAGACCGCGATCGCGGAAGGGCTCGCCTGGCGCATTACGCGCGGCGAAGTGCCGGACATTCTCGCGGACGCCCAGGTCTACTCGCTCGACATGGGCGCGCTGCTGGCAGGCACGAAGTATCGCGGCGACTTCGAGCAGCGCCTCAAAACGGTGCTGAAAGAACTGAAAGAGCGTCCGCACGCCATTCTGTTCATCGACGAAATTCATACGCTGATCGGCGCGGGCGCCGCGTCGGGCGGCACGCTCGATGCGTCGAACCTGCTCAAGCCGGCGCTCTCGTCGGGCACGCTCAAGTGCATCGGAGCTACGACGTTCACGGAATACCGCGGCATCTTCGAGAAGGACGCGGCGCTGTCGCGGCGCTTCCAGAAGGTCGACGTGGTCGAGCCGACCGTCGAGCAAACCGTGGCGATCCTGCGCGGTCTGAAGTCGCGCTTCGAAGAGCACCACGGCGTGAAGTATTCGTCGGGCGCGCTGAACGCGGCCGCTGAACTGTCGGCGCGCTTCATCACCGACCGTCACTTGCCCGACAAGGCAATCGACGTGATCGACGAAGCGGGCGCGGCCCAGCGCATTCTGCCGAAGTCGAAGCAGAAGAAGACCATCGGCAAGAGCGAGATCGAAGAGATCATTTCGAAGATCGCGCGCGTGCCGGCGCAAAGCGTGTCGCAGGACGATCGCAGCAAGCTGCAAACGCTCGACCGCGATCTCAAGGCCGTGGTGTTCGGCCAGGATCCGGCCATCGACGCGCTCTCGGCTTCGATCAAGATGGCGCGCGCGGGTCTCGGCAAGACGGACAAGCCAATCGGCTCGTTCCTGTTCTCGGGCCCGACCGGCGTCGGCAAGACCGAAGTGGCGCGCCAACTCGCGTTTACGCTCGGCATCGAGCTGATCCGCTTCGACATGTCCGAGTACATGGAGCGCCATGCGGTGAGCCGTCTGATCGGCGCGCCGCCGGGCTACGTCGGGTTCGACCAGGGCGGTCTGCTCACCGAAGCCGTCACGAAGAAGCCGCACTGCGTGCTGCTGCTCGACGAAATCGAGAAGGCGCACCCGGACATCTTCAACGTGCTGCTGCAGGTGATGGACCACGGCACGCTGACCGATAACAACGGCCGCAAGGCGGATTTCCGCAATGTCATCATCATCATGACGACGAATGCGGGCGCCGAAGCGATGAACAAGTCGACGATCGGCTTCACGACCCGGCGCGAGCAGGGCGACGAACTGGCCGATATCAAGCGCCTGTTCACGCCGGAGTTCCGCAACCGGCTCGATCAGACGATCAGCTTCCGTGCGCTCGATGAGGAAATCATCATGCGCGTGGTCGACAAGTTCCTCATGCAACTGGAAGACCAGTTGCATGAGAAGAAGGTCGACGCGGTCTTCACCGACGCGCTGCGCAAGCATCTGGCCAAGCACGGCTTCGACCCGCTCATGGGCGCGCGGCCGATGCAGCGCCTGATCCAGGACACGATCCGCCGTGCGCTCGCCGACGAACTGCTGTTCGGCAAGCTCATGAACGGCGGCCGCGTGACCGTGGACGTCGATGCGGAAGACAAGGTCCAGCTCACGTTCGACGAGCAGCCGGCGCCGCGCAATCCGGAAGCGGTCGAAGTGGAATAAGCAGCGGCGCTACTGCGCAAACAGCCTTCAGGCAAGACGGCGCAGTCCGAAAGGACTGCGCCGTTTTTATTTGCGCTGACAGGTCCAGGGGTTGCGCCGTGCCGCGCAGGCGCGCCAGCCGTCAGCCGGTAAAATGCGCGTTTGTCCGCCGTCGGCGTTTTCTTGATGCGCAGCGCTGAGTAGCGCTCGCGCGAAGCAGGGGTGTAACAGTGGTACCACGTAAATCGGGTGCGTTCGAAGCCATCGTCGAGCGCGAACAAGGGCTGCGTCAGGGCTTGTCCGCCGGGCAGATGACGATGATCGCCATCGGTGGCGCGGTCGGCACCGGGCTCTTTCTCGGCAGCGGCTTCGCGATCTCTTTCGCCGGGCCCGGCGTACTCATTTCCTACGCGATCGGCGCGCTGATCGCCTTGCTGTTGATGGGCGCCCTCGCGGAGATGACCGTTGCGCATCCGGTATCGGGCTCGTTCGGCGCATACGCCGAGCACTATATCGGGCCGCTCGCCGGCTTCGTCGTGCGCTATGCGTACTGGTCGGCGTATGTGCTGGCGGTGGGCACCGAAGTCGCTGCAATCGCGGTCTACATGAAATTCTGGTTTCCCCACGTGCCGGGGCTCTACTGGATCGTCGGATTTTCAGCAGCGCTGATCGTTGTGAACGCAATGAGTGTGCGCGCGTACGGCGCCATCGAATATCTGTTCTCGAGCCTCAAAATCGCGGCCATCGTCGCGTTCATCGTGCTGGGTGCATGGTTCGTGTGGCGCGCGCCGGCCGGCTCCGGCGTGGGCTTCGCGAACTACACGTCGCACGGCGGCTTGCTGCCGCGAGGCTGGTGGGGCGTGTGGGTCGGGACGATCGTCTCGCTCTTCAGCTACCTGGGCGTGGAGACGATCGCCGTGGCGGCCGCCGAGGCACAGGATCCGCAGCGCGCCGTCACGCGCGCGTTTCGCGCGACCGTGCTGCGTCTCGTGCTGTTTTACCTGCTCACGCTCGCGCTCATGCTCGCCATCGTGCCGTGGACCCAGGCGGGCGGCAACGAGAGCCCGTTCGTGAAAGTCATGGCCGCAACCGGCGTGCCCTACGCGGCGGGCGCGATCAACTTCATCGTGCTCGTGGCGGCGCTCTCGGCCATGAACAGCCAGCTCTACATCACCACGCGCATGATGTTCAGCCTCTCGCGCGCGGGCTATGCGCCGGCGGCGTTCGGACGTCTCACGCGTCACGGCGTGCCGACGGCGGCGCTTTCGCTGTCCACCATCGGCATTGCGGTGGCGGCCGTGCTCAACGCGCTTTGGCCGCAAGCCGCGTTCACGCTGATGATGTCGATCGCCATGTTCGGCGCGATGTTCACGTGGTTCATGATCTTCGTCACGCAGATCTTTTTCCGCGTGCGCCAGGCGCGCGAGGGCGGCGCGCCGCTCGCATTCCGCATGTGGGGCTTCCCGTTCACGAGCGTGCTGGGCGCGCTGCTGATGCTCGGCATTCTGGCCGGCACGGCCTTTACGCGCGAATTTCGCATGACGCTGGCCTACGGCCTCGCGTTTCTCGCGGTGCTCGTGGTGGTGTATGCGCTCTGGTATCGCCGGCGTCCCGGCGCGGCGCAGCGAACCGAAGCTTCCGTCTGAACGCAACAAAAAAGCACGCCGAGGCGTGCTTTTTTGTTGCCGGCGCAACCGCCTGGGTCAGTGCTTGCCCGTGCTGCCGAAACCGCCCGCGCCGCGCTCGCTCGCCTCGAAGTCGTCGACGATGTTGAACTGCGCCTGCACGACCGGCACGATCACGAGCTGCGCGAGGCGCTCCAGCGGGTTGAGCGTGAAGGTGGTGTGGCCGCGGTTCCAGGTCGAAATCATCAGTTCGCCCTGGTAGTCCGAGTCGATCAGGCCGACCAGATTGCCGAGCACGATGCCGTGCTTGTGGCCAAGGCCCGAGCGCGGCAGGATCAGCGCCGCGTAGCCCGGATCGGCCACGTGGATGGCGAGGCCCGTCGGCACGAGCTTCGTTTCGCCCGGTTCGAGCGTGATCGGCGCGTCGAGACACGCGCGCAGGTCGAGGCCGGCGCTGCCCGGCGTGGCGTAGTGGGGCAGCTGGTCGCGCATGCGCTCGTTCAGGATCTTGATGTCGATTTTCATGAAGTCAGATTGATGGGGCGGTGGTGGATCGCTCAGGCGCGAGGCAACTGGAACGCCTCGGCGAGCAGTTCATAAGAGCGCAGACGAGCCTTGTAGCTGCCCGCAACGGTCAGCACGATCAGTTCGTCGGCGCGAAAGTTGTCCTTGATTGCGAGAAGGCGCTCGGTGACCCTCTCGGGCGTGCCGATGACGCTGCGCGGTTTCTCGCGGTCGATCACGATCTGCTCGCGCTCGCCGTATTCCTGCGCGCGTCCTTGTTCGAGGCTCGGGATCGGCGCGTTCAGGCCGTAGGCCATCTGCACGCGGCGCAGGTCGACGGCCTTTTCGAGGTCGGCGGCCTCGGCTTCGGTGTCCGCGCAGATCGCGAACACGGCGCACGCGAGATACGGCTTCGCTTCGTGGCCCGGCTTGAAGCGGTCGAGATAGGCCTCGGCCACGAGATGCCCGAAGTGCGCGTTGATGAAGTGCGCGAACGAGAAGCGCAGCCCGAGCTGCGCGGCGAGGATGCCGCCGAAGTCGCTCGAGCCGAGCACCCAGAGCTGCGGGCGCGTCTGGATCTGCGGCTGCAGCACGACGCCGCTCGCGAGATGATCGGCGGGGAGCGTGCCGTCCATCAGGCCGACGAGATCCTGCACCTGCTGCGTGAACTGGTCGCCCCGGTTGTACGTGCCAGCGGCCACGGCCTGCGCTGTGCGCATGTCGCCGCCCGGCGCACGCCCGACACCGAGATCGACGCGCCCCGGAAAGAGCGCTTCGAGCATCATGAACTGTTCGGCGACCTTGAAGGGGCTGTAATAGGGCAGCATGATGCCGCCCGAGCCGATGCGGATGCGCTTCGTGACGCTGGCGAGGCGCGCGAGCATGACTTCGGGGCAGGGGTTGCACACGCCGAGCAGGCCGTGATGCTCGGCGCACCAGTAGCGCGTGTAGCCGAGGTCGTCGGCGAGCTGTGCAAGCTCGATGGTGGCGGCGATGGCGTCCGCCGCGCTGTGCCCTGCGATGACGGGCGACTGGTCGAGTACGGAAAGCAGTGTCATGGCAGTACTGCTCCTTGCCTGTGTTCGCGGCGCCCAACGCCGGCACACGGCTGCGCCGGCGCGCGCGTCACGAGATGATGCTCGGGTCCGGCAGACGCCGCGCGATTTCGGCGACGAGCGTCTGCGCGAGCGCCTGCTTGGCCGCGCGCGGCAGCGGCTTGCGGCCGCCCGCCTCGAACAGCACGACTTCATTGTCGTCCTGACCGAAGGTGAGCGGGCCGAGATTGCCGATCAACAGCGGCACCTTCTTGCGCGCGCGCTTTTCTTCGCCGTGCACGTCGAGGTCGCCGCTTTCGGCGGCGAAGCCTACGCAGTAAGGCGGATTCGGCAAGGCCGCGACCGAGGCGAGGATGTCCGGGTTCTCGACGAACGTGAACGCCGGCATGCGGTGCTCGGCCGTCTTCTTGATCTTGTGCTCGGCGACATGATCGACGCGCCAGTCGGCCACGGCCGCCACACCGATGAAGACATCGGCGTCGGTCGCGGCGCGCATGACCGCGTCGTACATCTGCCGGGCGGTCTGCACGTCTTCGCGATACACGCCCCACGGGGTTTCCAGCGCGACCGGGCCGGCGACCAGATGCACCTCGGCGCCCGCCTGCTGCGCGGCGCGCGCGAGCGCGAAGCCCATTTTGCCGCTCGAGCGGTTGGTGATGCCGCGCACGGGATCGAGCGGCTCGAAGGTCGGGCCGGCCGTGATCAGGAGCTTGCGGCCCGCGAGCACCTTCGGCGCGAAGAACGAAACGATTGCCTCGTACACGGCCTCGGGTTCGAGCATGCGCCCGTCGCCGATCTCGCCGCACGCCTGCGGGCCGGAATCGGGACCGAGCGTTTCGATGCCGTCCGCGCGCAGTTGCGCGACGTTGCGCTGCGTGGCCGGGTTTTGCCACATCTGCCGGTTCATCGCGGGCACGACCAGCAGCGGGCAGTCGCGCGCCACGCACAGCGTGGAGAGCAGATCGTCGGCGAAACCGTGGGCGAGCTTGGCGAGGAAGTCGGTGGAGGCGGGCGCGATGACGATGGCGTCGGCCTCGCGCGAGAGATCGATGTGCGCCATGTTGTTGGGCACGCGGCCGTCCCACTGGCTCGTGTAGACGGGGCGGCCCGACAGTGCCTGCATGGTGACCGGCGTGATGAACTGCGTGGCGGCCTCGGTCATCACGACCTGCACGGTCGCGCCGGCCTTGGTCAACAGGCGCGTGAGCTCGGCGATCTTGTAGCAGGCAATGCCGCCCGTCATGCCGAGCACGAGGTGACGGCCGGCCAGTTCGCCTGGGTTTGCAGCGGACGTGTTCAAGTCACAGCTCCTATAACCGTGCAGCCCACACACTCAGCGCGCGCCGCGCACGCGCCGCAGTTCGTCGAACACCAGCAGCGCCGCGCCGATGCAGATCGCGCTATCGGCGAGGTTGAACGCCGGCCAGTGCCAGCCGCCCACGTGGAAGTCGAGAAAGTCGATCACGTGGCCGTACAGCAGGCGGTCGATCACATTGCCGAGCGCGCCGCCCATGATGAGCGCGAGCGCCGTGCAGAAGAGCTTCTGCGTGGCGTGGCGCTTGAGCAAATAGCAGATCACGAGCGCCGCCACTACGCCAAGCAGCGTGAATGCCCAGCGCTGCCAGCCGCCCGCCGCCGACAGGAAGCTGAACGCCGCGCCCTTGTTGTAGACCAGCACGAGGTTGAAGAACGGCGCGATCACGCGGCCTTCGCCGTAGCTGAACACCTTGTTGATGGCGATTTTCGTGAGCTGATCGGCGAGGATCACGATCACCGCGACCCCCAGCCACGGCGCGAGCGTGCCGCCCGCGCCATTCGACCTGGACTGCTTCGGCAGGGTTTTTGCCATTATGCCGCGCTCCGTTTTTCACCGTCGCCGAACAGATTCGCAACACAGCGGCCGCACAGGCCCGGGTGCTCCGCGTTCGCGCCCACGTCCTCGCGGTAGTGCCAGCAGCGCTCGCACTTGAGGTACTTCGAGGTGACCACTTCGACGCCTTCCTCCGCTTCGCTATCGACCTTCACGATTTCCGCCGCCGAGGTGATCAGCACGAATTTCAGGTCGTCGCCGAGCGAGGCGAGCGCGTCGTAGCGCGCGCCGCTCGCGAGAATGCGCACTTCGGCCTGCAGCGACGAACCGATCTGGTTCGCCACACGCGCCTCTTCGAGCGCCTTCGTCACGTTGCCGCGCACTTCGCGCAGCAGCGTCCACTTGGCGATCAGCTCCGGCGCGCCTGCGACGTCCGGGAAGGCGTGGAAGGTTTCGGTGAAGATGGTTTCGCTTTGCGGCTGGAACACCTTCCACGCTTCTTCGGCCGTGAACGAAAGGAACGGCGCGAGGATGCGCAACAGGCTATGCGTGATGTGATGCAGCGCCGTTTGCGCGCCGCGGCGGGCCTTCGAGTCCGCTGCGCTCGTATAGAGGCGGTCCTTCAGCACGTCGAGGTAGAAGCCGCCCAGGTCCTCCGAGCAGAACGTCTGGAGCTTGGCCACCACCGGGTGGAACTCGTAGCGGTCGTAGTGGGCGAGCACGTCGTTTTGCAGCGTATGCGTGAGCGCGACGGCATAGCGGTCGATCTCGAGCCATTCGCTCGCGGGCAGCGCGTGCTTCTCGAAGTCGAAGTCCGAGAGGTTCGAGAGCAGGAAGCGCAGCGTGTTGCGGATGCGGCGATAGCCTTCCGTCACGCGCTTGAGGATCTCCTCCGAGATGGCTAGCTCGCCCGAGTAGTCGGTCGAGGCGATCCACAGACGGATGATTTCCGCGCCCAGCCGGTTCGCCACTTCATGCGGATCGACGCCGTTGCCGAGCGACTTCGACATCTTGCGGCCTTCGCCGTCCACGGTGAAGCCGTGCGTGAGCAGCGCGTTGTAGGGCGGGCGGCCGTCGAGCATCGAAGCCGTGAGCAGCGACGAGTGGAACCAGCCGCGGTGCTGGTCCGAGCCTTCCAGGTACAGGTCGGCCGGGAACTGCAGTTCGTCCTTGTGCGAGCCGCGCAGCACGTGCCAGTGCGTCGTGCCCGAGTCGAACCACACGTCGAGCGTGTCGCGGTTCTTTTCGTACAGGTTGGCGTCGTCGCCGAGCAGCTCGCGCGGGTCGAGCGTCTGCCACGCTTCGATGCCTTCTTTCTCCACGCGCTGCGCGACCTGTTCGAGCAGCTCCAGCGTGCGCGGATGCAGCTCGCCGGTTTCCCTGTGCACGAAGAACGCCATCGGCACGCCCCATTGCCGCTGGCGCGAGAGCGTCCAGTCCGGGCGGTTGGCGATCATCGAATACAGGCGCTGCTTGCCCCACGAGGGGTAGAACGCCGTCGCCTCGATGCCTTCGAGCGCCGTTTCGCGCAGCGTCTTGCCGCCGTCTGCAGGCAGAACGTCCATGCCCGCGAACCACTGCGAGGTGGCGCGGTAGATGATCGGCGTCTTGTGGCGCCAGCAGTGCATGTAGCTGTGCAGGTACTTTTCGCTGCGCAGGAGCGTGCCGGCGGCGTCGAGTGCGTCGACGATCTTCGGGTTCGCCGCCCAGATCGAGAGGCCGCCGAACAGCGGCAGCGACTCGATGTAGCGGCCATCGCCCATCACCGGGCTGATGATGTCGGAATCCGCCATGCCGTGCGCCTTGCACGACACGAAGTCTTCCACGCCATAAGCGGGCGCCGAGTGCACGATGCCCGTGCCGGTGTCGGTCGTGACGTAGTCGCCGAGGTAGATCGGCGAGGTGCGTTTGTAGCCCGGGTGCGCCGAGGCGAGCGGGTGATTGAAGCGCAGCAGCGAGAGCTTCTCGCCCTTCGTCGTGGCGACGATCGTGCCGGTCAGGCCGAACTCCTTCATGCATGCTTCCACGCGCTCGACGGCGAGGATCAGCAGGCCGCGTTGCGTGTCCACGAGCGCATAGTCGACTTCCGGGTGCACGTTCAGCGCCTGGTTCGACGGAATCGTCCAGGGCGTGGTGGTCCAGATCACGATGCCGCCTTCCTCGCGCGGCAGCGCGGGCAGGCCGAACGCGGCCGCCGTTTCGGCGGGTTGCGCGAACGTGAACAGCACGTCGATGGTCGGGTCGGTCTTGTCCTTGTACTCGACTTCCGCCTCAGCGAGCGCCGAGCCGCAGTCGAAGCACCAGTTCACGGGCTTGAGGCCGCGGAACACATAACCCTTCTCGATGATTTTCGCGAGTGCGCGGAGCTCGCCGGCCTCGTTCACGAAGTTCATCGTCTTGTACGGGTTGTTCCAGTCGCCGAGCACGCCCAGGCGCTTGAAGCCCTTCTTTTGCGTCTCGATCTGGCCGGCCGCGTACTCGCGCGCCTTCTGCATCACTTCCTGGGCGGGCAGCGACTTGCCGAACTGCTTTTCGATCTGGATTTCGATCGGCATGCCGTGGCAGTCCCAGCCCGGCACGTAGACCGCGTCGAAGCCCGCGAGATTGCGCGCCTTGACGATCATGTCCTTGAGGATCTTGTTCACCGCGTGGCCGAGGTGGATGTCGCCGTTCGCATACGGCGGGCCGTCGTGCAGGATGAACTTCTTGCGGCCCTTCGAAGCCGCGCGGATCTTCTCGTAGACCTGGTTCTCTTCCCATTCCTTGACCCATTGCGGCTCGCGCCTGGGCAGGTCGCCGCGCATCGGGAACGGGGTGTCGAGCAGGTTGACGGGGTACTTCGATTCGGACTTCTGCGGCTTGCCGGAGGATGCTTTCTTGTCGCTCATGGTGAGATCACGTGGAATTCGGGGGAAGCATGGCGTCAGCGTTGCGGCCGATGCCGCGCAACCGTCGCCTCGGGCGCTGCATGCCGTGCTTTGTGCACGCGGCGCCTGGGGGCGGGGGCAGCCCGCGCAGGCGGGCCGCGGGTCACCTAATTCGGTCGGTGGCCGAGGTGGCGAAGCCAGTGGATGCGCCGCCGGCCACGTCTGCGCCCGCGGCGGCGAACCACGCACGGGTGTTCGCCACGTCGCGGGCGATCGCGGCGGTGAGCGTTTCGAGGTCGGGAAACTTCTCCTCGTCACGCAGTTTCTTGAGAAACTCGACGCGCACGAGCTTGCCGTAGGCGTCGCCGTGCCAGTCGAGCAGATGCACTTCGAGCAGCACGCGGCCCGAGTCGTCCACGGTCGGGCGCAGGCCGAGGCTCGCGACACCCGGCAGCGGATGGTCGGCGATGCCATGCACCATCACGACGAAGATGCCCTTGAGCGCCGGCCGCTTGTGGCCGATCAGCAGGTTCATCGTGGGGAAGCCCAGGTCGCGCCCGAGCTTCAGGCCGTGCGTGACGTGCGCGCTGATGTGGTAGCCGCGGCCAAGCGAAGCGCGCGCGGCGTCGAGGTCGCCGGCGTGCAGTTGCGCACGCACGGCGGAGCTGGAAATGCGCACGCCCGAAGGGTCGGCCACGGTCGCCATCTGCTCGACTTCGAAGCCGTGCTGCGCGCCCGCGGCCTGCAGCGAAGCGAAGTCGCCCGCGCGCTTCGCGCCATAGCGGAAGTCGTCGCCGATCATCATCCAGCGCGCGTGCAGTCCGCCCACGATGATGCGCTGAACGAACGCCTCGGGCGACTGGCTCGCGAACGTGTGGTTGAAATGCTCGACCACGACGCGGTCCACGCCGTTCTCGCGCAGCGCTTCGAGCTTGTCGCGCAGCATGGCGATGCGCGGCGGGGCGCTGGCCGGGTTGAAGAACTCGCGCGGATGCGGCTCGAAGGTCATCACGCAGACGGGCAGGCCGCGCGCGTCGGCTGCCGCGCGCACGCGCGCGAGCAATGCCTGATGCCCGCGGTGGACACCGTCGAAATTGCCGATGGTCAGCGCGCAGGGCGCGCGGCTTTCGGCATTGGGAAGACCGCGGAAGACTCTCACGATAGCGGAACCTGGTGGAACCTCGAAAAGCGCGCTGGCGCAGCACGCGTGCTAATGATCGACTGCTGACCGACTGACCTGGCCATTCGCGGCCCAAGGACCGCGACGAAACAGAAGATTATAAACGCACGAGGCGACGATCGCCGCCGCGCGAGCGTTGAGCAGGCGCCCCGATGATAAAATCCGCGGATGAAAAATCTCGTCATCCTGATTTCGGGGCGGGGCAGCAACATGGAAGCCATCGTGCGCGCTTGCGCGCAGGAGGCTTGGGGCGCGCGTATCGCCGCCGTGATTGCCAACCGTCCTGACGCCGCGGGCCTCGCGTTCGCGGCTTCGAATGGCATTGCCACGGCGGTGGTCGACCACCGCCAGTTTCCCGATCGCGCCAGCTTCGACGCGGCGCTCGCTCAAGTCATCGACGGCTATGCGCCGGACCTCGTCGTGCTGGCGGGCTTCATGCGCGTGCTGACCGAATCGTTCGTCGGCCATTATGCGGGTCGGATGCTCAATATCCATCCCTCGCTGCTGCCGATGTTTCCGGGCCTGGGGACGCACCAGCAGGCGCTCGACGCCGGCTGCCGCGTGCACGGCGCGACGGTGCATTTCGTCACGCCAACGCTCGATCATGGCCCCATCGTCGCGCAGGCGGTGGTTCCGGTGCGCGCGGGCGACGACGCCGCGGCGCTCGCCGCGCGCGTGCTCAAGACCGAACATGTGATGTATCCGCGCGCGGTGCGCTGGTTCGTCGAAGGGCGCCTCGCGCTCGACGGCGAATGCGTGACGCTTACGCCGGCCGAGCCACAGTGGCTCTTCTTTGACGACTCGCAAGCCGCCGGGGAGGGCGCATGAGACTGCATGGATTTCTGATTGGACAGACCGAAACGTTGCTCGCCGACGTCCTCAAATTCACGGGCCCGGCCGACGCGGTGACGAGCCGCTTCTTCCGCGAGCATCCGAAGCTCGGCCACGCTGAGCGCGGTGTGATCGCCGAAGCCGTGTTCGCCGTGCTGCGCCGGCGCATGGAATTCGCGCACCTGGCCGAAAGCGGCACGGGCAGCCCGACGCGCCGCCTCACGCTGCTCGGCCTCATGGCGACGGCAGGCCGCTCGGCGATCCGTCCGTTCGTATCGGACGCCGAGGCCACCTGGCTCGAGCACGTCTCGAAGATCGACCCGGCCAGCCTGCCGCTGCGCGTGCAGCTGAATCTGCCGGAGTGGATCATGAAGGCGCTGGAAACGCGCTTTGAGCCCGCCGAACTCGCGCAACTGGCCGCCGCGCTGAACTACCCGGCGCCGCTCGATCTGCGCGCCAATCCCATCAAGGCGAATCGCGAAGAGCTGATTCGCGCGCTGTCCGAGTCGGGCATCGAAGGTGGCGAAACGCCGTTCGCGCCGTTCGGCGTGCGTGTGACGGGCAAGCCCGCGCTCACGAAACTCGACGCGTTCAAGAACGGCTGGTTCGAGGTGCAGGACGAGGGCAGTCAGCTGCTGTGCACGCTGCTGGCGCCGCGCCGCGGAGAGATGGTCGTGGACTTCTGCGCTGGCGCGGGCGGCAAGACGCTGGCGCTCGGCGCGATGATGCGTTCGACGGGCCGTCTCTACGCCTTCGACGTGTCCGACCGGCGCCTGGCCAAGCTCAAGCCGCGCCTCGCGCGCAGCGGCCTGTCGAACGTCAATCCCGTGCTGATCGACAGCGAGCACGACGCCAAGATCAAGCGCCTGATCGGCAAGATCGACCGCGTGCTCGTGGATGCGCCGTGCTCGGGCCTCGGCACGCTGCGCCGCAACCCCGACCTCAAGTGGCGCCAGTCGCCGGCGTCGGTGGCCGAACTCGCGCCCAAGCAGCTTTCGATTCTCACGAGCGCGGCGCGCCTGCTCAAGCGCGGCGGCCGTCTCGTCTACGCGACCTGCAGCATTCTCGAAGCCGAGAACGAAGCGGTCGTGAAGCAGTTCCTCGAGGCGCATCCCGAGTTCGTGCTGGTGAGCGCACGCGAGGTGCTGGCCGAGCAGCGCGTGGGCCTCGACACGGGCGACTACCTCTCGCTGTGGCCGCACCGCCACGCCACCGACGGCTTCTTTGCCGCCGTGCTGGAGCGTCGCGGCGAAGCCAAGCCCAAGACGAAGGCGGCCGGTGCGCAGACGACGCCCGAAGAAGCCGCAGCGGAGCAGGAGGCGTCCGACGTGATCGCAAAGGCGCAGGACAGCGAAGCCGCCGAGCCGGACGCTGCGCTGGAGTAAAACGCGCGGCGGGAGCGACGTTTGCGGGACCGTCCGGCCGGGGCAAGCCGGGCGGTCCGCACTAGCTCATGCGGCAGATCGTGCCGCATCACGGTCATCGTGCCGGCCGACCGCTCGTTGCGTATTGGCGACATCATCAGCGCAGGCAGCATTCAGGGCCGGGTGACGTATGCATCGAGACCCGATTCCAGACGAACGCCGTATCCCATCGAATTTTCAGGCGACGCCGTGCAACTCGAACTAGGATTCTGGGTAGAGAGCGCGGAACATGGGATCGCGTTGAAGACTAGATGGGGTCGGATATCACGGAAAGGGCCAGTTGGCTGCGGCAAAGCGCCTCGAAACGCCCTTCAGATGTTGACGCCGTAACCATTAAAGAAAAAAATCTCCCTTTGTTACAAACACTTGGAACGGTTCTAGTAGAATGCCGTCCAACCGCATCTAGTCGCTTTCACTTTCTTGACACTGGCGCCTGGCTGAAAGGCCGACGCGCTTCGCTTCACAGGTAAATGCCTTGTTGAACTCCCTGCTTGATTTCCTCGCCCACGGGGTGCTCCATTTCTCGTGGTGGCAGATCGTGCTGTTCGCGGCGGTGGTCACCCACATCACGATCATCGGCGTGACGGTGTACCTGCACCGCTGCCAGGCGCACCGCGCGCTGGATCTGCATCCCATTGCGAGCCACTTCTTCCGCTTCTGGCTGTGGATGACCACGGGCATGCTCACGGGCCAGTGGGCGGCGATCCACCGCAAGCACCACGCCAAGTGCGAAACGGAAGAAGATCCGCACAGCCCGCAAACGCGCGGCATCTGGAAGGTGCTGCTCGAAGGCGCTGAGCTCTATCGCACCGAAGCAAAGAACGAAGAAACGCTGCGCCGCTTCAGCCACGGCACGCCCAACGACTGGATGGAGCGTAACGTCTACACGCGCTACCCCATTCTCGGCGTGAGCATCATGATGGTGATCGACGTCGCGCTGTTCGGCGCAGTCGGCCTCACCGTGTGGGCCGTGCAGATGGCGTGGATTCCGTTCTGGGCTGCGGGTGTCGTGAATGGCCTCGGCCACTTCTGGGGCTACCGCAACTTCAATTCGTCTGACGCGAGCACGAACCTCCTGCCGTTCGGCATCATCATCGGCGGCGAGGAACTGCACAACAACCACCACACGTTCGCGACTTCCGCGAAGCTCTCGAACAAGTGGTACGAGTTCGACATCGGCTGGATGTACATCCGCATGATGCAGGCGGTTGGCCTTGCCAAGGTGAAGAAGGTCGCGCCCACGCCGCGCCTCACCAAGGGCAAGCTGGTGCCCGACCACGAAACGCTGCAGGCCGTGCTGTCCAATCGCTACGAAGTAATGGCGCGTTACGCCAAGGCCGTGAAGCTCGCGTACCGTCAGGAACTCGCGCACCTCAAGGAAGTGGGCGAGCGCGAGAAGTACAAGGTCATGCGCGGTGCGCGCAAGTGGTTCGACAAGGAAGAAGCCAGCCTGAACGAACCGCAGAAGCGCCAGCTTCCGCAAATTTTCGCGAACAGCCAGAAGCTGCGCACGTACATCGAACTGCGTAACGAACTCGCCGCGATCTGGGAGCGTTCGAGCGCCTCGCGCGAACAACTGCTCACGCAGCTCCAGGATTGGTGCCATCGCGCTGAACAAAGCGGTATCAAGGCGCTGCAGGAATTTGCTTCGCGCCTGCGCCGTTACGCTTGATTGGCCTGATCGGCTTGATCGGATTTTGGCCCCTCAGTGGGGCGTAAGAAAATCCTTTAGAATGACGAGACGTCACAAAACCCCGCGCTGGCGGGGTTTTTCTTTTTGGGCCGCAAGAAAGCCGGAGTCCCCACAATGGCTTCAATCGCGCGGCGATCGGTAGGGGCAGGAGATGATGAGTCAGGCGATCAGGAACGTCGAATATGACCGGCCGCAGGGTGCCGTTTGCGGCGTTGGACAGGCTTGGGCGCGCGTGCCCGATGCGCCGTCCACGGCAGAGCGCGTTGCATTGAAGGAGCGGATTCGCGCGTTGCTCAAGCGCGAGAAGGCGGTGCTTGTCGCGCACTATTATGTGGATCCTGAGTTGCAGGAGCTCGCCGACGAAACCGGCGGCTGCGTGGCCGATTCGCTCGAGATGGCGCGCTTCGGCCGCGACCACGAGGCACAGACGCTCGTCGTGGCGGGCGTGCGCTTCATGGGTGAGACCGCGAAGATTCTGAGTCCGAACAAGCGCATTCTCATGCCCGACCTCGACGCGACCTGCTCGCTCGATCTCGGTTGCCCCATCGACGAATTCTCGGCGTTTTGCGACGAGCATCCCGACCGCACCGTGGTCGTCTATGCGAACACGAGCGCCGCCGTGAAGGCGCGCGCGGACTGGATGGTCACGTCGTCCATCGGTCTCGAGATCGTCGCTGACCTGCACGCGAAGGGCGAAAAAATTCTGTGGGCGCCGGACCGCCACCTGGGCAGCTACATCCAGAAGAAGACCGGCGCCGACATGCTGCTGTGGCAAGGCTCCTGCCTCGTGCACGACGAATTCAAGGGCATCGAACTCGACCTGCTCCGCGCCGAATATCCGGACGCCAAGATTCTCGTCCACCCCGAATCGCCCGAGAGCGTGGTCGCGCTCGCGGACGTGGTCGGCTCGACCACCCAGCTGATCGACGCAGCCGTGAAGCTCGACGCGCAACGCTTCATCGTCGCGACCGATCTCGGCATTCTGCACAAGATGCGCCTCGCGGCGCCGGGCAAGACCTTCATCGAAGCGCCCACGGCGGGCAACAGCGCCACCTGCAAGAGCTGCGCCCATTGCCCGTGGATGGCCATGAACGGTTTGGCGAATCTCGTCGACGTGCTGGAGCGCGGTCACAACGAGATCCACGTCGACAGCGCGATCGGCGCGCGCGCGCGTCTGCCGATCGATCGCATGCTGGCGTTCGCGGCGGAACACAAGCGCCGCGTGCAGGCGAGCGGCGACCTCGCGCGCGACACCGCGCTATTCTCGCAAGTGGGGGCGGCGTAAATGGGTGCACTCGAATTGCTCGCAGTGGATGCCGTTGCGCCCGTGCTGGGTGACGTGCGCGCGCAGTACGGCGCGACGTTCGACGCCGCGATCGCACGCAACGTGGCCGATGCGCTCCAGGAAGACGTGGGCCCTGGCGACCAGACCGGCCGTCTCGTACCCGCTGATGAAATGCGCGACGCGCGCATCATCGTGCGCGAAGAAGCGGTGCTGTGCGGCGTGCTCTGGTTCGACGGCGTGGTGAAGCAGGTCGATCCGCGCATCGAAGTGCGTTGGCACTATCGCGAAGGCGAGCGCATGGCCGCCGACACGACCGTCTGCTCGCTGCGCGGTCCGGCGCGCTCGCTGCTCACGGCCGAGCGCAACGCGATGAACTTCCTGCAGTTGCTTTCGGGCGTGGCGAGCGTGACGCGCCGCTACGTCGACATGATCGGGCACACCCGCACGCGCATTCTGGACACGCGCAAGACGTTGCCCGGCCTGCGCCTCGCGCAGAAGTACGCAGTGCGCGTGGGCGGTGGCGCAAACCAGCGTCTTGCGCTTTACGACGGGATCCTCATCAAGGAAAACCACATTGCTGCGGCAGGCGGCGTGGGTGCGGCGATGGCCGCTGCGCTCGCGCTCGATGCGGGCGTGCCGATCCAGATCGAAGTCGAGACGCTCGAGCAGCTCGAAACGGCGCTCGCGCACGGCGCGAAGTCGGTATTGCTCGACAATTTCTCGTTGGACATGATGCGCGATGCGGTGAAGCTCACGGCGGGGCGTGCGGTGCTCGAAGTCTCGGGCGGCGTGAGTTTCGACACGGTGCGCGCGATCGCGGAAACGGGCGTGGACCGCGTCTCGATTGGCGCGCTGACGAAGGACGTGCGCGCGACGGACTTTTCGATGCGCATTGTCTGAAGCCGCAAGTTCGCCAAGCTGAACCAGAACGAAAAGGCCGCCTCGCGATGAGGCGGCCTTTGTTTTTGCGGCGCGTTTAGTTCGCCCGGCTCATGAAACCGTGCGATTGCGTACGCGCTCCGGCGCGAGCACGGTTGGCAGCGCCTTGGGCAGCGAGTTCGGCCAGTCGCGGCTGTAGTGCAGGCCACGGCTCTCGCGGCGCGAGCGCGCACTTTCCACGATCAGCGAAGCGACTTCGACGAGGTTGCGCAATTCCAGCAGGTCGCGCGTGACGCGGAAATTCGCGTAGTACTCGAGAATTTCATCGCGCAGCAGGGCGAGGCGATGTTGGGCGCGCTCGAGCCGCTTGTCGGTGCGAACGATGCCGACGTAATTCCACATCAGCCGGCGCAGCTCGTCCCAGTTGTGGGCCACGACGACTTCCTCGTCGGAATCGGAGACGCGGCTTTCGTCCCAGTCGGGCAGTGGCGCATGCGCGCCCGCGCTGAAGCCTTCCGCCTCGATCGCCTCGGCCGCCGAGCGGCCGATCACGAGGCACTCGAGCAGCGAATTGCTCGCCAGGCGGTTCGCGCCGTGCAGGCCCGTGTACGACGTCTCGCCCACCGCATAGAGGCCCGCGAGATCGGTGCGCCCGGCCAGGTCGGTGACGACGCCGCCGCAGGTGTAGTGCGCGGCGGGCACCACGGGAATCGGCTCCTTCGTGATGTCGATGCCGAATTCGCGGCAGCGCGCGAGGATGGTCGGGAAATGCTCTTCGAGAAACGCCGGCGGCTGATGGCTGATGTCGAGATGCACGCAGTCGATGCCGTGCTTTTTGATCTCGAAGTCGATCGCGCGGGCGACGATGTCGCGCGGCGCCAGCTCGGCGCGCGCGTCGTGCGCGGGCATGAAGCGGGTGCCGTCGGGCAGGCGCAGCACGCCGCCTTCGCCGCGCACGGCTTCCGAAATCAGGAACGACTTGGCATGCGGGTGGAACAGGCAGGTGGGGTGGAACTGGATGAACTCCATGTTCGCCACCCGGCAGCCCGCGCGCCACGCCATGGCGATGCCGTCGCCGGTGGCCGTGTCGGGGTTCGTCGTGTACAGGTAGACCTTGCCCGCGCCGCCCGTGGCGAGCACCGTGTGCGGCGCCTGGATTGTCACCGTGCGGTCGTTCTTCAGATCGAGCGCATAGAGGCCGTGGCAACGACGGCCCGGCAGGCCCAGCCGGTCGGACGTGATGACGTCGATCGCCTGATGGTCTTCGAGGATCGTGATGTTCGGGTGCGAGCGTGCACGCTCGAGCAGCGTTTGCACGACCGCGTGGCCGGTGGCGTCGGCGGCGTGGATGATGCGGCGATGGCTGTGGCCCCCTTCGCGCGTGAGGTGGAAGCCGAGTTCGGCGGCGGCGTCCTTCGTGAACGGCACGTCCTGGGCGATCAGCCATTCGATGGCCTCGCGGCCATGCTCGACGATGTAGCGCGTGGCTGCCTCGTCGCACAGGCCGCCGCCGGCGACGAGCGTATCGTCCACGTGGTTCTCCACGCTGTCGGCCGAATCGAGCACGGCGGCAATGCCGCCTTGCGCGCGGTCGCTCGCGCCTTCGGTCATCGCACGCTTGGCGATGATCACGACGCGACGCGAACCGGCGAGATTCAGCGCGACGCTCAGTCCTGCGAGGCCGCTGCCGACGATCGCTACATCGAAATTCATGATCCTGCTTCTCCGTCTCTCTTGTTCTACGCTTTCTGGCTGCCGCGTTTGCCGCGGTCCAGCACCGTCAGTGACATATGACACGCGTGTGGCAGCCGGTATAAAGCGGGAAGCATACTCCGAGAGAGGAGCGAACGGATAGCAGCAGTTTGGGCGCTGCCGTTAAAACACCGTTGCATGGCGCGAACCGGGGCGGGACGGGCGTGCAAAAAGAAAAACCCCGCTAAATAGCGGGGTTTTTCTGTCTTCGTCAGGCTCGAAACCCGATCAATTACTTGATCTTGGTTTCCTTGTACTCGACGTGCTTGCGAACAACCGGGTCGAACTTCTTGATCGACATTTTTTCCGGCATGTTGCGCTTGTTCTTCGTGGTCGTGTAGAAGTGACCCGTACCTGCGGTCGACTCGAGCTTGATCTTGTCGCGGATTCCCTTGGCCATGATTTACTCCTTACAGTTCGCCGCGTGCGCGCAGGTCTGCGAGCACGGAATCGATGCCGTTCTTGTCGATCAGGCGCAGGCCTGCGTTCGAGATGCGCAGACGCACCCAACGGTTTTCGCTTTCAACCCAGAAACGGCGGTTTTGCAGATTCGGGAGGAAACGGCGCTTGGTTTTGTTGTTAGCGTGGGAAACGTTGTTGCCGCTCATCGGCGCTTTCCCAGTGACTTGGCATACACGTGCCATGAGACACTCCTACGGAAATTCTGAGTTCGAGAGCCGCTTAAGTTTCCCAGGCGAGAAATGGCCGGAATAGGAGCGCGCTCACGTATGGATGAGAGACAACCTCGAACCCAGGCCATATTTCCCCTGGAATGCCGCGACGGGCTTCGGAACAGGGTTGGAAATAGGCAAACCACGATTCTAGCAGAAAAAGCCCTGGAAAATCAAACCCGATTTGCACATGGTGTTGTTTGCCGCCGCGCGTCGCGCCAGTGCCGCCTCAGCTCCAGCCATGGCGCGCAAAGGAAAACGTCTCCCGGGTGCCGATGACCAGGTGATCGATGAGTTGAACCTCCACGAGCGCCAGCGTTTCGCGCAACACCCGCGTGAGGCGCCGGTCACTCGCGCTCGGCTGCACCGCGCCCGAAGGGTGATTATGGGCGACGATCAGGCTCGCGGCATTGAGCGTTAGCGCGCGCCGTACGATTTCACGAGGATACACCGCCATGTGCGTGAGCGAGCCGCGCGAGCTTTCCTCCGAGCGGATCAGCCGATGGCGCACGTCCAGAAAGAGGCAAACGAACACCTCGTGCGGCCGCCCGCCGATCAGAAGGCGCAAATAGTCTTCGACCGCACCGGGAGAGTCGACGAGCGGTTTGTCGTCGAGCGCTTGCGCAAGCGCCCGCCGCGCGAGTTCCGTCACCGCTTGCAGCATCGCGGCTTTTGCGGGCCCGATGCCGCGCAGAGCCTCGAATTCTTCGTGCGGCGCGTCGAACATGGCGCGCAGCGAGCCGAATTGGGCCAGCAGCGTGCGAGCGACCTCGAAGACATTGTGGCCCGGTAAGCCGAAGCCGAGCAGGATCGCCAGCAACTCCACGTCCGAGAGCGCGGCCGCGCCGGCCGTGCGCAGTCGCTCGCGGGGCATGTCGCGGCGTGGTGCCGCAGGTGCCGCGTTCTCGCGGGTCGAGACCGCAGGTGCCGCCGGCGCGGGGAGAGCGCCGCCGCGGGGGCGACGCTCCGCGCAGCCTGGGCCGGGCAGGCGGTCGGCGAGGGCGCCGCCGACGGTATCGGGCGCCGTATCCAGCATGCAGGCAAGCTCCCTCATGGCAATCTCCACAGACAAATAAGGTGTGCGCGGCGCACACGAGTGCGAGCGTTGGCAGTGCGCAATCGTGCCGCGACCGCCTCGGCCAAGTGGCTTACAATAGTTGTTTTCCGGCCGCCCGAGGCAGGCCGGACCGGCGCCTTGCGGCGCGCACGCGCGAAGCGCGCGTTACGACGAAACGAGTTACGCATGAGCATCATCGACATCTCCGAAGTGAAGTCCGGTTCCCACGTGACGCTGAATTACCGGCTTTCACTCGCCGATGGCACCGAAATCGTCAATACCTTTGTCGACCGTCCCGCCACCCTGCTGATGGGCGCCGGCCAGCTTGCGCCGCCGCTGGAAGAGATTATGCAGGGCCTGAAGGTGGGTCACCACTCGACCTTTCAGCTAGAACCCGGCGTCGCTTTCGGCCAGCGCAACCCCGACCTGATCCAGCGCGTCTCGCTCAAGACCCTGCGCGAGAACGGCATGATCGGCGAGGAGTTCAGCCCGGGCGACCTGATCGAATTCAATGCCCCCAACGGCGGGCGCTACGCGGGTGTGCTCAAGGAAGTGAACGAGACCTCCGCCCTGTTCGATTTCAACCACCCGCTCGCAGGCCAGGCGGTTGCGTTCGAAGTGCAAATCATCGGAATCCTTTAAAGCCCATGACCAACACGGACACGTCCCTCATCGCAGAACTGGCCGACGCGGAAATCCTGCTCGCCCAGCCGCGCGGCTTCTGCGCCGGCGTCGATCGGGCCATCGAGATCGTCGAGCGCGCCATCCAGCTTCACGGCGCACCGATCTACGTGCGTCACGAGATCGTCCACAACGCTTATGTCGTCGAAGACCTGCGCAAGAAGGGGGCGATCTTCATCGAGCAACTCGATGAGGTCCCGTCCGGCAACACGGTGATCTTCAGCGCGCACGGCGTCTCCAAGTCGGTGCGCGCCGACGCTGAAGCGCGCGGCCTGCGCGTCTACGACGCGACCTGCCCGCTCGTTACGAAGGTGCACGTGGAAGTCGCGAAGATGCGCGACGAGGGGCTCGACATCGTCATGATCGGGCACAAGGGCCATCCGGAAGTGGAAGGCACCATGGGGCAGGTGGCCGAGGGCATGTACCTCGTCGAAGACATTGCTGATGTCGAGGCGCTCAAGCTGCGCGATCCGCAGCGCGTGGCGTTCGTCACGCAAACCACGCTCTCGGTGGACGACGCCGCGGAAATCATCGCAGCGCTGAAGGCGCGTTTTCCGGCCATTCGCGAGCCGAAGAAACAGGACATCTGCTACGCCACACAGAATCGCCAGGATGCCGTCAAGTTCATGGCGCCGCAGTGCGACGTCGTGATCGTGGTGGGCAGCCCGAACAGTTCCAATTCGAACCGGTTGCGCGAAGTGGCCGAGAAGCGCGGCATTCCGGCCTATATGGTGGATGCGCCCGAGCAGATCGACCCCCAGTGGATTGCCGGCAAGCGCCGGATCGGCCTGACGGCCGGAGCGTCGGCGCCCGAGGCGCTCGCTCAGGAGATCATTCGCCGCCTGCACGAACTCGGTGCGCGCAACGTGCGCGCGCTCGAAGGCATCGAGGAGAACATTGCGTTCCCGTTGCCGCGCGGACTCGGCCAGCCAGTCTGACGCCTCCCTTACTCCGCAAGAACGCGCCCATCCGGCGCGTTTTTTTATGCCCGCGGCAGATGCGGAGCGCCAATAATAAGGGCCACATGGTGAGAAAAGGTAGGTTAACCTCACATTGGCCGGCTGCTCTTATTAGTGTTTTCTCTAGCGTGCAGGGCCGAATTGCGTGGTGTGACCCCGAATTTAGGGGGCGATTGACACGTTTTCGACACGAATGCACCGCGCCGTAGCGGCATTATTATGCTCTCCCTTAAATATCCTTCATTTGATCCAATGCCCGCCCGACAAGGCATTGCGGCCGTTATCTGCAACACATGATGCGGAGCCTGTTGATTTTTGGTGCAACTGGTGCACGAAAATGCGGCGCAACCTGTGGTGCAACCCGTCTCGTGCGGTTATCTAAAAATATGGTTGCAATGCAGGAAAACCCTGCCGGCTCAACAATATTGCCCGTCGCATAATTGGCGTTACAATGCGCGCGTTCTGAAGGCTGGACATCCCATGAGAAGGCCATCAGGCAAGCATTTCGGAAGGCGCAGGAGACCTGATTAATGCAATTCAAGTCGGCTTTTGCCGCGTCATCGGTCAATGCGGTTGCGCCGCGCAATGCGTGGCACGGCCGCAATGCCGAGACGGGCACGAGCGCAACATCGATCATTTCTGGCATGCAGATTGCTTTTGCATGTACCGGCGTTGTCATGCCGGTTCGCCGCCTGAGTGCGACGGATCTCGCAGCTGAGATCCCGCAGTGCGCGGGCGGCCGGGGAGAGGGAGTCATGGCGTTTGACGCATTCGCGTTTGCCGGCCGCAAGGCTCGCCGCGAATACGCCAACGTGAATATGACGCGTAGTTGATTGAACCCGACGGCACCGAACCATCCGACGGTGCCGTTTTTGCATCCGCTTTTGGCGAGTCTGCCGCTGCAACACAGCGGCAACGCGAACCAGGGCGGCCAACCGTTACCGGTTTTTACTTCAATACCCGAAAGTGTCGTTGCGGTTCCGTAAAACATCGCCCACCGGCCGATGACGAGCGCGAATCCGGTTGCACGGGCTAAGGAGCATTAAATGGATATTTTCATCCAGCAGATCCTGAATGGGCTGGTGCTGGGCAGCATCTACGCCATCATCGCCCTCGGTTACACGATGGTGTACGGGATTCTGGGCATCATCAACTTCGCGCACGGCGACGTGCTCATGGTGGGCGCCATGGTCGCGCTCTCCGCGATCAACGTGCTCCACAATCACTTCCCGGGCCTCGGGAACATCCCCACGCTGTGCATTGCGCTCGTGGTTGCCGCGGTCGTGTGCGCGGTCGTCGGGTACACGATCGAAAAGGTCGCCTACCGGCCGCTGCGCCGCGCGCCGCGCCTCGCGCCGCTGATCACCGCGATCGGTGTGTCGATCCTGCTGCAGACGCTCGCCATGATCATCTGGGGCCGCAATCCGCTCGCGTTCCCCCAGCTCATCTCGACCGACCCGATCAACGTCATCAAGCCGACTGAAACCGGCGTGGGCGCCGTGATCTCGATGACGGAAATCGTCATCATCGTCGTCGCGTTCCTCGTGATGGCGGGTCTGCTGCTCCTCGTGCACAAGACCAAGCTCGGCCGCGCCATGCGCGCGATCGCCGAGAACCCGAACAATGCCTCGCTGATGGGCGTGAACCCGAACTTCGTGATCTCGGCCACGTTCATGATCGGCTCGGCGCTTGCCGCGCTGGCCGGCGTGATGATCGCCTCGGAATACGGCAACGCGCACTTTTACATGGGTTTCATCCCCGGCATGAAGGCCTTCACGGCCGCGGTGCTGGGCGGTATCGGCAACCTCGGCGGCGCGATGGTCGGCGGCGTGGTGCTCGGTCTCATCGAGCAGCTCGGCGCAGGCTACATCGGTAACCTGACCGGTGGGGTGTTCGGCAGTAACTATCAGGACGTCTTCGCATTCATCGTGCTGATCGTCGTGCTCGTGTTCCGTCCGTCGGGGCTGCTGGGCGAACGTGTCGCGGACCGCGCATAAGAGGGAGTAACACAACATGACTTCAATTCAACCGATCGAGCCGTCGACGACGCTCATCCCCGAAAAGAACATGACGAAGACCCTCACGGTCGGCATCGTGACGGCCATCGTCGTGGCAGCGCTCCCCTTCGTGGTCGGCGCCGCGGGCGGCAACTACTGGGTGCGCGTGCTCGACTTCGCGATGCTCTACGTGATGCTCGCGCTGGGCCTGAACGTGGTGGTGGGGTTTGCTGGCCTGCTGGACCTGGGCTATATCGCGTTCTACGCGGTGGGTGCCTACGTGGCCGCGTTGCTGACGTCGCCGCACCTCACCACGCAGTTCGCGTGGATCGCCAACATGTTCCCGGGCGGGCTGCATACGCCGTACTGGATCGTGGTGCCGGGCGCGATGGCGCTCGCCGCACTCTTCGGCGTGCTGCTCGGCGCACCGACGCTGCGTCTGCGCGGCGACTACCTCGCGATCGTGACGCTCGGCTTCGGGGAAATCGTTCGTATCTTCATGAACAACCTCGACCGTCCGGTGAACATTACCAACGGGCCGCAGGGTATTACGGGCGTCGCGCCGCTGCAGGTGTTCGGCTTCAATCTCGCGCAGCCGCACGAGATCCTCGGCTTCACGTTCACGTCGGTCTACATGTACTACTACGTGTTCGTGATCTGCGCGCTGCTCGTGATCTGGGTGTGTACGCGTCTGCAGCACTCGCGTATCGGCCGTGCATGGGCCGCGATCCGCGAAGACGAAATCGCCGCCAAGGCCATGGGCATCAACACCCGTAACGTCAAACTGCTCGCGTTTGCAATGGGCGCGTCGTTCGGCGGTCTGTCGGGCGCGATGTTCGGTGCGTTCCAGGGCTTCGTTTCGCCGGAATCGTTCACGTTCTGGGAATCGGTCGTCGTGCTCGCCTGCGTGGTGCTCGGCGGCATGGGCCACATCCCCGGCGTGATTCTCGGCGCCGTGCTGCTCGCCATTTTCCCCGAGTTTCTGCGCTCGACGATGGGTCCGCTCCAGCACATGCTGTTCGGCCACGAAGTCGTCGATACGGAAGTCATCCGCCAGTTGCTCTACGGCCTCGCCATGGTCGTCATCATGCTGTATCGCTCGGAAGGCCTGTGGCCGGCGGCGAAGCACGAAGACAAGATCGCGAAGATCGCCAAGCGCGCCAGCAAGAAGCCGGTTCGCGCATAAGGACAGGGAGAACACCACATGAGCAACAAACCCATCCGCCTGTCCGTGAAGGGCGTGAACAAACGCTTCGGCGGCCTGCAGGCGCTGTCCGACGTCGGCCTGCAGATCGAGGAAGGCACGATCTACGGCCTGATCGGCCCGAACGGCGCCGGCAAGACGACGTTCTTCAACGTGATTACCGGCCTCTACACGCCTGATTCGGGCGAATTCAAGCTCGACGGCACGGCCTATACGCCGACCGCCGTTTATCAGGTGGCGAAGGCCGGCATCGCGCGTACCTTCCAGAACATTCGTCTGTTCGGCGGCATGACGGCGCTCGAAAACGTGATGGTCGGCCGCCACGTGCGCACGAAGCACGGCTTGATCGGCGCGGTGCTGCAAACGCCGGCGGAGCGCAAGGAAGAGCGCGAGATCAAGGAACGCGCGATCGAATTGCTCGAATACGTGGGTATCGCGCAATACGCGGACTACACCTCGCGCAATCTCTCGTACGGCCACCAGCGCCGTCTGGAAATCGCGCGCGCGCTCGCGACCGACCCGAAGCTGCTCGCGCTCGACGAGCCGGCGGCCGGCATGAACGCGACCGAGAAGGTCGAACTCACGCGCCTGCTCGACAAGATCCGCGCCGATGGCAAGACTATCCTGCTGATCGAGCACGACGTGAAACTGGTGATGGGCCTGTGCAACCGGATGACAGTGCTCGACTATGGCAAGGTGATCTCCGAAGGGCTGCCGCATGACGTGCAGAAGGACCCGAAGGTGATCGAGGCATATCTGGGTGCGGGGGTTCACTAATGTCGACATCGGTTCTGAAAATCAAGGGTCTGCAGGTCAACTACGGCGGGATCCAGGCAGTCAAGGGCGTGGACATGGAAGTACGCTCTGGCGAACTCGTCACGCTGATCGGCGCGAATGGCGCGGGCAAGACCACGACGATGAAGGCGATCACGGGTCTGAAGCCGTACTCGGCTGGCGACATCGAGTACATGGGCCAGTCGATCAAGGGCGTGCCCGCGCATGAGCTGCTCAAACGCGGCCTCGCGATGGTGCCGGAAGGCCGGGGCATCTTCGCGCGCATGTCGATTCTCGAAAACATGCAGATGGGCGCGTACCTGCGCAGCGACAACGACGGTATCCAGAAGGACGTCGAGCGCATGTTCGGCTTCTTCCCGCGCCTGAAGGAACGCGCGACGCAACTCGCAGGCACGCTCTCGGGCGGCGAGCAGCAGATGCTGGCCATGGCGCGCGCGATCATCAGCAAGCCGAAGCTTTTGCTGCTCGACGAGCCTTCGATGGGTCTCTCGCCGATCATGGTCGAGAAGATCTTCGAAGTGGTGCGCACGATCTCGTCGGAAGGCATCACCGTTCTTCTCGTGGAGCAGAACGCACGTCTCGCGCTGCAGGCGGCGAACCGCGGTTACGTGATGGACTCGGGTCTCGTGACGATGGAAGGCGAGGCCAAGCAGATGCTCGACGATCCGAAGGTGCGCGCAGCGTACCTGGGCGAGTAAGCTGCATTGCATTGCGGTCCGCGCGGCCGCATCAAAACAAAAGCCGCATGGGTGTGAAACCCATGCGGCTTTTTTTTCATGACGTCGACCAATGAGGCTCAGACGAGCGCTTCGGACTCCTGCACGGCGAGCCGCTTGCCGAGACTCACCACGGCATCGGCGCGATAGCCAAGCCGCTCGTAGAACGCGAGCACCTCGGCCTTATCGGTGAGCACCTGAAGGTTGAGCTTCAGGCACCCCCGCGCGGCGAGCGCGTTTTCCGCATGGCGCACGAGCCGCGTGCCGAGGCCATGGCGCCGCGACTCGGGCGCGACGGCGACCGAATAGAGCCAGCCGCGATGCCCGTCATAACCTGCCATTGCCGTGCCGACGAGCGCGCCGTCGACGTCGCGCGTGGCAACGAAGAAAAGTTCCGGCTGCGTACCGAGCTTGTTCGCGATCGACAGACGCGGATTGCGATGCGGCCGGCTCGCATCGTTGTACTCGGGAAACGCCTGCAGCCAGAGCTCGATCACCGCTTCGGTATCGGCTTCGCTGAACACGCGGATCGTGACGGACATCGCTCGCGCTCCCCCCGATTACAGCGAGTCGAGAATCGTGCGCAGCATCGCCATCATCTGGTCGATTTCCTGCGTCGTCACGTTCAGCGCCGGCATGAAGCGCAGCAGGTTCGGGCGCGCGGCGTTGAGCAGCAGGCCGTCCGGCTGCATCAGGCGCGCCTTCTCGACGATCTCCGGCCCGATGTCCTTGCCGAGCAGCAGCGCGCGCAGCAAGCCTTCGCCACGCTCGCCCTGGAAGCCGCGTTCGGCCGAAAGCTCGAGCAGCTTTTCGCGCAGATACTCGCCGCGCGCGCGTACGCCTTCGAGAAAGCCGGGCGCAACCAGTTGCGAGATCACCGAATAGCCCACGGCCGTCATCAGCGGGTTGCCGTTGTACGTGCCGCCCTGGTCGCCCGCTTCGAACACGGCGATTTCCTTCTTCGCGAGCAGCGCCGCGAGCGGCACGCCGCCGCCAATGCCCTTGCCGAGCGTCATGATGTCCGGCTCGATGCCCGAGAGTTCGTAGGCGAAGAGGGTGCCCGCACGGCCGCAGCCGCTCTGCACTTCGTCGACGATCATCAGGATGCCGTGCTTCTTCGTGAGTGCGCGCAGTTGCTGCATGAATTCGCGCGTGGCGGGAATCACGCCGCCTTCGCCCTGGATCGGCTCGAGCATCACGGCGACGGTCTTCGCTGTGATGAGCTTTTCAACCGAGGCGATGTCGTTCAGGTCGGCCTTCGGGAAGCCCGGCACTTGCGGTGCGTAGATCGTGTCCCAGCCCGGCTTGCCGCTCGCCGACATCGTCGCGATCGTCCGGCCGTGGAAGCTGTGGTCGAACGTGATGATCTCGTAGGCGCCGTCGCGATGCTTCTTGCCCCACTTGCGCGCGAGCTTGATCGCGCCTTCGTTGGCTTCGGCGCCGCTGTTGGCGAAGAACACCTTGTCGAAGCAGCTGTGCTCGGTGAGCAGGCCCGCGAGCTTCGCCATCGGCTCGTTGTAGAAGGCCGGCGACGGGTTGATGAGCAGGCGCGCCTGCTTCTCCATCGCCTCGATCATGCCTTCGTTGCAGTGCCCGAGGCTGTTGACGGCCCAACCCTGGATGAAGTCCAGGTATCGCTTGCCTTCGTTGTCGTAGAGCCACGACCCTTTGCCATGCGTGAAAACGATTTCGGGCCGATTGGTGATGTACATCAGCGACTCGATCGGGTATTCGGAATAATTCATGGCAACGGGCTCCGCGTTGGGGCTGCACTAGGGTTGAAAAACGGGGTTGCAAAAGTTGCGGCGGAAAAACAAAAAGCCACGGACTGGCCGTGGCTTTCGTGATTCGAACTTGCTGTGCGTTGAGAAGTACAACGCGCGTCCGCGAGTAGCCAGGCCCTAAAGATGGGGCGAGCGGCGACGTCGAAGGGCGGACAGGATGCGGTTCATGGGCGCAAGAATACGACAAGCCGAATAGCGATGTAAACCATCAATGTGCCGATTTTTTCCAGGCGGCCGAAGAATTTTTCGTGACGGCTACCTGGCGGGTCGATGCATTGCACACGCAACGACCCACTCGGGCAAGCTTCAGACGGCGTTCGCGAGGTCGGCGGCGCTCGTGAACGAGTCCGCGTAAAACTCGTCTTCGGGCAGGCCGTGGTGCTGCGTGAAGTCGCGCTGCGCGGACTCCACCATCACCGGCGCGCCGCATGCATAGACCTGGTGGCCCGAAAGATCGGGCAGATCCTCGATCACGGCGCGGTGCACAAAGCCCGTGCGGCCGGTCCAGTTGTCGCCGGCTGCAGGCTCGGAGAGCACCGGCACGAAGCGGAAGTTCGGGATCTCCTTCGCCCATTGTTCGGCGAGATCCATCAGGTACAGGTCCTTCTTCTGGCGCGCGCCCCAGTAGAGCGTCATCGGGCGGTTCAGGTTCTTGTGGACCGCGTGCTCGACGATCGCCTTGAGCGGCGCGAAGCCGGTGCCGGAGGCGAGCAGCACGATGGGCTTAGCGGATTCTTCGCGCAGGAAGAAGGTGCCGAGCGGCGCCTCGAAGCGCAGGATGTCGCGCTCCTTCATCTGCGAGAAGACGTGATCGGTGAACTTGCCGCCCGGCATGTGGCGGATGTGCAGCTCGATCGGGCCTTCCTCGTGCGGCGCGCTCGCCATGGAGTAGCTGCGGCGCGTGCCGTCCTTGAGGATGAATTCGAGGTACTGGCCGGCGAGATATTGCAGGCGCTCGTTGGCGGGCAGTTGCAGCTTGAGGACGACGACGTCGTCGGCGCGGCGCTCGATGGCGGCGATGCGGGTGGGCAGCTTGCGCACCTGCACGTCGCCCACGCCCGCCACTTCGCGGATATCGATTTCGAGGTCGGTTTGCGCCGTCGCACAGCAGAAGAGGGCCATGCCGCGCGTTCTTTCGTCATTGGAAAGCGCCGAAGCCGCGTGGGCGCGCTGCTCGACTTCGCCGTTGCAGACCGTGCCCTTGCACGAGCCGCAGGCGCCGTTCTTGCAGCCATACGGCAGGCCGATGCCCTGACGCAGGGCCGCGTTGAGAATGGGTTCGTCGGGCTCGACCTGGAATTGCCGGCCGCTTTGCTTGAGCGTTACGTTGAAAGCCATATTCAGGGAAGCGTAAGTCTGTATCCGAGGGTTGATTCCGGGCGCGGGTCGCTTTGGGTAAGTTGCCGCGTTTGCCTTGCCGGCCTTCGCCGCGAGGCCCGGGCCGCTAAAATGGTTCCACCATGATTGCCACACGAACCTTGCGCCGTGCGCGCATCCTGATTGTCGGTTGCGGCGACGTCGGCCTGCGCGGCGTCGCCCAGTTGCGCGAGCGGCCAGACCGCGCGCGTGTATTCGCGCTCACGCGCCGTGCCGAGCGCGCAGACGCGGTGCGGGCCGCGGGCGCAACGCCGGTGCGCGGCGACCTCGATTCCCGCACGAGTCTCGCGCGGATCGCGGGCCTGGCGGGCACCGTCCTGCACCTCGCGCCACCGCAAAAATCCGGCGACGACGACCTGCGCACGCGCCGCCTGATCGCAGCGCTTGCGGCGCGGCGTCGCGCGGTGTCGCGGCCTGCGCTGGCGGGCGTGGCGCCGCGCGCATTGCGGCCCCCATTGCATTGCCTCGTGGACCGCATGCGCCGCGGCGCTGTCGGCCATGCCGCAGCCTTTGGAGCATCCGTCATTGTACCCGAGCGCATCCGGCGATTTCCCCGCGCCCGGCGCAAGCGCCTCGAACGCCCGAGGCTCGTCTACGCAAGCACGACGGGGGTGTACGGGGATTGCGGCGGCGCGCGCATCGACGAAACACGCACAGTGCAGCCCGCCAACGCCCGTGCCATACGCCGGGTGTCGGCCGAACAGCAATTGCGTCGCGCAACGGCGCGCGGCGCGCTCAGCGCGACGATCGCGCGCATTCCCGGCATTTACGCCGCGAACCGCCTCCCGCTCGCGCGGCTCGAGAAGCGCACGCCGGCGCTCATAGCGAGCGACGACGTCTACACGAGCCACATCCACGCAGACGACCTCGCGACGATTCTTCTGCGCCTCGCAACGCATGGTCGCCCGGGGCGCACGATCCACGCGACGGACGACAGCCAACTGAAGATGGGCGAGTATTTCGACCGCGTGGCCGACGCCTTCGGCCTCGCGCGCGCGCCGCGCGTGAGCCGCGCCGAGGCCGAGCGCGAACTCGAGCCGGTCTTGCTGTCGTTCATGCGGGAGTCGAGACGGCTCGCCAATACGCGCCTCAAGCGCGAACTGCGCGTGCGTTTGCGTTATCCCGACGTAGATGCGTTCTTGCGCACGCTGCCGCCGCACCCGTGACTCCGGGGGCGGGCGGCGCGGCGCAAAGCGTGCCGTTCACGTGATGGCCGGCAGCGCTTCGAGCAGGAGGAAGCACAATAGCGCTCCGATGAGCGCCCCGATGAGGTTCGGATGATACTGATGTCGCATATGCATCGACGCGAGCAGGCCCCCAATCAGAACCGCCCCTAGCGCCATGAAGGCCATCAACACGAATGAGATTTCGAACGAGCCGTTGATGATCATGATGCCCCTCCTTGCATCTTGTAATCGTTCTTGAGACGAGTATAGGGCGGAAGCTCGGCAAGGACATGCTGCGGCGCGGCGAAAGCGATGCCTGTTTGCAAGCATCGGTGCGTCGACGCACTGAGCGGCGGGCGCTCGTGCCGCCTGGTGGTGGTTTACCCCTTGTTGCGCAACGCGTCGAGCGCGGCGGCGTCGAGCCATTGCCATGCGCCCGGCGCCAGACCGGCGGGCAGCGAAAAGGCGCCGATGCGCTCGCGGTGGAGCGCTTCGACGCGGTTGCCGGCCGCGGCGACCATCCGTTTGACCTGGTGATATTTGCCTTCGAGCACGGTCAGCTCCAGCTCGTGGTCGGCACGTGCGTTTGCGGCGACTGCGGCGCTCGGCTCGCGCTCGCCATGCAGCAGCACGCCTTCGCGCAGGGCTTTGAGCTGGGTTTCGTCGAGCGGATGGCGCGTGCTCGCCACGTAGACCTTCGGCACCTTGCGCTTGGGCGACGTGAAGGCGTGGACGAACTGGCCATCGTCGGAAAGCAGCAGGAGGCCGGTCGTGTCCTGATCGAGGCGGCCGACGCATTGCACGTTGCGCTGCGCGAACTGCGGCGGCAGCAGATGAAACACGCTCAAGTGATGCTGCGGATCGCGCGAGCATTCATAGCCCGCGGGCTTGTTGAGCGCAATGTAGGCGCGCTCGTGAAACGGCCACGGCGTGCCGTCCACGCTGAAGACCAGGCTGGCCGTGTCGAACGTTGCGAGCGGATTGGTGCACGGCTCGCCCGCGACGGCGACCCGCGCGTCGGCGATAAGCGCGCGGCATTGGCGGCGTGAGCCGAAACCCTGGGTGAAGAGGATGCTTTCGAGATTCATGACGGACGGCGAACAGCGTAGAGCGGGGTATTTTATCCGCGGCGAGGTGTTCCGCGCCCCCGCACTCGCCGCCTGCGCGCTGCGCGCGGCTTGACCGCGTATTTCGGGCGGATGGCGTAACGTAGCGCAGGGCATTGGCAGGTCCGGCGCAGGTGCAGGGCCTGGACGCCCGAATACTTGCCCCCAATTTTCTTCTCGCGCAGCGCCCGGCCTCGGTGCGCGCGCTGCGCCATACGGTTCACGTGGAGAACACCATGGCGAAGACGATAGCGGATCATCTGGCGAAAACGCTCGAGGCAGTCGGCGTCGAGCGCATCTGGGGCGTGACCGGCGACAGCCTGAACGGCTTGTCGGCGAGCCTGCGCAAGCTCGGCACAATCCGCTGGATGCACACGCGGCACGAGGAAGTCGCCGCCTTTGCGGCGGGCGCCGAGGCAGCGGCGACCGGCCGGCTTGCGGTGTGCGCGGGCAGTTGCGGGCCAGGCAACCTGCATCTCATCAACGGTCTTTACGACTGCCATCGCAACCGCTCGCCCGTGCTCGCAATCGCGGCGCACATTCCCTCGACTGAGATCGGCCTCGGCTACTTCCAGGAGACGCACCCGACCGAACTCTTCCGCGAGTGCAGCCATTACGTGGAACTGGTGACGAACGCCTCGCAGTTCCCACGCGTGCTCGACACCGCGCTGCGCACCGCGATCGATCAGAACGGCGTCGCCGTGATCGTGCTGCCCGGCGACGTGGCGCTTCTGGACGCGTCCGACGAGGAGCCGGCATGGGCCCAGGCAGCGCGTCCGGCGACCTTGCCTTCGTCGGCGGATATCGACCGGCTCGCTGAGCTGCTCAATCGCTCCGAAGCGGTGACGCTGCTGTGCGGCAGCGGCTGCAAGGGCTCGCATGACGAGGTGGTGGCCTTCGCGGACGCGCTCGGCGCGCCGACGGTGCATGCGCTGCGCGGCAAGCAGTACGTCGAATGGGACAACCCATACGACGTGGGCATGACCGGTCTGATCGGCTTCAGCTCGGGCTACCACGCGATGATGTCGTGCGACACGCTCGTCATGCTCGGCACCGACTTCCCGTATCGCAACTTCTATCCGCAACACGCGAATATCGTGCAGATCGACCGCGACGCCGCCGCGCTCGGCAAACGCGCGCCGCTCACGCTCGGGCTCACCGGCGACGTACGCGAAACGTTGCGCGCGCTCACGCCGAAGCTCACGCGCAAGACCGACCGGCGCTTCATCGAGCATGCGCGCGAGCACTACGCGAACGCGCGCAAGGGACTCGACGAACTCGCGCGCCCGGCAGCTGCCGGCAAGCCGCTGCATCCGCAGTATGTGGTGGCGCGTCTGGACGCGCTCGCCGAGGACGATGCGATCTTCGCGGTCGACGTCGGCACGCCCACGCTCTGGGCCGCGCGCTACCTGACGATGAACGGCCGGCGCCGCCTGCACGGCTCGTTCAACCACGGCTCGATGGCGAACGCCATGCCGCAGGCCCTCGGCGCGCAGGCAGCGCACGCTGGGCGCCAGGTGGTCTCGCTCTCCGGCGACGGCGGCCTTTCGATGCTGCTCGGCGACATTCTCACGGCGCGCCAGCTCGATCTGCCGATCAAGATCGTTGTCCTGAATAATAGCTCGCTCGGTTTTGTCGCGATGGAGATGAAGGCGGGCGGCTATGTGGAGACGGGCACCGATCTGGCGGCCACCAACTTCGCGGATATCGCGAAAGGCGCGGGCCTCTTCAGCGTGCGTGTGGAGACGTCTGAAGCGCTCGATGAGGCGTTGCGCGCGGCGTTCTCGCACGCAGGGCCGGCGCTCGTCGACGTGGTGACGACGAAGCACGAACTGGCCATGCCGCCGAAGCTGCAGTGGGCGCAGGCGAAAGGGTTCAGCCTCTACATGCTGCGTGCGGTGCTGAGCGGGCGCGGAGACGAGGTGGTGGAGCTGGCGCAGACGAATTTGCGCTGAGGCTCGCGCGGCGGACCTGCATCAGTCAGTGATCGAGACGCAGGTGCTGTCCTCTGGCCAGGTGCGAAATTCATCGACGCGGCCCGCGCGCACGTCGAGCAGCAGCCGGTCCAGCGCTTCGAGCCTGGCGGATCTGTCTGCGTTCGATCGGATCAACGTTGCGGCAGCGCGTCCTGAGGCCGATTCGTGGGCCTCGATGAGGATGCGTATGGCTTCCTCTCGCGTCATGAAAATGCGGTCCATCGTCGGCTCCCGGTTGCTATCTCAATAACTTCGACAACGATAGCAGCGGGGCGCGGCACGCCGTGCGACATCCGCAGGACGCTTGATCTTCGTCCAAAGAAGGGCGCGCCGGCGTCAGGCCGGCAACAAAAAACCCGCGATGCCCTAAGCTTTCGCGGGTTTCAGGATTCCGGCGGATATTGCCGGAAAGCATTCTGGTGCCTCGGGCCGGAATCGAACCGGCACTCCTTTCGGAACCGGATTTTGAGTCCGGCGCGTCTACCAATTTCACCACCGAGGCGTTTGCTTCTGTGCGTTTCTCGCATCCGAGCGCGAACATGCAAGCGCTCGAAGTAGCCGGTGATTATGACGCAAATCGCCCGCTCAGGCAACTGCGCGGCGCCGGCAAGCCGTCAAATCGTCCGCGAGAATCGTTCTGGCTGCTGCGCGCCAAGGTAGCGGTCGAACACCATCGCGATATTGCGCACCAGCATGCGCCCGGCGGGCAGCACCTCGAGGCGGTCGGCGCTGCGCGCAACCAGCCCGTCGCGTTCGAACTCGCGCAGCCGTTCGAGTTCGCCCGCAAAGGCCGCCGGAAAACGCACGCCGTAGATGGCCTCGAACTCGTCGTAACGCAGTTCGAGATTGCACATGAGTTCCGTGATGATGTCGCGGCGCAGACGGTCATCGGCAGTGAGGCGCACGCCCTTCGCGGTCGCGAGCTTGCCCGCGCCAATCGCCGCGCCGTAGCCGAGCAGGTCCTTGGCGTTTTGCGCGTAGACGTCGCCGACCTTGCCGATCGCCGAGGCGCCAAAGCCGATCAGGTCGCAGTCGGCGCGCGTGCTGTAACCCTGGAAATTGCGGTGCAGCGTGCGCTGCGCCTGGGCGCGTGCGAGTTCGTCGGTGGGCAGTGCGAAATGATCCATGCCGATGTAGACGTAGCCCGCCTCGGTGAGCTGCTCGATCACGAGCCTCAGCAGCGCCATGCGCTCCGCGGGCGTGGGCAACGGCGCTTCGTCCATCTGACGCTGCATCTTGAACAGATGCGGCATGTGCGCGTAGCCGAACACCGAGATGCGATCGGGCGCGAGCAGCAACATCGTCTCGAGCGTGCGGCCGAAGGCTTTGACGTTCTGGTGCGGCAAGCCGTAGATCAGATCGACGCTGACCGATTCGAAGCCGTTCGCGCGCGCGGCGTTCATGACGTCGACGGTCAGCTCGAGCGGCTGGATGCGGTTGACCGCCTTCTGGACGACCGGGTCGAAGTCCTGAACGCCGAGGCTCAGCCGGTTGAAGCCGAGCGAACGCAGATGCGCAATGGTCTGCGCCGTGGCTTCGCGCGGGTCGATCTCGATCGAGTATTCGCCGGTATCGTCGGGCTGCAGCGCGAAGTGTTCGCGCGTGGCGGCCATGAGCGCGCTCATTTCCTCCAGCGAGAGAAAGGTGGGCGTGCCGCCGCCCCAATGCAGCTGCGAAACGGGGCGCTTCGTGTCGAACAGCGCGGCCTGCAGTTCCACTTCGCGGATCATCTGCGCGAGATACGGTTTCGCGCGGCCGCGGTTCTTCGTGATGACCTTGTTGCAGCCGCAATAGAAGCAGACGGTGTCGCAGAACGGAATGTGGAAGTACAGCGAGAGGTCGGTTTCGCTCGCGCCCGGATCGGCCGCGGCGCGGCGGTAGTCGGCGGGATCGAAGTCGTCGCGGAACTGCAGGGCGGTGGGGTAGGACGTGTAACGCGGGCCGTTGGCGCCGTATTTGGCAAGCAGGTCGGGGCGAAAGAGCAGGTCTGCGTCACTCATGCAAAGCTCACTGGGAAGGGCGGCGCACGGGTGGGCAGCGTCCGGCGCCGCGGAACGCCGCGCACAGGTGGCCTGTCCCTTGTCCTACAGCGCCAGATGGACAAAGTGTACGAGCGCGTAGGAAGAAGCGATTGTGTAAAAAGGTCGCATACGGGCAATGGCACAATGCCGTCTGGTCCGTCGCCGCGCGGACACGAATTGTCAGAGTTCCAGGAAGCCGAAGTGAGTAGCGTTTTTCCCGCCGATGCCTCAGTGCACGCCTGCCGTCCCGGTTGCGGCGCGTGCTGCATCGCGCCGTCTATTACTAGCCCGATTCCGGGCATGCCTCAAGGCAAGCCGGCCGGCGTGCGTTGTGTTCAACTCGGCGAGGACCTGCGCTGCATGATCTTCGGCTCGCCGTTGCGGCCGGCGTGCTGCTCAGGGCTGCAGCCGCAGCCCGAGATGTGCGGCGAGTCGCGCGAGGAGGCGATTGTCTGGCTCACGCGTCTCGAGGCGCAAACCCAGCCGCAAGCGCCAACCTCGTGCTGAACCCGACGCAAACTGCGCCGCCCAGCCGCCATGCGCCAGAATGACGGCGCGCCAGTCCCGGCCCAACAAGGAGATTTCGCATGGTCCACACCGCAACGCGCGTTTCCCGGCGCGCCTTCCTGTTCACAGCCTGCGCTGCGGCGGGTACGGCGATGTCGCTCGGCGCGTGTGCGACGGGGATTTTCCCGTTCATTCCCGATCACTACACGTTTTCGCAGCAGCAGGTGCAGGACGCGGTGCAGCGCAAGTTTCCCTATCACCGCTCGATGCAGCAGATTATCGACGTCTCGCTCACGAACCCCGTCGTGACGCTGCAGCCCGATCGCAATCGCGTGGCCGTGCGGCTCGACGCGCACCTCGAAAGCCCGTTGATGCAGCAGCCCGTGAGCGGTGCGTTCACGGTGTCGAGCGAACTCGCCTACGACAGCGCGAACCGCGCCGTGGTGCTGCGCTCGCCTTCGGTCGATGGCGTCGACATGGCGGGCAACGCCGCCGCCTACGCGCCGCAGGTGAGCGCGGTCGCCGCGCTCGTCGCCACCCAGTTGCTCAACAATTACCCCGTCTATACGTTCAAGCCCGACCAGCTCCAATTTGCCGGCGTCAACTACGAACCCGGTACAATCACCATCCTTACAAACGGCATACGCGTGCAGATCGTCGAGAAGTAGGCCGACGAAACGCCGGCGCACGCGGTCGTCGTCGGTCGTGCGGCGCGGCGTGCGCCGTCCCGACGCTCAAAGAAGAGGGATAAAAGGGATGGACTGGATTTTGACCTGCAAGGCCTTGATTCTCGGCATCGTCGAAGGGCTGACGGAATTTCTGCCCGTGTCGAGTACGGGGCATCTGATCGTCGTCGGCAGCTTGCTCAACTTCGAAGGCGAGTATGCCAAGACCTTCTACGTGGTGATCCAGTTTGGCGCGATCCTCGCCGTGTGCTGGGAGTTCCGGCGCAAAATCGGCGAGGTGGTCGTCGGGTTGCCCTCTCGGCCCGATGCGCGGCGCTTCACGCTCAACGTGATCGTCGCCACCATTCCGGCAGTCGTGCTCGGTCTGATGTTCGAGAAGACGATCAAGTCGGTGCTCTTCGCGCCGGTGCCGGTGGCGTTCGCCCTTGTTGGCGGCGGCCTCGTCATCCTGTGGGTCGAAAATCGCCTGCGTGGCCCGAAGGGACTGCCGGTCGCCGAGCAGCGCGGCGCGCGCGTGAACTCGATTGACGAGATCACGCCGCTCGATGCCTTCAAGGTGGGCTGCGCGCAGTGCTTTGCGCTGATTCCGGGCATGTCGCGTTCGGGCTCGACCATCATCGGCGCGATGCTGTTCGGCCTCGAGCGGCGTGTCGCGACCGAATTCTCGTTCTTCCTTGCGATTCCCGTGATCTTCGGCGCGACCGTTTATGAGCTGTACAAGAGCTGGCACGAGCTTTCCGTGGACTGGCTCGGGCTCTTCGGCATCGGCTTCGTCGCCGCGTTCGTCAGCGCGTTCGCGTGTGTGCGCTGGCTGCTGCGCTTCGTGGCTTCGCACGATTTCACCGCCTTCGCCTGGTACCGGATCGCTTTCGGTCTCGTGGTCCTGCTGTTCGGCTATGGCGGCGGGCTAGGCTGGGACGACTAAAAACGCAACGGGCGCCGCGTGACATCACGGCGCCCGTTTTTCCATGCGGTTCCCGGTTTCAGTCCTCGCGGCGGCGGAACACGAGATCCCACACGCCGTGACCGAGCCGCAGGCCGCGTCGCTCGAACTTCGTCACCGGGCGGTAGTCGGGTCGCGGCGCGTAGTCGGCGGCCGTATTCTCGAGCGCGGGCTCCGCGCTGAGCACTTCGAGCATCTGCTCGGCGTAGTTCTGCCAGTCGGTCGCGCAGTGCAGGTACGCGCCCGGCTTCATGCGCGAGACGAGATGCGCGACGAACTTCGGCTGAATGAGGCGGCGCTTGTGATGGCGGGCCTTGTGCCACGGATCGGGGAAGAAGATGTGCACGCCGTCGAGGCTCGCGGGCGCGATCATGTGTTCGAGCACTTCCACGGCGTCGTGCTGGATGATGCGGATGTTCTCCAGATTCTGCTCGCCGATCAGCTTGAGGAGCGCGCCAACGCCAGGCTCGTGGACCTCGACGCCGAGGAAGTCGTCCTCGCGGCGCAAGGCGGCGATTTCCGCCGTGCTCGCGCCCATGCCGAAACCGATCTCCAGGATGCGCGGTGCGTGCCGTTCAAACACGCCGTCCCAGTCGGCGGCTTCGGGCGCGTAGGGCACGACGAAGCGCGGGCCCAGTTCGTCGAGCGCGCGGCGCTGGCCGGTCGAGACGCGGCCAGCACGGGTCACGAAGCTGCGGATGCGGCGGTGGTGCAGCGCGTCGTCGGCGGAGGCCCCTGATTGCGCGTTCGTGTCGGAGGCGGCGTCTTGTGCGTCGGACTGCGTGGAGTCGGGACGGGCGGCGTCGTTGGGATCGTGATTCATCTTCGCGGGTGGGTGTGAGAGCGGCGGCTGTCGCGGCTGTCGATAATGGGGGCGGGCTGCGCCTTCGGCTCGGTGCGAGGTATGTCGGGCTAGTCGCGGCGACGCGGGTGCCGGGGGGCTACGCGGGCCGGCGTGGCCGGACGCCTTGTGGGCGGCTTTGGCGTTCGCCGGAACCGGCGATGGCCTTCGGCCCGGCAGGCGGGCGCGGCGCGCTCGAAGCCCAGCGGCTCCGAAGCCGTCGCGCATTATATCAGCGCGCTCGCACGGCTCTGGCGGCTGAGGCGGCGCGCAGCGCCTCGCAGCGTGCCGCTCCGCCTATCATTCGACGCCTCAATCGGCTGAAACGACGACCCGCATCCGCGTGGGTTCGCTCAACTCGAACACGTTCACACGCCCGGCGCGCACGTCGAGCAGCAGGCGCGTGAGGTCGGCGGCCGCGGCGCGCAGGCGCTCGGCTTCGGCGGCTGGGCGCTCGTCGGCGTCGGCGAGGAGGGCTTGGCGCGAGCGCACGATCAGGCTGATCGCGCTCGGCCGGGACATGAAAAATTGATCCATCGGGGACTGGTGCGCCAGGGGGCGCGCAGCGAGTCGTTATGCGGCAGTCGAGCGAAATACGGGTCGGCAAACCAGCTCGCGGCGCGTGCGGGAGGACCCGAGGAGCGCCAGAGTGCATTGTGCAACGGAGGAATTCAGGTCGTGCCCGGCACGTGCCGGTCGGGAGGGTGTGGCGTCCCAGGGGTGTCCTGGCAGGCGCGCAGTCTGAAAACCCATGCCTCGAAGAGAGGTCGGCAAGCCGAAGTGGAGCGGGCGATGGGAATCGAACCCACGTCATCAGCTTGGGAAGCTGAGGTAATGGCCATTATACGACGCCCGCAGAGCGCGCTATTTTACGCGTTTTTGGCCTACTTGCGCAATTACGCGCTCAAGCAACGCGGCGCGCGAGGCGCGCCGCCAGATGCATCAGACCGTATGCCGATGCGTCATCAAATCCCAAAAAGCGTGAGCGAAACCGCCGCGCGGGTGACGACCATCAGCAGCACCTGCACGATCACGAAGAGCAGAATCGGCGAGAGATCGAGGCCGCCCAGGTTCGGCAGGATGCGGCGCAGCGGGTTGAGGAACGGCGCCGTCAGTTGGAACAGCACGGGCATCGCCGCCGAGCGCGGGTTGAGCCACGAGAGCAGCGCCATCAGGATCGTCAGCCAGATCAGCAGGTTGAGCGCCCATTTCACGAGCGTGAGCACGGCGACGATCAGAAGCGTCGGCAAAAGACCCAGTGGGTCCACGCCCGCGATCCATACCATCAGCAGCACGTAGGCGATGGCCGCGATCAGCGCAGCGACCACGCTCGCCCAGTCGATGCCGCGCACGCCGGGAATCACGTGCCGCAGCGGCAGCACCAGCCAGTTGGTGACCTGCTGGATCGCGTGGGTCACGGGGTTGTACGGCGGCACACGCACGTACTGGAGCCAGGCGCGCAGCAGCAGGGCGGCGCCGAACAGGGTGAAGACCGTATTGAGCAGAAAGCGGGCGATATCGCCGAACATCGGTGTTGTTTCCTTCTTGTGTGGGTGGCGGCGCGCTTGGCGTGTGGCGGCCGATAAAAGGTCATGCGAGGCATCCGCTCGCCCCGTTCAACCACGCGGAGCACGTCAGACGGGCACCTTGACCTCGCTGATCAGAATGGTGCCATTTCCGCCGTCGGTGTAGTTGGGAATGTCGTCGAGGAGTGTGTCGGCATGCGGCTGAAACACCGCGTAGAACGCATCGACCGTCTCGAACAGGAAGTGGCCGGCCGCGACGTACGGCGGCGGCGTGCCCGGCGGCCCGGCGTTGATGCCGATGTCGACCGACCAGCCCTTGAGCGATTCGCCAAAGAGCTTCGCCGCGAGCGGCATGTGGTGCGTGCAGTAGTACCCGGTGTCGAAACGCCCGTTCTCGCGATACGGATAGAGGATGCTGACCTTGATCATTGTGCGTGCTCGTCGGTGAGTCCCATGGGCGCGCGTTGCCTACCGTTGCGATGCGCGCGCCGTCGCCACATTACCACGGCTCACGCCTCGCCAGTATCCGCGATCGATGCTGCCGGGAGGGCCCGGCGCGCGGCGGCGGCCGCGGCTTCCGGCGTGCGCGCCGCGCAAATTGGCTGCACTCACGGCAGGCTTTTCCGCGAACGGCTACAGTGTTTCCGACAGACCTCGCCAGGCGGGCGCCTCACGGCGCGAGTGTTGCGCCGGGGCCGCGCCGCGCACGAAATGTTCGCTTTCGTACCGATCACGCGCCGGCGGTGGGACTACAAATGACAGTGACGGGCGCGACGTCGCGCCGGTAGCCTCACGCGGCACGATTTCTGCTGGTCGCTGGCGGCGCACCTGTGCGCAGCAACTCAAACCCAGCACGCGGAAGCCGCAACGAACAGTGCGCTATGCATATACGGCGCTCGTGAGGCTATCTCGCAACACTGCAATTTTTGTCCCGGAATCTGAGCACAATACTTTTCATCGTTTCGGTTTCATTGTTGCAGCCGTGCAATTGGGTTTGTTCCTGTCGGTAGTCCGATTCGGGGAGTTCACCATGAGCATCTTCGCTTACCGAAAGCATCTGCGGTTTCTCACGCCCTTTCAGCGTCGCCGCTGGTGGGATCAGAAGAAGCGCCTGACGCCGCGCGTGCGCATCAGCGGCGCTTACGTGCCGCCGAACGTCACGCGCGAATTCACGTACGTGAAGGTCGGATAGCGGAGAGTTTGCCTCGCGTGGCCGGCGGCTTGTGCGCCGTCGGCTGGTCGGATGAGATGCCCGGTCCCAGGACCGGGCATCGTCGTTTACAGCCTCCCCGCGCGTGGCGGCAGCGACTCGAACGTCGCCGCGGTCAGCCAATTTGTAATCAAACATTACCCGGAGCCTTGCCGCGCGACGCCCTCGTGCAGGTAACAATGACAGCGCCCTGGTTTTTGTAACGAATGGCGGCGTGATCGGGCGCGCGTGCGGCGGTTTTTCGCGGCAGCCACGCCCACCGGGCCTGACGCGCGATTAAGCGCCCCCAAAACAGGATTGCAATTCGAAACAAATGGCTACCAATGACGGCCGCCGTTTTCGATACATTGAATGCGTGGGCAGTGCCCGTCATATGCGCGTCGCCGTTGGCGGCCGCCAGGAGAAGAGAAGTGAAAAAGACCGTATCGTTCATCGTTGCCGCTGCGCTGGGTGTGGGGTTCGTCAGCGCGGCCCAGGCGCACGTCTCGGTGGGTATCGGCATTGGCATTCCGGTGGCCCCGGCTTATCCCGTCTATGCGGCGCCGGTTTACGCACCGCCGCCCCCGCCCGTGGTCTATGCGCCGCCGCCGGTGGTGTACGCGCCGCCGCCCGCCGTCGTCGTAGGCGGCTACGGCGGCTACGGCTACTACGGCAATCCGTACTGGCACCACGGCTACTATGGCCGCGGCTACTACGGCCGCGGTTACTACGGTCACGGCTACTACCGTCATTGAGCGTGACGGGCGGCGCACGCCGCCCGGCTGCAGGTTTTACGAACGGCGCAACGCCGGCTCACGCCGCGTTGCGCTGTTTGTTTTTGGCGTTCGCTTTCGCCGCGTGCACGGCGCGCTAGATCGACGCGCGCGGGTTGGTGCAAAGGCGCGCTCTGCGCCCGAGACGGATTACGTCGCGCCCGCGCCCTGCAGGATCAATTCGCGATAGCCGTGCACGATCACGCTGTACGAGAAGTAGGCGAAAAGCAACGCCGAAAGCATGTGGCAGGCGCGCAGCAGGCCGGTGCCGGCGCGTTTGCGGCCGTGGCTGGCCAGTCCGCAAAGAAACAGGGTCCAGCCGAGCCCGCCCGCAAAAAAGCCCAGCAGAAAGAGCGAGGCCGCGCGAGCGCTCGTCGCCCCCGACTTCGCGATGAGCGCGCCGCCGACAGCCGCAAACCAGAGAATCGCACTCGGCGACGAGAGCGCGAGCAGCACGCCGCGCCCGAAGCTGCGCCACGGGTTGGGCAGCGGCGCGGCGCTATCGGCTTCGCCTTCCACGGGCGGCGCCGATGCCGGATTGAGCGCTTCGCGCGCCATCTTCCACGTGAGCATGAGCAGCAGGGCGGAGCCGCCGATCCACACGATCCAGCGCACGGCCGAAAACTGCAGCAGCGCGGCCATGCCCGCAAGCGCGAGTGCGGCGTAGATGAGGTCGCCGAAACACGAGCCGAGCCCTAGCCAGAAGCCCGGGCGGAAGCCGTGCGTGAGCGTGAGCGAGATGATGGCGACGTTGACGAGACCGATGTCGAGGCAAAGCGAAAGCGACAGAAAAAAGCCGTCGGAAAGCAGGGAAACGTGAGACATGAAAACGATTTCTTGTTGGTATGGACTGCGTACCGCGCACGCCCACCCGCGAGGAAGCGGGCGTCGCGGCTCAAATCTGGTTCAAGCGTGCTTCAAACGCCGATGCACAGATACTTCAGTTCGACATATTCGTCGATGCCGTACTTCGAACCTTCGCGCCCGAGACCCGACTGCTTCACGCCGCCGAACGGTGCAACCTCGTTCGAAATGAGTCCGGTGTTCACCCCGACCATGCCGTACTCGAGCGCTTCCGCCACGCGCCAGACGCGGCCGATGTCACGGCTATAGAAGTACGAGGCGAGGCCGAATTCGGTGTCGTTGGCGAGGCCGATCACTTCGGCTTCGTCACTGAAGCGGAATACCGCCGCAACCGGCCCGAAGGTTTCCTCGCGCGCGATCAGCATGTCGCGCGTGACGTCGGCGAGCACGGTGGGCTCGACGTAGCGCCCCGAGCTGACCTTGCCGCCCGCCACGAGCTTCGCGCCCTGGGCAGTCGCGTCGCTGATGTGCTGCTCGACCTTGGCGACGGCCGCGTCGTCGATCAACGGCCCCTGGCTCACGCCATCTTCGAAGCCGTTGCCCACCTTGATCTTGCGTGAGGCGGCGGCGAGCTTCTCGACGAAAGCGTCGTACACCTTCTCGTGCACATAGAAGCGGTTCGTGCAGACGCAGGTCTGGCCCGCGTTGCGATACTTCGAGATCATCGCGCCTTCCACGGCGGCGTCGAGGTCGGCGTCGTCGAACACGATGAAGGGGGCGTGGCCGCCCAGTTCGAGGGCGAGTTTCTTGACCGTCGGCGCGCACTGCTGCATGAGGATGCGGCCCACCGGCGTCGATCCCGTGAACGAGAGATGGCGCACGATGTCGCTCTCGCAGAGGGCTTTGCCAATTGCGATGGAGTTCGCGGAGTCGGCGGTGAGCACGTTGAACACGCCCTTGGGCACGCCCGCGCGCTGCGCCAGTTCGGCGAGCGCGAGCGCGCAAAGCGGCGTTTGCTCGGCGGGCTTCACGACGATCGTGCAGCCCGCGGCGATGGCCGGCGCGACCTTGCGTGTGATCATCGCGATCGGGAAATTCCAGGGAGTGATCGAGGCGCACACGCCGATCGGCTGCTTGAGCACGATGAGCTTGCGGTCGCTGGCGGGGCTTGCGAGCACGTCGCCGTTCACACGCTTGGCTTCTTCGGCAAACCACTCCAGGAATGACGCGCCGTAGATCACTTCGCCGCGCGCCTCGGTGAGCGGCTTGCCTTGCTCGGCGGTCATGATCGCGGCGAGGTCGTCGGCGTGCTCGATCACGAGGTCGAACCAGCGCCGCAGGATGGCGGCGCGCTCCTTGCCCGTCTTCGCGCGCCACGCGGGCAGCGCGGCGTTCGCGGCGCCGATGGCGCGATGCGCCTCGTCGGCGCCGAAGTCGGGCACGCTCGCGATCTCGGCGTTGTCGGCGGGGTCGAGCACGGCGAACGTGGCCGCACCGCCGCTCCATTCGCCGTCGATGTACGCGCGGGTCTTGAAGAGGGCGGGATCGTTCAGTTGCGTCAGGCGCTCCGATGCGGGCAAGCTCATCTTCGAGTCTCCTTCAGGTTCACTGGCGCCGCGGCTCGTGCCATGCACGAGGCGTGACGCGGTAAGCGCGGCGTCGCGAAAAGGCGTCGCGGATGAATCGGCCGGCGTGGTGCGCGAGGCCTCACGCCGGGTATCGCCGGGTTGCGCCGGATCGCGCGGCGCGTCAGCTGCGGCTAAAGCCGAGCTCGTCGTAGAGACGGTCGACGCGCGTCTTCACGGCCGCGTCCATCTCAATTGCGCGGCCCCATTCGCGGTCCGTCTCGCCGGGCCACTTGTTGGTGGCGTCGAGCCCCATTTTCGAGCCGAGGCCAGCCACCGGCGAAGCGAAGTCGAGATAGTCGATCGGCGTGTTCTCCACGAGCACGGTGTCGCGCGCCGGATCGATACGCGTGGTGATCGCCCAGATCACCTCCTTCCAGTCGCGGATGTCCACATCATCGTCGACCACGACAATGAACTTTGTATACATGAACTGGCGCAGGAAGCTCCATACCCCGAACATCACGCGTTTTGCGTGCCCGGGGTAGCTCTTCTTCATCTGCACGATCGCCATGCGGTAGCTGCACCCCTCGGGCGGCAGATAGAAGTCGGTGATCTCGGCAAACTGCTTCTGCAGGAGTGGCACGAACACTTCGTTGAGCGCCACGCCGAGCACCGCGGGCTCGTCGGGCGGCTTGCCCGTGTATGTCGAATGGTAGATCGCATCGCGGCGCATGGTGATGCGCTCGACCGTGAAGACGGGGAACCACTCCTGTTCGTTGTAGTAGCCCGTGTGGTCGCCGTAGGGGCCTTCGAGCGCGTGTTCGTACGCGGCGCTCGCGCCTTTGACGGGGCGGGGCGGCGCGCCGACGGGCGCCGGGCCGGGCTCGCCCACCTGCGGGTAGACGAAGCCTTCGAGCACGATCTCGGCGCGCGCGGGCACCTGAAGCGTGTCGACGCCGGGCGTCAGGCACTTCGCGAGCTCGGTGCGGGCGCCGCGCAACAGGCCCGCGAACTGGTATTCGGAGAGCGTGTCGGGTACCGGTGTGACGGCGCCGAGGATCGTCGCCGGGTCGGCGCCGAGCACGACCGCCACCGGGTAAGGCTTGCCGGGGTTCTTCAGCGCGAACTCGCGGAAATCGAGCGCGCCGCCGCGATGCGCAAGCCAGCGCATGATGAGCTTGTTGCGGCCAATCAGTTGCTGGCGGTAGATGCCGAGATTCTGGCGCGTCTTGTTGGGACCGCGCGTGACGGTCAGGCCCCAGGTGACGAGCGGGCCGGCGTCGCCGGGCCAGCAGGTCTGGATCGGCAGCTTTGCGAGATCGACATCGTTGCCTTCCCAGACGATCTCCTGGCAGGGCGGCGCGCTCACGGTCCTCGGCGCCATGTCCCAGACGGCCTTGGCGAGCGTGAGCAGCTTGCCCGCGTCCTTCAGGCCGCGCGGCGGCTCGGGCTCCTTGAGCGCCGAGAGCAGACGCCCCACGTCGCGCAGCGACTCGAGCGCGGCGCCGTCGCCGCCGCTTTCCGGCGCGTCGATGCCCATGCCGAGCGCGACGCGCCGGGGCGTGCCGAACAGATTGCCGAGCACCGGGAACGCGTGCGTCGAACGGTTCTCAAAGAGTAGGGCCGGGCCGCCGGCGCGCAGGACGCGGTCGCACAACTCGGTCATTTCCAGCACCGGGGAGACAGCTTGCGGGACGCGGCGCAATTCACCGAGCGTCTCCAGGCGACCAACGAAGTCGCGCAGGTCTTTGTATTTCATTGGGGGCCAGTCTTGGGCAACTCAGTGGGCAGCCCGGCAGGCCGGCTCGCGCGGCCAGTTTGGGGCCGGATTGTGCATCAGCGCGGCGGTTGCAGGGCGGCAGCAGTCCGCGGCCGGCGTTTGAAGCCGGACGAAACGCGGCGTAACGATTGTCGATTTTACCTGTGTTGGCTGGCACACGCTGGTAGCCAATCCGCATAACATGCCGCAGAGGCACTTGGCGCGCGGTTTCCGGCGGATTGAACAGTGTTCATCATTACAATTAGTTATAGATTTGACATTCTATAGTATTGACGATCTATAACAGGCTGCTAGAATCCGTCCACATTGGTTGCAGGGTTTGAAATTTTTAACCACCTTCCCGGCCCTTCAGACGCAACGCGTCGCCGTTTTGCCGAACCCCTGCACGGCTTGCATACGGTCTAGATTGGTTGTCCTCGTCAGCGCCCCTTCGCGCTGGCTTTTCGCGTGAGAACTCCCGGCGCGCGCACATTGCGTGCCTGGTTGCCCAAAAGGAGTTCCACCCACGGCGAACTTGCCGTTTTCCCGACATCGCTGCCGCACCAGCCAGGGCGCGCGATGTCTTGATCCTGCGATTGGCCGTCTGCCTCGTGCCGACCCCTGAGCCGGATCATGCAACATGGGGAGATCTGTAGATGAATACCTGGTTATCGTGGTGGCGCGCCGACGAGCGTGTAGCGCTTGGCCTGCGAGCGCTGCTGCGTCGTGGCACGCGTCTTAGCCATCACCTGTTCAGCATTGTTGGTGGTTGTGCCGTTGTGCTCGCGGTTGCCCTCTGGCTGCTGCCCACGTGGCGCGGCACGCTGGCCGCGCGGGTGATGCCGTTCGTCTCGGCGGCGGTCCAGGCCGGCCCGGCCCGTCTGCTGCAAGGCAACCCGCTGCCCTCGTTCGCGCCCCCCGGCGTGACGAACAACGACGACAACGCCGACGGCGCAATGCTGCCCACGGCACTCGCGCCCGATGCCGGTGCGGCCGGGCCTGTCGGCGCCACGGGCATTTCGCCCACGGGCTCCAACGGCACGGTCGCGAAGGTCGCGACCTCGGTGTCGAACGGCGGCATCGCCACGCTCGACGCCGTGACGCTCAACGGCCTCGATCCGCGTGCGCTGCCGACCAGCGTCGGTTCGCTCGCGCGCATGATTCCGCCCCAGCGCATCACGCCCGACGCGCGCGACGACCGCGTGCTCGTTTCGGCGCGTGAGCAAGCGCTCGTCGCCACCTATCTGGCGCGCCGCTACCGTGTGGCGCAGGAACCGGTCGGGGAACTCGTGAAAGCGGCGTTCGACACCGGTCGTGAAGTGGGGCTCGATCCCCTGTTGCTGCTCTCCGTGATGGCGATCGAATCGGGCTTCAACCCATACGCCGAAAGCGGCGTGGGCGCACAGGGCCTCATGCAGGTCATGTCGAAGGTGCACTCGGACAAGTTCCAGTACTTCGGCGGCCAGCGCGCGGCGCTCGATCCGCTCGCGAACATCAAGGTCGGCGCGCTGGTGCTCAAGGATTGCATCGCGCGCGGCGGTTCGCTGCCGGGCGGCCTGCGTCTCTACGTTGGGTCGACCTCGCCCGACGACGGCGGCTACGGCGCCAAGGTGATGGCCGAGCGCGGGCGTCTGCGCGACGTCGCACGCGGCCGCAACGTGCCGATCAACGCGCCGCAGGCGCCCGTCACCACCACGGCCAGCACGTCTGCGCCGCAGAAGGTGGCGAGCGTCAACGGCGAGAAGCGCGTGCACGTGACGCTCGACAACGCCCACGCGATCGTCGAGAAGTCGTCGTCCGCGAGCGGTTCCGATCAGGACGACGCCAGCACCGGCACGACGGCCCAGAAGCACGCTTCGTCCGAGCTGGGCGCTTGAGTTCTGGCTGAAAGACCGGACGAGACGAAAAAGGCACCCTCGGGAGCCTTTTTCTATTTCTCGCGCACGGCGGATCAGTGTCCGAAGAACGTATGCAGCCGCTCGACCGCTTCCTCCAGGCGCTCGTACGCCGTGGCATACGAGAGCCGCACGTACTGGTGCGGCGCGGCGACGCCGAAGTCCATGCCGGGCACCATCACCGTGCCCGCGTCGTGCAGCATCGCGCGGGTGAGCGCGTCGCTGTCGCCGGCGGCGGGGTGCGCGACGTTCGAACAGTCGGCGTAGACGTAGAACGCGCCGTCGGGCATCACGGGCACCGTGAAGCCGAGCGATACGAGCGCCGGCGCGATGAAGTCGCGGCGGCGCTTGAATTCGAGCCGGCGCCCTTCGTAGAGCTTCAGCGTGTCCGGCTCGAAGCACGCGAGCGCGGCATGCTGCGCGAGCGCCGACGCGCAGATGAACAGGTTCTGCGCGAGTTTTTCGAATGCGCCGACCAGCGAGGGCGGTACCACGAGCCAGCCCAGACGCCAGCCAGTCATGTTGAAGTACTTCGAGAAGCTGTTGACGGTCACCACGTCGTCGCCGAACGACAGCGCGGAGACGGGGGGCGTGTCGTACGACAGGCCTTGATAGATTTCGTCGACGATTGTGAAACCGCCGCGCGCGCGCACGCTCTGCACGATGCGCTTGAGTTCGTCGGGCTCGATCGAGGTGCCGGTGGGGTTCGACGGCGAGGCGAGCAGCACGCCGCGCGTGCGCGGCGACCACAGGCGTTCGACATCGGCGGCGGTGAGCTGGAAGCGCGCTTCCGGGCCGCTCGGCACGAGCACCGGCTTGCCTTCCGCGGCGGCCACGAAGTGGCGGTTGCACGGATAGCAGGGGTCGGGCATCAGCACTTCGTCGTCGCGGTCGACGAGCGCGGTACAGGCGAGCAGGAGCGCCGCCGAGGCGCCGGCCGTCACGACGATGCGCGCGGGGTCGACCGTGAGGCCGTACGCGTGCTGGTAGTGCGCGGCGATCGCCTCGCGCAGCGCGTGGATGCCGAGCGCGCTCGTGTATTGGGTGACGCCGCGGCGCAGCGCGGCGGCGGCCGCCTCGACGACGGGCTCGGGCGCCGTGAAGTCCGGCTCGCCAATGCCCATGTGGATGATGTCGCGTCCAGCGCGCTCGAGCTTCGCGGCTTCCTTCGCCAGTTCCATGACGTAGAAAGGCTGGATCTCGTCGACGCGCGCGGCTAGCCGCAGCAGCGGTTCGGCAACGGTGTTCATGCGGGTCTTTCCAGTACTGACAGATCACGCGGCGCGCGGGGCCGGGCGCTCAGGCGCACCCGCTTGCCCCGGCGGCTCGCGTTCTTACGACTTGCGGGCGTTTTGCGCTTCGGTGGCGCGCAGTTGCGCCGCGAGCTTGTCGAGCACGCCGTTCACGTACTTGTAGCCGTCCGAGCCGCCGAAGGTCTTCGTGAGCTCGACCGCCTCGTTGATCACGACGCGGTACGGAATGTCGACGTGATGCTTGAACTCGTAGGTCGCGACGAGCAGCACCGCGCGTTCGACGGGCGAAAGCTGCTCGATCGGACGGTCGAGGCACGGCGTGATGGAGGCGGACAGTTCGTCCGACTCTCGGATGACGCCGTGCAGGATCGCGTCCAGATGCTCGTGATCGGCCTTGTCGTAGCCCTGCGAACCGCGCAGCTGCGCGTCGATCTCGCCGGCGGGCACACCCGACAGCAGCCACTGATACAACCCCTGCGTGGCCAGTTCGCGGGAGCGGCGGCGCGCGCTCTTCATTGCTGTTCCTCTTCGTCTTCCTCGTCTTCTTCGTCGTCGTCATCGCCGCCGTCGAGCTGCTCCAACGCCACCGTCAGGTTCGCCATTTCCACGGCGACACGCGCGGCGTCACGACCCTTCTCGGTCATGCGGGCCACGGCCTGCTCGTCGTTCTCGGTGGTGAGCACGGCGTTCGCGATGGGCACGTTGAAGTCGAGCGAGACGCGCGAGATGCCCGCGCCGCTTTCGTTCGAGACGAGCTCGAAGTGGTACGTTTCGCCGCGCACGACCGCGCCGAGCGCGATCAGGGCGTCGAACTGACCGCTTTCGGCGAGCTTTTGCAGCGCCAGCGGGATTTCGAGTGCGCCCGGCACGGTGACGAGCAGCACGTCTTCGCCCGTCACACCGAGGCGTTCGAGTTCTTCGATGCAGGCGTCGGCGAGGCCGTTGCAGACGGGTTCGTTAAAGCGCGACTGGACGATGCCGATGCGCAGTCCGTCGCCGTCGAGGTTCGGTTGGTATTGTCCGATTTCCATGTGTTGTCCGTAAGTTCGGTTGAGCGTGGTGACGCGTGAAAAGAGCGCGATGCGACTTCAGGCGCGCGACGAGGCAGGGTCAGCGGCATCCGGCGGGCAGGGCGCTTGCGCGTCCCCGCCGGGCATCGGCACGAAGCCGGTGACCTCGAGACCGTAGCCCGACATGCTGCCGAGGCGGCGCGGCTTCGAGAGCACCTGCATGCGGCCCACGCCGAGTTCGCGCAGGATCTGCGCGCCGATGCCGTAGGTCTTGAAGTCCACAGGCCGGCGGGCGAGGGCCTCCGCGCGTTCTTTCTGGTCGAACGCCTTGAAGACGTCGATCAGGTGTTCCTTGGGTTCGCCGCAGTTGAGCATGACGATCACGCCCACGTCGCGCGAGGCGATCTCGCGCATGGCGACGTCGAGCGTCCACGAGTGCGTGGACGAGCCCGTTTCGAGCAGATCCAGCACCGAGAGCGGCTCGTGCACGCGCACGGGCGTATCGACGCCGGGCTTCGGCGTGCCGCGCACGAGTGCGATGTGCGGCGTGCGCGTGGGCTGGTCGACATACATGATCGCGCGGAACGGGCCGTGGGCGGTTTGCATGGTGCGCTCGGCCACGCGCTCGACGATCGATTCGGTGCGGCTGCGGTAGTGGATCAGGTCGGCGATGGTGCCGACCTTCAGGCCATGCTCCTGCGCGAACGCCATGAGGTCGGGCAGGCGCGCCATCGTGCCGTCGTCCTTGATGACCTCGCAGATCACCGAGGCCGGCGTGAGGCCGGCAAGCGCCGTGAAGTCGCAGCCCGCTTCGGTGTGGCCCGCACGCACGAGCACGCCGCCTGGCTGCGCCATGATCGGGAACACGTGGCCGGGCTGCACGATGTGCTCGGCGCGCGCGTCGTGCGCGACGGCCGCCTGGATCGTGCGGGCGCGGTCGGCGGCGGAAATGCCCGTCGTGACGCCTTCGGCGGCCTCGATGCTGACCGTGAACGCCGTGCCGTACTGCGTGCCGTTGCGGTAGGTCATGAGCGGCAGGTTGAGCAGCTTGCAGCGCTCCTGGGTGAGCGTGAGGCAGATCAGCCCGCGGCCGTACTTCGCCATGAAGTTGATGGCTTCAGGCGTGACGAACTCCGCAGCGATGACGAGGTCGCCCTCGTTTTCCCGGTCTTCTTCGTCGACGAGGATGACCATCTTGCCGGCTTTGAGCTCGGCGATGATCTCAGGGGTGGAGGCGAGCGTCATGTTGGGATTCTGGCTGGAAAGGCCACATTTTACGCCACGCGAGCGGGCGCGTCGCCCAGAACGCGGGAAGGCGCGAATCCCGTCTGTTTCACGCTAGTAACGCTATACGTTATTAACGTGAAACGTTACTATTCGTGCTTCATTTCGCGGGCGCGAGGCGTCGAAAGCACGCATCGCGGACCCACACCGAGGAGCAAAACCATGGCGCGTGAAGCACCGCTGGCCACCCCGGGCGAAATTCTGCACGAAGCGTGGCTCAAGCCCATGGGCATCAGCCAGTACGCGCTCGCCAGGGCGATTGGCGTGCCGCCGCGCCGCATCAACGAGATCGTGCTCGGCAAGCGCGCCATCACCGCGGACACGGCAGTGCGTCTCGCGGTTTATTTCGGCACCGACGCGCGCAGCTGGATGCAGTTGCAGGCCCGCTACGACACCGAAATCGCGCGCGAGGCGCTGGCCGAAGTGCTCGCGCGCATCACGCCGCACGCGCGCGCGACTCCCGCCTGAGCCGGCTTGCGGCGGGAGGCGCGAGCGCGAAGCGGCGAGGCGAGGCGTCACCGCAGGATCACGTCGTCGGCGAGTCCTTTCGTCAGTTCCAGCGCCTGGCGCTCGAACAGGCGCCGGTACAGGCCGTTTTCGCGGCGCACGAGCGCGTCGTGCGTGCCTTCCTCCGCCACGCGTCCGCGCTCGAGCACCAGCAGCCGGTCGAGCGCGCGCACGGTCGAGAGCCGGTGCGCGACGACCACGGTCGTGCGGCCCTCCATGAGCCGCTCCATGGCCTGCTGGATCAGCACTTCGCTTTCGCTGTCGAGGCTCGAGGTCGCTTCGTCGAAGATCAGGATCGGCGCATTCGCGAGGAACGCGCGCGCGATCGCCACGCGCTGGCGCTCGCCCCCCGAGAGCTTCACGCCGCGCTCGCCCACCAGCGTGTCGTAGCCGTGCGGCAGCGCCGTGATGAAGTCGTGGGCGCTCGCGAGCTTCGCCGCGCGCTCGATTTCGGCGTGCGTCGCGCCTGGCCGGGCGTAAGCGATGTTCTCAGCAAGCGAGCGGTGGAACAGCACCGGCTCCTGCTGCACGATGGCGATCTGCGAGCGCAGCGACGCTTGCTGCACGCGCGCAATGTCCTGGCCGTCGATCGTGATGCGTCCGCCGGACACGTCGTAAAGGCGCTGGATCAGCTTGATCAGCGTGGTCTTGCCGGAGCCCGAATGGCCGACGAGGCCCACGCGCTCGCCCGGCGCGATACGCAGCGTGAGGTTCTCGTAGAGCGCCCTGCCTTCCGCGTGGTCGCCGTAGCGGAACGTCATGTTCTCGAAGCGGATATCGCCCTGATCGATCACGATGGGCGGCGCATCACGCTGATCCTCGATGCCGAGCGGCGCCGCGTCGAGCGCGACGAGCTCTTCCATGTCGTTGACCGAGCGCTGCAGGTTGCGAACGTGCATGCCCACATCGCGCAGGTACCCCTTGAGCAGGAAGAACAGCGTGAGCGCGAACGTGATGTCGCCCACGCTTGCGAGACCGCGCGCCCAAAGCAGCAGCGCCGCACCGAGGATCGCCGCCTGCATGCCCACGAGCAGCGCACCCTGCACGCCGCCGTTGAGCGTGCCGCGCTGCCACGTGCGCCGCGTGCGACTGCTCCACTTCGTGACGACCCGCGCGAGCCGCGCTTCTTCGCGCGTTTCCGCGCCGAACGCCTTGACGACGGCGTTGCACGAAATGGCGTCGGCGAGTGCGCCGCCCATCTTCGTATCCCACTGGTTCGCGAGCCGGGCCGAGGGCGCGACGTAAAAGAGCGAGAGCGAGACCGTGATCGCCAGATACACCGCCGAGCCGATGCCGACCACGAGGCCCATCACATGCCACTGCACGGCGAGCAGGATGGTCGAGCCGACCAGCATGACGAGCGACGGGAACAGGGCGACGAGCAGCGTGTCGTTGAGCAGGTCGAGCGCCCACATGCCGCGCGTGACCTTGCGCACCGTGGAGCCGGCGAAGCTGTTCGCGTGCCAGTCCGTCGAGAAGCGCTGCACGCGGTGAAAGGCTTGCGTGGCGATCTCGCTCATCATGCGCAGCGTCAGCGTGATGATGTTGCGGTACGCGGCCTGGCGCATGATCGTGCCGCCGAGCCCGAGCGCCGTGAGCGCCCAGAACGCGACGACCGCCGCATGCCAGGCGGCGGCGCTGCTGGCTGCGCCGTCGTGCGTGAGGGCATCGACGAGCTGGCCCGCGTAGTGGGGCGTGAGCACGTCGGCGAGCGCGCCGAGAAGCGAGGCGAGCGCGACGGCCGTGACGCGCGCCGGTTGGCGCGCCCAGTGCCGGAAGGTGAAGCCGAGGACCTTGCGGAAGGTTTGTCCCCCCGATTCGGGTTTTGTATTTTGCTCTGTCATGGACAGCATGCTCCGGACGTGATGCCCGAAGACTCTCCTGAAGGAAGCGTGAAGCGTTAAGACGGAAAACGGGATTCGCCCGCCCGGGCATCGGTTGCCGGACGGCCTGACCTCGAATTCGCTGAATACGGCGCGGCGTCTGAAAACATGCCGCGCGGGACGCGCTATGGCAGCGCTGGAAGCGGGAAGGTTGCGTGACGCGACGCAACGTGCAATGTCACCCGGACCATCGGCATGGCGGCGCTCGTGTCAATCGTTGCCAACTGTGCCTCCTGGTTCGATTCGGGTGATGGGAACGCGGCACGCCGTGCGGCGAGTGCGTAGCGAAGGCTAGATTCTATCAGCGCCCCGGCGCGCGTGCTTGCGCGCGTCCGGGGCAGGCCTGGCGCCGGCCCGGCGGCTTTTAGTCTTGCGCGGCCGAATTGGCTGCCTTTTCCGCCGAGAGCATCCGTTCGACATAGCGCGCAATCAGATCGATCTCGAGATTCACCTTCGTGCCGGCCTGAAGATGCTTGAGCGTGGTGACTTCCACGGTGTGGGGAATCAGGTTGATCGAGAATTCGCAGCCTTCCGCGCGGTCGTCGACCGAGTTGACTGTGAGGCTCACGCCGTTCACGGTGATCGAGCCCTTGTAGGCGAGATAGCGGCCGATTTCCGCCGGCGCGAGAACGCGCAGTTCGTGCGACTCGCCCACGGGCGCGAAGCGCGTGACGGTGCCGAGGCCGTCCACGTGACCCGAGACGATGTGGCCGCCGAGGCGGTCGTTCGCGCGCAGCGCCTTTTCGAGGTTCACTTCGCCCGTCGCCGCGAGGCCCACGGTGCGGTTGAGGCTTTCGCGCGAAACATCGACGTCGAAGCCCGTCGCCGACTTCTCGATGACGGTCATGCACGCGCCCTGGATCGCGATGCTGTCGCCGAGCTGCACGTCGTCGAGGCCGAGGCTGCCTGCGTTGACGGCGAGGCGCACGCCTGCGTCGGCATCCGTGCCGAGCGGTTTGATCGATTCGATGCGGCCCACTGCCGCGACGATTCCGGTAAACATCGTGCTGTTCCTTGTGTTCAGTGCATCAGTGAGGGTCAGGCGTCTTGCGTCGTGACGACGCGCGCAAGAATGCGCAGGTCGCTACCGAGACGATCGACGGAATGAAAGGCGAGGCGCGTGCGCTCGTCGAGCGTCGCGGGCGCAGCGATGTCGATCATGCCGAGCGCGTTCGTGCCGAGCAGCGACGGCGCCACGTACACGAGCAGTTCGTCCACGCAGCCTTCGCGCAGGAGCGAACCGTTGAGCTTGTAGCCCGCTTCCACGTGCAGTTCGTTCACGCCGCGCGCGGCGAGCTCCGTGAGCATGGCCGGCAGATCGACCTTGCCTTGCTCGTTGCCAAGCGCGACGATTTCGGCGCCGCGCACGCGCAGCGCTTCGGCGCGTTCCTCGTTGCTCGCGTCGAGCGCCGCGCAGAACACGAGCGTGGGCGCGCCCACGAAGATCTGCGCGAGCGGCGAGGCGTCGAGCCGGCTGTCGATCAGCACGCGTTTGGGCTGGCGCGGAGTGTCGACGGCGCGCACGGTCATGCGCGGGTCGTCTTCCTTCACCGTGCCGATGCCCGTGAGGATGGCCGAGGCGCGCGCGCGCCAGGCGTGGCCGTCGGCGCGCGCGGCTTCACCCGTGATCCATTGGCTTTCGCCCGAGGGCAGGCCGGTGCGGCCGTCGAGCGATGCGGCAACCTTCATGCGCACCCACGGACGCTTGCGCGTCATGCGCGAAACGAAGCCGATGTTCAGTTCGCGCGCCTCGTTGGCGAGCAGTCCGCAACGCACGTCGATGCCCGCGTCGCGCAAAATCGAAAGCCCGCGCCCCGATACGAGCGGGTTCGGGTCTTCCATCGCCGCAATCACGCGCGCGACCTTCGCTTCGATCAGCGCGTTCGCGCAGGGCGGCGTGCGCCCGAAGTGGCTGCACGGCTCGAGCGTCACATACGCCGTCGCGCCGCGCAGGTCGTGCCCGCGCGCGCGGGCGTCCTTCATCGCCTGGATTTCGGCGTGATCCTGGCCGGCCGGCTGCGTGAAGCCCTCGCCGATCACCACGCCGTCCTTCACCAGCACGCAGCCGACGCGCGGGTTCGGGTCGGTCGTGTACAGGCCGCGGTGCGCGAGCGCGAGCGCACGCTCCATGTGGACGAAATCGGATTGCGAAAACATCGTCGGGCTTTCTCCCGGGCGGCGGTCAGATGGGGGCCGGCGAGGCGCGCGCCGCGCCCGCGGTCGTTGGCGTGATGTGTTATTGCGTGACGTTTTCAGCCGCGGCTTCCGCTGCGAACGCGCTGCGCGCCGCGGCGACGGTCTCGTCGAGGATCGCGTCGTCGTGGGCGCTCGACACGAAACCGGCCTCGTAGGCCGAAGGCGCGAAGTAGACGCCCGCGTCCAGCATGCGGTGGAAGAAGCGGTTGAAGCGCACGATGTCGCTCTTCGTGACCTCGGCAAAGCTGCCCGGCACCTTGTCCGCGAAATAGAGGCCGAACATGCCGCCCACCGAATCCGCCACGAACGGCACCTTCGTTTCGCGTGCCGCCGCCGACAGCCCCTTCGCGAGACGTTCGGTCTTCGCGGTGAGCTGTTCGTAGAAGCCGGGCGCCTGAATGAGCTGCAGCGTCTTCAGGCCCGCCGCGACCGCGATCGGGTTGCCCGAGAGCGTACCCGCCTGGTACACCGAGCCGTTGGGCGCGAGGTGATCCATGATCTCGCGACGGCCGCCGAACGCCGCCGCCGGCATGCCGCCGCCGATCACCTTGCCGAGGCACACCATGTCGGCCTCGACGCCGTAGAGCGCCTGCGCGCCGCGCAGGCCGACGCGGAAACCGCACATCACTTCGTCGAAGATCAGCACGCTGCCGTGCTTCGCCGTGAGGCTGCGCAGTGCGCCGATGAACTCGGGCGTGGCCTTCACGAGGTTCATGTTGCCCGCGACCGGTTCGACGATCACGGCGGCGATCTCGTCGCCGAACGCCTTGAACGCTTCTTCGAGCGCCGCGACGTTGTTGTATTCGAGCACGGTGGTGTGCTTCGCGATGTCCACCGGCACGCCCGCCGACGTCGGGTTGCCGAACGTGAGCAGGCCCGAGCCGGCCTTCACGAGCAGGCTGTCGGCGTGGCCGTGGTAGCAGCCTTCGAACTTCACGATGCGGTCGCGCTTCGTGAAGCCGCGCGCGAGACGCAGCGCGCTCATCGTGGCCTCGGTGCCGCTCGACACCATGCGCACCTGCTCCATCGACGGGACGATCTTGCAGATTTCCTCGGCGATCTCGATCTCGGCCTCGGTGGGCGCGCCAAACGAGAAGCCATTCGCGAGCACGCGCTGCACGGCTTCGAGCACTTCCGGATGCACGTGGCCGACGATCATCGGGCCCCACGAGCCGATGTAGTCGATATAGCGCTTGCCTTCGGCGTCCCAGAAGTACGGCCCCTGCGCGCGCTCGACGAAGCGCGGCGTGCCGCCGACCGAACGGAACGCGCGCACGGGCGAATTCACGCCGCCCGGGATGGTGCGCTGGGCGCGTTCGAAGAGGGCTTCGTTGCGGTTCTGCGTGCTGGACTGGGTGTTGGACATGAGTGCTGGACCTGCGAAAGTGGTGTGGCGCGCGGCGCTGACGGCGGGGCCGGCGTACGGACCCATGGGGCGCCGCAGGGGCGCGGGCGATGGGGCTGTTCTCTCGAAATTGTACCGGAGTCGCGCGGATCGGGCCGGCGCCCCAGGTCGGCCTGGGCGGTCCCCGCGCGGGCGGATCCGGCGCGCGTACTGCCTCTGGCTGCCTGCTATTGCCGGCGTTTGCGGGCTGGCGGCGCGAGGTGCGGCGCCGTGTCGCGCAGGTTGTCGTGCGATGCCTGCATGGCCGCGACGGCCGGGGCCGGTATGGGCCGCCGCCCGGTTAGCTCCGCCCAGCGTTTTTCCAGCGCGCCTTCGGCAGCCGGCTTGATGACGGTGCCCGAACTCTGAGCGTCCCAGGTCTGGATCGAAAACGGGTGCACGCGCAACTCGTCGCGCGCGACGGCCACTTCCTCGCCCGCGTCGACGAGCCAGTCGTAGACGAAGTCGATGCACAGCCGGTAGCCGCGCTTGTACGCGGCGTCCGGCACCTCGTAGGGCGCGCGCGTGACGTAGCCGGAACCGAACAGCCCGCGCGGCTCGGCAGCCACGCGGTGCAGGAACACCCGGTCGCCCGGCAGGATGCCGCGTGCGAAGCCGCATCCCCAGGTGTCGGCGACGGCTTCCCCGGCGCGCACACGGCGCGCGAAGTCGGGCAGTTCAGGCCAGGGCCATTTCTTGGGGCTCCAGATGAGCAGGAAGGCGGTCATGTCGGCAACGCGGCAAGTTGAGCGAAAGCGGGCAGCTTAGCGCAATGCCGCGACGATGCCGCATGCGGGGCGGCGGATGGCGGGCAAAGGGCGTCAGGTACAATTCGGCGGCACCGCGTTGCTGTTTTTGTCCGCTTTCGTCCGCTCCTGCAGCGACGGAAGAATCGGCCCATGACATCGAGACCGCGCGAGCCGCGCGTGTTTCGCCGCCACACACACCACATGTCCCATTCCCCGCGCCGCCGGCCCGATGGCCGGCTGATCCTGTTGCTGGGCGCACTCGCCGCCTGTGGCCCGCTCGCCACGGACATGTATCTGCCGAGCCTGCCCGCCATCGCGCAGTCGTTCGGCGTGAGCGCCGCCGCTGCGGCCTCGACGCTCACGAGCTTCATGGCCGGCTTTTCGATTGGCATGCTGCTCTACGGCCCGGTTTCCGACGCGTATGGCCGCCGCCCCGTGCTGCTCGGCGGCATTGCGCTCTTCACGCTGGCCAGCATTGCCTGCTGGCTCTCGTTCTCGGTGGGCGAACTCGTGGTCGTGCGCTTTCTGCAGGCGCTTGGCGCGGGCGCGGCCTCGGTGCTCTCGCGGGCCATCGCGCGCGACGCCCACGAGCCTTCGGATGCCGCCAAAGTCCTCTCGATGGTCGCGATCGTCACGGCGATCGGGCCGCTGCTCGCACCGCTGATCGGCGGACAGTTGCTGCTGATCGGCGGTTGGCGCGTGGTGTTCGTCGTGCTCACGCTGTTCGGCCTCGCGTGCGCCGTGGCGGCCTATCTGCGCGTACCGGAAACCTGGCCGCCGGAAAAGCGCGAAAGCGCGGCCGTGCTGCGCTCGTTCGCGGCTTATGGGCGCTTGCTGCGCGATCCGCTCGTCTGGGGGCACATGCTCTGCGGCGGCATGGCGTTCGCCGCGATGTTCACCTATATCTCGGCCACGCCGTTCGTCTATATCGAGTACTTCCACGTTTCGCCACAGCACTACGGCTTCTTCTTCGGCGCGAACGTGTTCGGCATCATGCTCGGCAACTTCCTCAACACGCGCTTCATCGGGCGTCTCGGCAGCCTGCGCATGGTGTCGATCGCTTCGGGTGTGAGCATCGTCGCGTCGCTCTTCGTCGCGCTCATGTGCGTGACGGGCTGGGGCGGCCTGTGGTCGATCGTGTTCGGCCTGTTCTTCGTGGTGAGCGTGGTCGGGCTGCTCGGCGCGAACTGCGCGACCGATCTCATGTACCGCTATCCGAAGAACGCGGGCGCGGCGGCGGCCGTATTCGGCGCGACGCAGCTCGCTCTCGGCGCGTTCGCGAGCGCCGTGGTCGGCTGGTTCCCGGGTATCTCGCCGTTCGGCATGGGCGTGACGATCGGCGTGTGCGGCCTGCTGACGTGGGCGGGGCGCGCGCTGGTCGTGAAGTGGCACGGCACGCCGGCGCCGGACGCGGCGCAAACGGCAACGCCGTGAGCCGTACGTTGGTACGTCGCGCGAAATGAAAATGGGACGCCTCGGCGTCCCATTTTTTTCATCGCCCGAATCAGCCGGCGAATGAGCCGACTTCAGTCGCGCGCCGTGGGCGAGGCGCCGTGGCTCAGCCAGTCGAGCACGGCCGATGCATCGTCGTCGGCATGCTCGCGCGCCTTTTCGACGGCGTTGCCGAGGTCCGCATCGGGCGAAGCACGGCGAATCGCCACGCCCACCGCGAGGATGTCGATCATCAGCAGATGCAGAATGCGCGAGATCATCGAAAGCTGCGATTCGCGCATCTCGATGTGATCGGTTTCGAGCGCCACGGTCGCGCGCTTGGCGAGCGGCGTGTTGCTCGACGTGATCGCGATCACCTTCGCGCCCGCCTGCATGGCGACGTCGAGTACACGCAGCAGTTCCGGCGCGCGGCCCGACTTCGACACGGCCACGATCACGTCGCCCTTGCCGAGCAGTGCGGCGGAAGCGGCCTGCATGTACAGGTCGCCATAGGCGATGGTCGGGATGCCGAAGCGGAAGAACTTGTAGTGTGCGTCCTGCGCGACGATGTGCGAGTTGCCGAGCCCATAGAACTCGATGCGGCGCGCGCCGTTGAGCAGCGTGATCGCATTCTCGACCTGCTCGAAGTTCAGGTGCTCGCGCAGTTGCAGGATGGCCGAGACGGTGTTGTCGAGCACCTTCGCGCCGAAGTCGGTGGCGGTGTCGCCCAGATGCACCTGGCTGTGGCTCACCGGAATCGTGCCCGTGAGGCCCGTGGCGAGCTTGAGCTTGAAGTCCGAGAGGCCCTGGCAGCCAAGCGAGCGGCAGAAGCGGATGACCGTGGGCTGGCTCACGTCGGCCTTGCGCGCGATATCGACGATCGGATCGTTGATGATCGAGCGCGGATGGTTGAGCGCGAGGTCGGCCACGCGGCGCTCGGCGGGCGTAAGCGCGTCGCGCATCTGGCGAATGCGTTCGAACACGGCCGACGAGCCGCCACCCGCGCGATTCGACAACTGCTCCGCGAGAATGGCCGAAACGCCGAGGAACGCCGGATACTCGGCCGTGATCACGTAGGTGGGCACGTTCGCGAGATAGGCGTCGAATCTGCCCTTCGCCTCGAAGCGCTGGCGGAACGACGAGCGCGTGAAGAGGTCGCCCAGGCGCGGCACTACGCCGCCGCCGATATAGATGCCGCCGAGCGAGCCGAGCGTCATCGCGATGTTGCCCGCGAAGCTGCCGAGAATGCCGCAGAAGCATTCGACGGTCTCGAGCGCGAGCGCCTCGCCGTCATGCGCACGCTGCACGACTTCGGCCGTGTCGAGATCGGCGGGCAGCTTCTTCTTGTCGCGGGCGGCGAGCGCGCGGTAGATCAGCTCGAGGCCGGGCCCCGCGCACACGCGCTCGAACGACACATGCGGCCACTTCTTGCGCGCGAACTGCAGCACGATGTCTTCGCGCTCGTCCTGCGGCGAGAAGCTTGCGTGGCCGCCTTCGCTGCCGAGCGCGATCCAGCGGTCGTCGGCGGGAATCAGGCCCGAGACGCCGAGACCCGTACCCGGCCCGAGCAGGCCGATCACGCTGTTCTGGCGGCGCTGGCCGCCGCCTACCTGCACGCGCTGCGAGTCGGTCAGGCCGGGTAGCGCCATGGCGAGCGCGGTGAAATCGTTGACGACCAGCAGCGTGTCGAAGCCGAGCGCGCGGCGCGTGGCTTCGATCGAGAAGGTCCAGTCGTGATTGGTCATGCGCACCTGGTCGCCGTCGACCGGATTCGCAATGGCGATGGCCGCATGATTCACGCGGCCGATCTTGTTGTCCTTCAGGTATTGCTGGATCACTTCCGCGACGCCGGGATACTGCGCGCACGGATACACGCGCACCTGGCCGATTTCGCCCGGACGTGTTTCCAGCGCGAAGCGCGCGTTGGTTCCGCCGATGTCGGCGAGCAGCCTCGGACCGTCGGCGTGCTGGCCTGCGCCAGGGGCGTTTTTATTAGGCGCACCAGTAGACATCGAGTCTCACTCCCTTGTCGTTCGCCAGCTTCGAGATGGCGTTGTTTTGTTCGGCCGCGGCGGCCTGTTGCAGCACTTCGAGCTTGCGCTGTCCCGCGATCAGCAGGAACAGGCGATCGACCTGGCGCAGCGCCTGCATCGACCACGAGACGCGCGCGTGGGGCGCGGCCTGCGGATGCACGGCCACGAACGGGCGCGCCGTGGTGATGGCTTCGTGCCATTCGGGGGCGTCGGCGAAAATCGAGGCCGTGTGGCCGTCCTCGCCCATGCCGAGCACGGCGACGTTCGGCAGCTTGCGGGCCGGGTCGGCATTGAGCGCGGCGACATGCGCGTCGAGATCCTGCGCCACGTCGACGAGCGGCAGGAAGTGCGCGCTAGCCGCTTCGTGCGTGAGCAGCGTCTCGCGCGCGAGGCGCGCGTTGCTCGCGGAGTCGGTGTCCGGCACCCAGCGGTCGTCGACGAGCGTGACGTCGATGTGCGCCCAGTCGAAACGGTGCGTCGAAAGGGCCTCGAGGAAGGGGCGCGGGCTCGTGCCGCCGGAGACGGCAAGCGTTGCACGGCGCACGGCAGTACCGGGCGCCGCTTGCTGAGCGGCGAGCGACGCATGTAGCGCGTCGCCCACGGCTCGCGCCAGCGCGTCGGATTGGACGCGCGGGTCGTCGAATACGTGAAGCTCGATCACTTCTCCTCCATGCTGCTTTTTTGTAGGTCTACGGGGTAGTTCATCTGTCCGGTCCGGCGTTGCGCTCGCTGTGCGCGCCGCCATGCAATCCCATCAATTCTCTTCTTCGAGCCAGCAGGTGTCGTGCTGTGCAAGCATCGCGCTCGCCGCCGCCGGTCCCCATGTGCCGGCCGCATACGGCTTGGGCGCGCGCGGCGTTGCCGCCCACTCGTTGAGGATCGGCTCGACCCACGTCCACGCCGCTTCCTGCTCGTCGCGGCGCACGAACAGCGCGAGGCGCCCGTTGATCACGTCGAGCAGCAGGCGCTGGTAAGCCTCCATCTGGCCTTCGCGGAAGAACTGGTCGAACGCGAGATCCAGATGCACGCTCGCGAGATTCATGCCTTCGCCGGGCTGCTTCGCGAGGCAGTAAAGGCGGATGTTCTCGTTCGGCTGCAGGCGGATCACGAGGCGGTTCGCGCCGGGGCGCAGCGCCGGCGCGCCGAGCGCCGAATGCGGCACCGGACGGAAGTTCACGACGATCTCGGCCACGCGGTCGGCAAGACGCTTGCCGGTTCGCAGGAAGAAGGGCACGCCCGCCCAGCGCCAGTTCTCGATTTCCACCTTCAGCGCGACGAAGGTTTCCGTGTGGCTCTCGGGCTTCACGCCATGCTCGGTCGCATAGCCCGGCACCGCCTGGCCGCGGATCACGCCCGCGTGATACTGCCCGCGCACGGCGACCTTGCTGATGTCGAGCGGGTTGATCGGCTTGAGCGCGCGCAGCACGCGAAGCTTTTCGTCGCGCACCGAATCCGAATCCATCGAATGCGGCGGCTCCATGGCGACGATCGAGAGCAACTGCAACAGATGATTTTGCACCATGTCGCGCAGCGCGCCCGTGTTGTCATAAAAGTCGCCGCGCGCTTCGACGCCCAGTTCTTCCGCAATCGTGATCTGGATGCTCTCGACCCATTCGCGGCGCCACAGCGGCTCGAAGAGCGCATTGCCGAAACGCAGCGCGAGCAGGTTCTGCACCGGCTCCTTGCCGAGATAGTGATCGATCCGGTAGATCTGGCCTTCGGCGAAGATCTCGCCCACGGCGTCGTTGATTGCGTTGGACGACTTGAGGTCGTAGCCGAGCGGCTTTTCCAGCACGATGCGTGAGTTCTCGTTCAGACCGACGGCGGCAAGCGCGCGGCAGATCGGCACGAACAGCGACGGGCCCGTAGCCAGATAGAACACACGAATGCCGGGCAGCGACGCGATGCCGTCGCGCAGATGCGTGAAGTCTTCGGCGCGCGAGAGGTCAAGCTTCACGTAGACGATGCGCTCGAGGAAGCTGGCCCACGCGTTGTCGTCGAAGCCGCCGTTCTTCGTCACATGCGGCTTGACGTGCTCGTCGACCCACTGGATGTACGCTGCACGATCCTCTTCGTGGCGCGCGACGCCCACGATCTTGCCGGCCTGGGCGAGCATGCCTGAACGGTGCGCTTCATACAGGGCGGGGAGGATCTTGCGCATCGACAGGTCGCCGGTGGCGCCGAAGAGCACGAACGTGAAACCTGAATCGATCTGGGTTTGCATGAGTCTCAGTCAGAGTCCTGGGGGCCGCTGCAGGTTACAACGGGTGCCCGCCTGTGTGGGCGATCGGGCGGCCGTAGTCCGATAAAATTTTTTTTGACACTGAATTGTAGTTTAACTACAATCCAAATCAAGAGGTAACGTTCATTCGATGAAAAAAGCGTGAAACGCAGGCAGCAAGGCGGTTAGCGCGGTTTCGCGAGCGGACGGAATGCCCCCTCATGTTAACGGAGAACAACGCGGGACTCAGCCCGGCTTGCCAGTGAGCCGTGCGCCCGGTTCCCCGCCGTGCGGAGGCTTCAAGGCCGCGTGACGCAAGCGGCGCCTCGGCCGGCCAAGGTGGCCGGTGAAAATCAAAAGAGGAGACAGTCAAGTTGCATTCCGAACCACTCATCTCTTGAGCGTCCTGCGGCCGGTAACCGGCCCGCGGCCCGCGCGCATCTAATGAAAAGCACGCGCGCGCGGCACTCCGGCGCCCGTCCGTCCAATGTTTTGCCTGTTTTGCCTGTTTGACCAACCACCGCACCCTGGCGATCAGGGGCCAATCGTTTTTTGTTCAGGTGTCTGGAGGAGATAAGCAATGAAATTCCGCGCGATCATGGGCGCCCTGTGCGCAGCAGGTCTGTTGGGTGGCGTCGCCACGGCGCAAGCGGCCGAGTCCCTTGAAGTGCTGCACTGGTGGACTTCGGGCGGCGAGTCGAAGGCCGTTGGCGTGCTCAAGGACGACATGACGAAGCAGGGCTATGTGTGGAAGGACTTCGCGGTCGCCGGTGGCGCGGGCGCGGCGGCCATGACCGCATTGAAGACCCAGGTGATCTCGGGCAACGCACCGACGGCCGCCCAGATCAAGGGTCCGCTGATTCAGGAATGGGCTGACCAGGGCGTGCTGGTGAACGTCGACTCCGTCGCCGGCGACTGGAAGGCCAACCTGCCGCCGCAGATCGACAAGATCATGCACGCCGAAGGCCACTACGTTGCAGCGCCGTTCTCGGTGCACCGCGTGAACTGGGTGTGGATCAACAAGGCAGCGCTCGACAAGGTAGGCGGCAAGCCGCCGACCACGTGGCCGGAATTCTTCGCGCTGGCCGACAAGATGAAGGCCGCAGGCATCCAGCCGGTCGCCGCCGGTGGCCAGCCGTGGCAGGACCTGACGCTGTGGGAAGACGTGGTCCTCTCGCAGGGCGCGGACTTCTACAAGAAGGCGCTCGTCGACCTCGACCAGAAGACCCTCACGTCGCAGCAGATGGTCGGCGTGTTCGACACGGTCCGCAAGATCGAGTCGTACATGGATAACGGCCGCACGGGCCGCGACTGGAACCTCGCCACGGCCATGGTCATCAACGGCAAGGCCGGCATGCAGTTCATGGGCGACTGGGCCAAGGGCGAGTTCGCGAACGCGAACAAGCAGCCGGATACGGACTATGTTTGCGCAGCGGTGCCGGGCACGGCGAAGGCCTACACTTTTAACGTCGACTCGTTCGTGTTCTTCCAGCAGAAGGGCCAGAAGGCGGCAACGCCTGGCCAGCTCGCGCTTGCGAAGACGATCATGAGCCCGGAATTCCAGGAACAGTTCAGCCTGTACAAGGGTTCGATTCCGGTTCGTCTCGGCGTGGACATGAGCAAGTTCGACGCATGCGCAAAGAAGTCGTACGCGGATGAACAAACCGCGATCAAGGCCGGCGGCTATGTGCCGTCGCTCGCTCACGGGATGGCTCAGCCGGACGCCACGGCCGGTGCAATCACCGACGTCGTGACGAAGTTCATGAACTCGACCCAGGATTCGAAGAGCGCGGTGGAAGCGCTCGCGAAGGCTGCGAAGACGAAGTGAGCGTAGCAGGTTAGTGCTGTAAGACGGGGGGCGCCATACGTGGCGCGCCCCGGGCATGACGGTTCACCTTCTGAACCCCATCATCGTGCGAAAGCTGTTTTCGCACCGTACCAGGAGTTGCGCAGTGACTGCTTCTCTTAGCGGCAACGGCAAGGCGGCCACGCCTGCTACCCGCCGCGCGTCGCCCATGGCGGCGCTCGCAGACCGCTGGATCCCGAAGCTGGTGCTTTCGCCCAGCATTCTGATCAGCCTCGTATTCGTCTACGGCTTCATTCTCATTACCGGCTATCTGTCGCTCTCGACCTCGCGACTGATGCCGCGCTATGAATTCGCGGGTCTCGACCGCTATCGCGAGCTGTTCGCCAACGACGTCTGGTGGACGTCGGCGCAGAATCTCGGATGGTTCGGCATCCCGTTCATCGCCATTTGCGTGGCGCTCGGGCTGTTCCTCGCGATCCTGCTCGACCAGCAGATTCGTCAGGAAGGCGCGCTGCGCGCGGTGTTCCTCTATCCGATGGCGCTCTCGTACATTGTGACGGGCACCGCATGGCAGTGGATTTTCAATCCGGACCTCGGCATTCAGCAGGTGATGCACAGCATCGGCTGGACGAGCTTCCACATCGACTGGCTCAACGACCCGGACAAGGCCATTTTCTGTATCGTGGTCGCCGCTGTGTGGCAGTCGACGGGCTTTTGCATGGCGCTCTTCCTCGCCGGCCTGCGCGGTGTCGATAGCGAGATCTTCAAGGCGGCCCAGGTGGACGGCGCGACGCTGCCCACGATCTACCGCAAGATCGTGATTCCGAGCATGCGTCCGGTGTTCTTCTCCGTGCTGCTGATCCTGTGCCACATCACGATCAAGACGTTCGACCTCGTCGTCGCTTTGACGGCCGGTGGTCCGGGCACGTCGTCGTCGCTGCCGGCCATCTTCATGTACACGTTTTCGTTCAACCGCGGGCAGCTCGGCGTCGGCGCAGCGTCGTCGATGATGATGCTCGCCACTGTCGTGGCCGTGCTCGTGCCGCTCATGTATCTGGAATCGAGGAGCACGCGCAATGCAGCCTAAGATGAACGTGAGCCGCGTGGTCATCTATGCGGCGCTAATCCTGTTCGCGGTGTACTTCCTGTTCCCGCTCTACGTGATGCTGTCGACGTCGTTCAAGTCGCTCGACCAGATTCACACGGGCACCATGCTCTCGCTGCCCACGAGCCCGACCTTCGCGCCGTGGATCAAGGCGTGGAGCGAAGCGTGTACCGGCGTGCGCTGTGACGGCATGCAGCCGTTCTTCATGAACTCGGTGAAGATGGTGATTCCGGCCGTGCTGATCTCGTCGATCATTGGCGCGTTCAACGGTTACGTGCTCACGCACTGGCGCTTTCGCGGCGCGGACGCGCTCTTCACGATGCTGCTGGTGGGCTGCTTCATTCCGTTCCAGGCCATCCTGCTGCCGATGGCGCGTCTCGAAGGCTTCCTCGGCCTGTCGAACACGATCGGCGGTCTGGTGCTGGTGCACGTCGTGTACGGCATTGCGTTCACCACGATGTTCTTCCGCAACTTCTACGTGAGCGTGCCCGCCGAACTCGTGAAGGCCGCGCGCATCGACGGCGCCGGTTTCTTCATGATCTTCACGCGCATCATGATGCCGATCTCGCTGCCCATCTTCATGGTGTGCCTGATCTGGCAATTCACGCAGATCTGGAATGACTTCCTGTTCGGTATCGTGTTCTCGGGCGTCGATTCGATGCCGATTACGGTGGCGCTGAACAATCTCGTGAACACGTCCACGGGCGTGAAGGAATACAACGTCGACATGGCCGGCGCGATCATCGCCGCGCTGCCCACGCTGCTCGTCTACGTGATCGCCGGCCGCTACTTCGTGCGCGGTCTCACGGCGGGCGCGGTGAAGGGTTAAACCCGCATTCGATTAAAAGGATTCATAGCATCATGGCAAGCCTTTCCATTCGCGACGTCTACAAGACCTACCCGAACGGCGTTCCCGTCCTCAAGGGCGTGAACATCGACATCGAAGACGGCCAGTTCCTGATTCTGGTCGGCGGCTCGGGTTGCGGTAAGTCGACGCTGCTCAACATGATCGCGGGTCTCGAAACCGTGACCAAGGGCGAGATTCAGATCGACGGCAAGACGGTCAATAACCTCTCGCCGAAGGATCGCGACATCGCGATGGTGTTCCAGTCGTACGCGCTTTACCCGTCGATGACGGTGCGCGAGAACATCTCGTTCGGCCTGAACATCCGCAAGGTGCCGAAGAACCAGCAGACGGAGATCGTCGGCCGCGTGTCGAAGCTGCTGCAGATCGAACACCTGCTCGACCGCAAGCCAGGCCAGCTGTCGGGCGGCCAGCGCCAGCGCGTGGCCATGGGTCGTGCGCTCGCACGCGATCCGGTCATGTTCCTGTTCGACGAGCCGCTCTCGAACCTCGACGCGAAGCTGCGTATCGAGATGCGCTCGGAAATCAAGCTGCTGCATCAGCGCGTGGGCACGACCATCGTCTACGTGACGCACGACCAGATCGAGGCGATGACGCTCGGCGACCGCATCGCGGTCATGAAGGACGGCATCGTGCAGCAGTTCGGCGCACCGCAGGAGATCTACGACTCGCCGTCGAACCTCTTCGTGGCGGGCTTCATCGGCGCGCCGCCGATGAACTTCATCAACGGCAAGCTGGTGGAGCAGGGCTCGGGCATCGGTATCGAACTCGACACGGGTGTGGCGCGCAACGTGCTGAACCTGCCGTTCGAAGCGAACAAGCTGCGCAGCCAGATCGGCCAGGAAGTGGTGCTGGGTCTGCGCCCGGAGCGCATCACCGACGCGCGCAGCTCGCACGACGGCCATGGCCACGAACTGCAGCGCCACTCGGTGAAGGTCGACGTGATCGAGCCGACCGGTCCGGACACGCTCGTGTTCGCGCAGGTCAACGGCAAGCGCATCGTGAGCCGCGTGCACCCGGGTGCGAACCCGCAGCCGCTCAATAACATGGAACTGCTGTTCGACGTTTCGAAGGCCGTGCTGTTCGATCCGAAGACGGAAGAGCGCCTCGCCTGATCGTCGTGCGCCCGTTTGCCCGGCGCGATAAAAAACCCCGTTCGCTGCGCAAGCAGCAACGGGGTTTTTTCATATCGACGACACGCCGATGACGGGTTCGGTCAGGGCAGGTGAGGATGATGCTGCCCGTGCCCGACCGGGTGCGGCTGCAACAGCACGAGCACGGCGCCCGCGCCGCCGTCGTGCGGCCGCGCCTGGCAGAACGCGATGACTTCTTCCTTCTGCACGAGCCATGCTCGCACCTTGCCCTTGAGCACCGGCTCCTTGCCGACGGAACCCAGGCCCTTGCCGTGGATCACGCGCACGCAGCGCAGCCCGCGCTTGCCTGCTTCACGGATGAAGTTCTGCAGCGCCTCGCGCGCTTCCTCGCGGCGCATGCCGTGCAGGTCGAGTTGCGCCTGCACGATCCATGTGCCGCGCCGCAGCTTCTTGACGACCTCATCGCTCACGCCGGGGCGGTGATAGTAGAGCGAATCGTCGGTGTCGAGCAGCGCTTCCGGGTCGAATTCGTCGGAGATCGCTTCGTGCAGCACGGCCTGCTCATCGAGCTGCGTTTGCAGTGGCAGCGGCACCGGTGCTGCGCGACGCGCCTGCGCGCGCGCAGGCTGCTTGAGCGGCGCGATCTGGCCGATCTCGCGGCGAAAGAGGTCGCTGTCGGCGGCGGCTTCGACGCGCGTCGCCTGTGCGGCCACGCGTTCGCGCTCGCGCTGGCGGGTTTGCACCTTGAGCGCGTCGCGCAGGCTGCCGAGGCCGGCGAAGCCAGAAGCCGTCTTGCCGGACGCGGCTTCGTCCGCTGCGGGAGCAGGCGTGGGCGCGGGAGCCGGGCGAGCGGCGGCGGGGCGCCTCGGCTCGCCCGGGTGGGGCACGTTCTTGGGCATGACGAAAGACGCTGGGGGAATCCCGCTCGACCGGCTTAGCGGTCGGCTTCGGCGCTCATCACGTGCGCCTGGCCCAGTTCGTTGACGGTCTCGAGGTAGCGCTGCGCGTCGAGTGCGGCCATACAGCCCGTACCCGCGCTCGTGATCGCCTGGCGATAGACGTGATCCTGCACGTCGCCGGCCGCGAACACGCCCGGCACGCTCGTGCCGGTCGCGTTGCCGTTCAGGCCGCCGTTCGTGATGATGTAGCCGTTCTTCATCTCGAGCTGGCCTTCGAAGATGTCCGTGTTCGGCTTGTGGCCGATCGCGACGAACAGACCTTGCAGATCGAGGTCGGTGGTCTCACCCGTCTTCACGTTCTTGATGCGCAGGCCGTTCACGCCGCCTTCGTTGCCCTTCACTTCGTCGAGCACGTGCTCCCACTTGATCTCGACCACGCCTTCCTTTTCCTTTTCCAGCAGGCGGTCGATCAGGATCGGTTCGGCGCGGAACTTGTCGCGGCGGTGAATGACCGTGACCTTCTTCGCGATGCCCGAGAGGTAGAGCGCTTCTTCAACGGCCGTGTTGCCGCCGCCGACCACGGCGACGTGCTGGTTGCGGTAGAAAAAGCCGTCGCAGGTCGCGCAGGCCGAGACGCCGCGGCCCATGTACAGCTCTTCGCTCGGCAGGCCGAGGTATTGCGCCGATGCGCCGGTCGCGATGACGAGCGAGTCGCAGGTGTACTCGCCCGAGTCGCCGATCAGGCGGATGGGCTTTTCGTTCAGCCTGGCCGTATGGATGTGATCGAACACGATTTCCGTGTTGAAGCGCTCGGCGTGCTCGAGGAAACGCTGCATCAGCTTGGGGCCTTGCACGCCGTTCGGGTCCGCAGGCCAGTTTTCGACGTCGGTCGTCGTCATGAGCTGGCCGCCCTGGGCGAGACCCGTGACGAGCAGCGGCGAAAGGTTCGCGCGCGCCGCGTAGACGGCGGCCGTGTAGCCGGCGGGGCCGGAACCGAGAATCAGGACTTTGGCGTGTTTGGTTGCAGACATGATCGAATTCCGTAGAAAGACGCTGCGTGGCGCGTAAATTCGGGCGCCCGCCTTGGGGGTGACCGGTCGGGCCGCCCGGCGTTGCGGCGGGGCTCACGCACGTAGTTGGGCATCAGCCCGCAATTATAAAGGCGGGGGGCGCTCGCCGCTCGATGAAGCTTCCTCATCGGCGCGATAGCCTGGGCCTGGCGGGCGGCCCTTGCAGCGCGGGCTCGACGGGCGCGGCGCGGCCGGATGTCGCCCTGTGGCGCTTGCGCAGCGTTGTCAGTTACCGTCATTTACAGCGAGGGGGCGCCGGGGCCGAAACAACGCGTTTACAATAGGCCGGATCGGACGACGGCGGCCGCGCCCGTCTGCCCGGGGTTTCGGGCATTCGGGAGGACTGGCGGACCGCAAACGCATCAAGAATCAGCCCAGGATTCAATGGCCAAAGCTCCCTTTTCCGCGCAGGCGCAGGCATTGCCTCACCGCATGTCGCGCCTTTTCACCGAAATTCGCTGGATCCTGCAGGTCGCGCTAGGCGTGTTCCTGCTGATGGCGCTCATCAGCTACAGCCGCCACGACCCGAGCTGGACGCACGCAGCCCAGGTCGACCACATCTCGAACTGGGCGGGGCGCGTCGGCGCGCGCGTCTCGGACATCCTGCTGCTGCTGTTCGGCCTGTCCGCCTATTGGTGGATCGTGCTGCTCGGGCGCCTCATCTCGGCGAACTACCAGCGCATTACGCGCCACGAAGCGATCGCCGACGATGACGACGACAAGCCGCGCGACATCAGCTGGGTCGCCGAAGCCTTGTCGTTCGTGCTCGTCATGCTGTCGAGCTGCGGCATCGAAGCGCTGCGCATGTGGTCGCTCAAGGTACAACTGCCCCAGACGCCCGGCGGCGTGGTGGGCGGCGCGGTGGCGCGCGGCGTTTCGCACGCGCTCGGCTTCACGGGCGGCACGCTCGCGCTCCTGCTCGCGCTCGCGATCGGTCTTTCGCTCTATTTCCGCTTCTCGTGGCTCTCGGTCGCCGAACGGGTCGGCGAATACATCATCAACGCCGTCACCATGGCGAGGCTGCGCCGCGAGGCGGGCCGTGACCGCAAGCTCGGCGAAGCGGCGGCCGTGAAGCGCGAAGGCAAGGTCGAGCGCGGCCGCGTGAAGATCGAGGAACACGAGCCGGTCACGATCGTGCCGCCGGTGGTCACGCCGCAGCGCTCCGAGCGCGTGGAAAAAGAGCGCCAGGTGCCGCTCTTCAAGGACCTGCCGGGCGACTCCACGCTGCCGGCGATCTCGCTGCTCGATCCGGCGTCGGCCACCCAGGAAACCATCTCCGACGACACGCTCGAATTCACCTCGCGCCTGATCGAGAAGAAGCTCAAGGACTTCGGCGTGGACGTGGCCGTGGTGGCCGCGTATCCGGGCCCGGTCGTCACGCGCTACGAGATCGAGCCGGCCACGGGCGTGAAGGGCAGCCAGATCGTGAACCTCGCGAAGGACCTCGCGCGTTCGCTCTCGCTCGTCTCGATCCGCGTGGTGGAAACGATTCCGGGCAAGAATTTCATGGCGCTGGAGCTGCCGAACCAGCGCCGCCAGACCGTGCGTCTTTCGGAAATCCTCGGCTCGGCGGTTTATGCCGACGCGCCTTCGGCGCTCACCATGGGCCTTGGCAAGGACATCGGCGGCAAGCCGGTGTGCGCCGATCTCGCGAAGATGCCCCACCTGCTCGTGGCCGGCACGACCGGCTCGGGCAAGTCGGTGGGGATCAACGCGATGATCCTGTCGCTGCTCTACAAGGCGAGCGCCGAACAGGTCCGCATGATCCTGATCGACCCGAAGATGCTCGAAATGAGCGTCTACGAGGGCATTCCGCATCTGCTCTGCCCGGTCGTGACCGACATGCGCCAGGCCGGCAACGCGCTGAACTGGACCGTGGCCGAGATGGAGCGCCGCTACAAGCTCATGAGCAAGCTGGGCGTGCGCAATCTCGCGGGGTACAACAACAAGATCGAAGAGGCGAACAAGCGCGAGGAGAAGATTCCGAACCCGTTCAGCCTCACGCCGGACGATCCGGAACCGTGCCAGAAGCTGCCGCATATCGTGGTCGTGATCGACGAACTCGCCGACCTCATGATGGTGGTCGGCAAGAAGGTCGAAGAGCTGATCGCGCGTATCGCCCAGAAGGCGCGCGCCGCCGGCATCCACCTGATTCTCGCGACGCAGCGGCCTTCGGTGGACGTCATTACCGGCCTCATCAAGGCCAACGTGCCGACGCGTATGGCGTTCCAGGTCTCCTCGAAAATCGACTCGCGCACGATTCTCGACCAGATGGGTGCCGAGTCGCTGCTCGGCATGGGCGACATGCTCTACCTTCCGCCGGGCTCGGGTCTGCCCGTGCGCGTGCACGGCGCGTTCGTCGCCGACGACGAGGTGCACCGCGTCGTCGAGAAGCTCAAGGAGCAGGGCGAGCCGAACTATATCGAGGGCATTCTCGAAGGCGCGGTGGGCGGCGAGGGCGACGAGGGCACGGCTGCGGGAACCAGCGGCACCGGCGACGAGTCCGATCCGCTGTACGACCAGGCCGTCGAAGTGGTCATCAAGAATCGCCGCGCGTCGATTTCGCTCGTGCAGCGGCACTTGCGCATCGGCTACAACCGCGCGGCGCGGCTGCTCGAACAGATGGAGCAGTCCGGGCTTGTTTCGGCGATGTCGTCGAGCGGCAACCGCGAGATCCTCGTGCCCAATCGCGGCGACGCCGAATAAGCCACGCCAGGCCGCCGCGCGCTTTGGCAACGGCCTGGCAACGGCTCCGGCAACCCGACGGCCAAAGACACACCTCATGGAGAACGATAGATGCAGTATCCGGCTGGACTTCCGACCCGCTTTGCGCGCACCGCGCGCCGCGCGCTCTTCGTCGCGCTCGCGTCGGTCCTGATGGTCTCGCAGGCGTATGCGAGCGGCACCGAGCAACTGAAGCAGTTCGTCTCGCAGGTGCACTCCGCGCGTGGCAGCTTCGTTCAGCGCGAACTCAAGGCGCCCTCGGGCGCGAAGAACGCCAGCGACGCCATTGCCACGGCCACGATGAACGCCAAGACCTCGAGCGGCACGTTTGTGTTCGCGCGGCCCGGCAAGTTCATCTGGTCGTATGAGAAGCCGTATCAGCAACTGCTGCAGTCGGACGGCGACAACCTCTACGTCTACGACAAGGACCTGAACCAGGTGACCGAGCGCAAGCTCGGCGGCGCGCTCGGCGCGAGCCCGGCGGCGATCCTGTTCGGCAGCAACGATCTCGACAAGAACTTCACGCTCTCCGACGCGGGCGTGAAGAACGGCATCGACTGGCTGGAGCTGATTCCGAAGTCGAAGGACACGCAGTTCAAGAGCGTGGGCATCGGCTTTCGTGACGGCAACCTCGAAGCCATGGAACTGCACGACGTGTTCGGCAACGTGACGCTGCTCACGTTCTCCAACATCGAGAAGAACCCGTCGCTGCCGGCTTCGACCTTCAAGTTCGTACGGCCGCAGGGCGCCGATCTGATCACCGGCGGCTCGAACTAAAGCCGTTCACCTCGCGCTCCGCGCAAGAACGGGCGGCTCCTTGCGGGCCGCCCGTTTTTCTTTGGTGCGCAGCGGCGTCTCAGGCCGTAAAGCGGATCACGCCGTCCGCGCCGGTCGCGCGCGTGACCTTGCCTTCGAGCCACAGCAGGTTCAGGTGCGCGAGCGCCTCGCCAATCGCGAAGGTCATCTGGTGGATGTCGAGCTCGCGCTTGAACATCATCGGCACGATGTCGGCGGCGCTTTGCGGCGCTCGCCCGCATGCTTCGATGACTTCGGCAAGACGCGCGTCATGGTGCGCGCGCAGCTGCGCGATGCGCGTGCGCACGCCGCGAAACGGCTTGCCGTGCGAGGGCAGCACAAGGGTGTTCTCGGGCAACGTTTCGTAGCGGCCGAGCGATTCCAGGTAGAGGCCGAGCGGATTGCCTTCCGGCTCCATGTCGAAGACGGAGACGTTGGTCGAGATGCGCGGCAGCACCATGTCGCCGGAGATCAGCACGCCGGTTGCTTCGCAGAACAGCGCGCAATGCTCGGGCGAGTGCCCGTAGCCCGTGATGACGCGCCAGTCGCGCCCGCCGATCGCCACCGTATCGGCTTCGCGCAGGCGGCGGTACTGCGTGGGCAGCGCGGGCACGAGGCTGCCGTAATAGCCGCGGCGGTTGCGCAGCTTGTCGAGCGAAGCTTCGTCCGTGAGCCCGTGGCGCGCGAAATGGCGCGCGGCGCCTTCGCCGCCCGCGTTCGAGCCGTCGCCGGCCGCCATCACGCGGGCCTGCATGTATTCGCCGAGCGTGGTCCACAGGCGCACGTCCCAGCGCGCCTTGTTCCCGCCCGCGCAAATCCAGTGCGCAAGGCCGATATGGTCGGGGTGGCAATGCGTGACGAGCACGCGCAGCACCGGCAGGCCTTCCAGCTGGTTCTCGAACACGGCTTCCCAGCGGGCCTTGATGGTGTCGTTGGTGATGCCGCAGTCCACCACGGTCCAGCCTTGCTGGCCGTCGATCTCGTCGCGCAGCAGCCAGAGGTTGATGTGGTCGAGCGCGAACGGCAGCGGCATGCGCAGCCATTTCACGCCGGGCGCGACATCGAAGGCGAGGCCGGGTTCCGGCAGGGTGTCGGCGTAGGGATAGTCGAGCTGGTGTTCGAGGGCGTTCATTGGGGGTGTCTTCTCCTGTATCTCATGCATTGTCGTCGCCGGTTGCGCAACTGCGTACTTGACGATAACGTAAACGTCGATTCTATCTTTCCTCGCGCTGTCGTGCAGACAACGCCGGGCCAGCCGCTCTTCGCACACCATGACGACCCAGTACACGATTACCGAACTCGCCCGGGAATTCGACGTAACGCCGCGCGCGATCCGCTTCTACGAGGACCAGGGCCTGCTGGCGCCGAGCCGGGAAGGCGCGGGTGGCTTGAAGCGCGTCTTTTCGGGGCGCGATCGCACGCGGCTGAAGCTGACGCTGCGCGGCAAGCGCCTCGGCTTCACGCTCTCGGAGATCCGCACGTTGCTCGACCTTTACGAGTCGCCGACCGACACGCTCCCGCAGCTTCAGGCGTTCCTCGACACCGTGGTGCATCACCGCGACATACTCGAGCGCCAGCGCGCGGACCTCGACGCGACGCTCGAAGACCTCGCGCAGTACGAGGCCCAGGCGCGCGCGCTGCTCGACAGGAATGCGGCGCACGAAAGCGCGACGCACGGAAGCGACGCTCCCGCCGCCGCTCGCGCGAAACCCTGACGCTCGTGCAACGGGCATGGCCGCCATGAAACACTTCCCGAAACTGCTCTCTTCGCAGATCGGCTTCGATGTCGCGCAGACCATGCTCGACGGCTTCAACCGTCACTACCACAACTTCTGCGACGCGGCGGCGAGGGCGCGGACGTTCTTCGAGGCAGCCGACTGGCGCGCCCTGCAGCAGCTCGCGCGCGAGCGCATCGCCTCCTATGACGATCGCGTGAAGGAGTGCGTGGTCGCGCTCGAAGACGAATACGGCGCCGAGAGCATCGACGACGAAGTCTGGCAGCAGATCAAGCTGCACTACATCGGCCTGCTCACGACGCACCGGCAGCCCGAATGCGCGGAGACGTTCTTCAACTCCGTGTGCTGCAAGATCCTGCATCGCTCGTACTTCAACAACGATTTCATCTTCGTGCGGCCCGCCATCTCGACCGAATACATCGAGAACGACGAGCCGGCCGCGAAGCCCACCTACCGCGCGTACTATCCGGGCAAGGACGGTCTCGCCGCGACGCTCGAGCGCATCGTCACGAACTTCCAGCTGGAGACGCCGTTCGAGGATCTCGGGCGCGACGTCGACTGCATCATGCAGTCGATGCTCGACACCTTCGGTGTGGTCGAGCCCAAGCCGAATTTCCAGATTCACGTGCTGTCGTCGCTGTTTTTCCGGCATAAAGGCGCGTATATCGTCGGGCGCATCATCAACGGCGATCTGCTCGCGCCGTTCATAGTGCCGATCCGTCATGTGGAGGCGGGCAAGCTGGCACTGGACACGGTGCTGCTGCGTACGGAGCAGCTGCTCGTCCTCTTCAGCTTCTCGCACTCGTATTTTCTGGTGGACATGGAAGTGCCGTCCGCCTATGTGGAGTTTCTGCGCACGATCATGCCGCGCAAGGCCAAGGGCGAAATCTACACGTCGCTCGGGTTGCAGAAGCAGGGCAAGAACCTGTTCTATCGCGACTTGCTGCACCACCTCTCGCATTCGAGCGACCCGTTTATCGTCGCGCCCGGCATCCGCGGCATGGTGATGATCGTGTTCACGCTGCCTTCGTATCCGTACGTGTTCAAGGTCATCAAGGACAGCTTTCCCGCGCCGAAAGAGACCACGCGCGAGCAGGTCGAAGCGAAGTATCAGCTCGTGAAGCGCCACGACCGGCTTGGGCGCCTTGCCGACACGCTCGAATATTCGAGCGTGGCGCTGCCCGTCGCCAGGCTCGACGAGGCGCTCGTGCGCGAGCTGGAAACGCTTGCGCCCTCGATGCTCGAGTACGAGGGCGATAACCTCGTGATCCGTCACGTCTACATCGAGCGGCGCATGGTGCCGCTCAATCTCTATCTGCAGAACGGCAGCGACGCCGAAGTCGAGCATGGCATCCGCGAATACGGCAACGCGATCAAGGATCTGCTGCGCGCGAACATCTTTCCGGGCGACATGCTCTACAAGAATTTCGGCGTGACGCGCAACGGCCGCGTGGTGTTCTACGACTACGACGAGATCGAATATCTCACCGATTGCAACGTGCGTGCCGTGCCGCCGCCGCGTAATGAGGAAGACGAACTATCGGGCGAGCCATGGTACGCAGTCGGCCCGCGCGACATCTTTCCGGAGACGTACGGCACGTTTCTGCTCGGCGATCCGCGCGTGAAGCGCGCATTTCTCGCCCATCACGCGGACTTCTTCGAGCCCAGGCTGTGGCAGGAGAGCCGCGCGAGGCTCATCGCGGGCGAAGTGCCGGACTGCTTTCCCTACGACGCATCGATTCGTTTTAGCGTGTGTTACCCAGAACGTTTCGCGCGTGAAGACGCGCCGGCCGTGCGCGTTGCCTGAGCGCGCGGCCATCAGGTTGGAACGGAATCAAGCGGATTCAAACGGGTTCATCAAGGAGCACAAACATGAGTGAGACGCAAAAGCAGGACGCCATCGTGATCGTTGCGGTGGCGCGCACGCCGGTGGCGGGTTTTCAGGGTGATTTCGCGGCGCTCACCGCGCCGCAGCTTGGCGCGGCCGCGATCGCGGCGGCCGTCGAGCGAGCGGGGTTGAAGCCCGAACAGATCGACGAGGTCGTGATGGGCTGCGTGCTGCCCGCGGGGCAGGGCCAGGCGCCCGCGCGCCAGGCGGCGCTCGGCGCGGGGCTGCCGCTCGCAGCAGGTGCCACGACCGTCAACAAGATGTGCGGCTCGGGCATGCGCGCGGCGATGTTCGCGCACGACATGCTGCTGGCGGGCTCGGCCGATGTGATCGTCGCGGGCGGCATGGAGAGCATGTCGAACGCGCCTTATCTGCTGCCGAAGGCGCGCGCGGGCATGCGCATGGGCCACGGTCAGGTGCTCGACCACATGTTCCTCGACGGCCTCGAAGACGCCTATGACAAGGGCCGCCTGATGGGCACGTTCGCGGAAGAATGCGCGGGCGAGTACGACTTCTCGCGCGAGCGTCAGGACGCGTTCGCGATCGAGTCGCTCAAGCGTGCGAAGCGCGCCAACGAGGATGGCTCGTTCGAATGGGAGATCGCGCCGGTGAAGGTGGCCTCGCGCGCGGGCGAAACGACCATCGCGCGCGACGAGCAGCCGTTCAAGGCCAATCTCGACAAAATTCCGACGCTCAAGCCCGCGTTCAGCAAAACCGGCACGGTGACGGCAGCGAATTCGTCGTCGATTTCGGACGGCGCGGCGGCGCTCGTGATGATGCGCGAATCGACGGCGAAGCAGCTCGGCCTCAAGCCGCTCGCACGCGTGACGGGCCATTCCACCTTTGCGCAGCAACCCGCGAAGTTCACGACGGCCCCGGTGGGCGCGATCCGCAAGCTGTTCGAGAAGACCGGCTGGACGGCGAGCGACGTCGATCTCTACGAAATCAACGAGGCCTTTGCCGTGGTCACGATGGCCGCGATGAAGGAGCACGATCTGCCGCACGAGAGGGTCAACGTGAACGGCGGCGCGTGTGCGCTCGGTCACCCGATCGGCGCTTCGGGCGCGCGCATTCTCGTGACGCTGATTGGCGCGTTGCGTGCACGCGGCGGCAAACGCGGCGTGGCGACGCTGTGCATCGGCGGCGGAGAAGCCACGGCGATGGGCGTCGAACTGCTGTAGGCTAGCGCCAGAAGAAGCGCGTCGCTTTGCAAGGCGGGGAGGCGGCGCGCTGCAGCGGTTTCAATGCACAGCCAAGCAAGGTGACGAGATGAAAACAGCGTTGATCGTGGGCGCGTCGCGGGGCCTGGGTCTCGAGTTCGCGCGGCAGTATGCGAAGGCCGGCTGGCGCGTGCTGGCCACGGCGCGCGGGCCCGAAGCGCTCGAAGCCTTGCGCGCAATCGGCGCGCAGACCTTCCAGCTCGACATCGCGCGGCCGGACGAGATTGCTGCGCTCGGCTGGAAGCTCGACGGCGAGCGGCTCGACGTGGCGCTCGTTGTCTCCGGCGTGTACGGCCCGCGCACCGAGGGCGTGGAGACCATCACGGCCGAAGACTTCGAATACGTGATGAACACCAACGTGCGCGGCCCGATGCAACTGATCCCCATCCTGTTGCCGCTCGTCGACGCCGCCCACGGCGTGCTCGGTGTGCTGTCGAGCCGCATGGGCAGCATTGCGGAGACCACGGGCACGACGGGCTGGCTCTATCGCGCGAGCAAGGCCGCGCTCAACGATGTGCTGAAGATCACCTCACTGCAAACGCGCCGCGCCACCTGCGTCGCGCTGCACCCGGGCTGGGTGCGCACCGACATGGGCGGCGCACACGCGGCAATCGACCCGGCGGCGAGCGTCGCCGGCATGCGCGAGGTGGTGGCCGAGGCGGCCGCCGCGCGCGACGTCTTCAACGGCCGCTTCTTCCAGTATGACGGCACCGAGCTCGACTGGTAAAGCGCCGCCCGTCTGCGCTACGCTTGCGGCCTCTCGCAACGGAGCCCTGACCCATGAACGCTGAAACCGCGCACACTGCACGGCCCGCCGATTGCCCCTGCGGCGGTGTAGCGCCGAACCAGAAAGCGCTCGCCAGGGCGCCGCGTTACGCGCAGTGCTGCGGCCGCTTCATCGACGGCGCGGCGGTGCCCGCCACGGCGCTCGAGCTGATGCGCTCGCGCTACACGGCCTACGTGCTGGGCGAGGAGGCGTATCTGCGCGCGACGTGGGCGCCCGAAACCTGTCCCGCCGATCTCGACGTCGATCCCGCTGCCGAAGGCGCGCCGCGCTGGCTAGGTCTTGCCGTGAAGCGCCACGAACAACGCGATGACGCGCACGCGATCGTCGAATTCGTCGCGCGCTACAAAACGGGCGGCCGCGCGTTCCGGCTACACGAAACGAGCCGCTTCACGCGCGGCGATGACGGCCGCTGGCGTTATGTTGATGGCGACGTTTCGTCTGGTTAATGAATCACTGACCACCGCCGAAAATTGCCACAGCGGATTCCCGCCCCGGTCCGCTCATGGCGCCGGAAATAACGCCTTTGCAAACAAGCGCTTACTGAACAATGGCGTGGCTGTTGCCCGCGCGCGACGCTTGCCACCCGGACCTCTTTAAAAATTCGCACGTTCGCTGCGAAGCGAACGCCGTGCGGGCGCCACGCCAAATGGGGGCTGCGGGCCGTTGGCATGCCTTATGCCGGGTTACCCCTGAATTGCACAACAAATATTTGTCGTGCGAGTATTTAATCACGGTGCCCGGCACAATACGTAAGTGCATAGTGAAAAAGCTTTTTCGCATGTGCATGTATCGACTGCAAACGGGTGCTGGCGGCGGGTCTGATTGACGATAGAACTGCGCCGCGCAGGTGTTCCGATCGATGTCATTCCCCGTTACGGGTCACACCTTCGCTCCTGCCTTCGCGGCCAGGCGCAGCGGTGTCTCGTTGTGCCCTGAAAGGGCTGAAGCATGGGTAATGATCGGACGGTTGTCAGGTTCACAGCAGCATGTCTTTGCAGGTGGGTGTAGCGCATGGCGTTCAGGAAGCTCCTTACCGGATGGGTCGTAGCCGGCACCGCGTGTGTGCTTTCGGTTGCTCACGCAGCGTCGCTTTCCGATCCGGCAAGTGCGAGCGCGAACCCGCAACTCGCCGCCAATGCCACGGCAACGCATTCCGCCAACGCTCCCCAATCCAGCCTCGCAGGCGGTCCCCTCGGTAGCGCCAACGTCCCGCGTATTGCGCTCGACGACGCGTATCTGCCCGTCGTGCCCGCGAGCATGAACGAGCAGGTGATCCGCGTTCCGGTGGATGCATCCGGCGACGTCACGCTCGAAACCACGGTTTACCGCCCGAACGGCCCCGGCCCGTTCCCGATGGTGATCTTCAACCACGGCAAGATTCCCGGCGACCCGCACCTCCAGGCTCGCAGCGACCCGCTCTCGTTCGCGCGCGAATTCGTCCGCCGTGGCTATGTCGTCGTCGCGCCGAACCGCCAGGGCTTCGCGGATTCGGGCGGCTCGTATCAGCAGGACGGTTGCGATGTCGCGAGCAACGGCCTCGGCCAGGCGGCCGATGTTGCTTCGACCATCGCGTACATGTCGAAGCAACCCTATGTCGACGCGACCCAGATTATCGTTGCAGGCACCTCGCACGGCGGCCTGGCCACGATGGCTTATGGCACCGAGGCGGCCAACGGCGTGCGGGCGCTCATCAACTTCTCGGGCGGCCTGCGCCAGGACGCCTGCACGGGCTGGCAGAACAACCTGACCCAGGCGTTCGGCGGCTATGGCGGCAAGGCCCGCGTGGCATCGCTCTGGCTCTACGGCGACAACGACTCGGTCTGGTCGCCCGATCTCGTCGCGAAAATGTTCGCCGCTTACCGCGAAGCGCAAACGGGTGAGGATCGCCCGGCCGCAATGGCGAAGCTCGTGGACTTCGGCGCGTACAAGAACGACGCACATCGCCTCGTGGGCGATCGCGACGGCGTGAAGATCTGGTGGCCCACGGTCGAGGCGTTCCTTGCCAACCGCGGCCTGCCGACGGCGGTCCAGTATCGCGTGGCCACGTCGGTCGCGCCTCGCGGCACCGGCTTCGCGCAGATCGACTCGGTCGGCGCGGTGCCTTTCGTCGATCAGGCGGGCCGTGACGGTTATCGCAACTTCCTCAAGCAGTATCCGAGCCGCGCCTTCGCGGTGTCCGACTCCGGCGCATGGTCGTGGGCCGAAGGCGGCGACAATCCGATGGCCGTGGCGATCTCGAACTGTGAAAAGCACAGCGCCGATCCATGCCGTCTCTATGCCGTCAACAACACGGTGGTCTGGAACAACGGCGGCACGCAGACCGCACAGACCGGCGACAGCGACACGACGCACGCCACGGCGGACAACGCTACCGACGAGCGCGACCACCCGCTGGCGAGCCGGTAAGGCGCGTTGCCTGGCGACTGCCTGGCTCAAACTCTCCAGTTGATCTGAAGCTTGCGGCCCCTAAGCGGGCCGCTTTGCATTTTGCACGGGCCGCTTTGCTTCTGCGCGGGCCGCTTTGTTTTCTGGTCCCGCCGGCCGTTACCTCGCACGCAACCCGTTGTGCCGCCCCCTATCGTCTGACTTTCGCGCGCCGGCGCGCTCACCACGCGTCGCCAAAATAATCCGCCGCGCCGCCTCGCGTTCTGCAATTTCGCACCGGCGCACAGATTTTTTTGCATAAGGCAGGTTCACTTTGCCGTCGTCATCTCCGCGCATTTCTGGTCTTTCTTTTCCATCGGTCCGGAGTTGTACTGAACGGCTCGAAACGCCGCGCCGCCGTGCGTTAGAGGGCGATTTTCGGAGTAGTGCATTGCGGCAGCTAACACGTTAATCTCGGTTCCGCTGTCGTATCGGGAGTCGTATTTGAATTCGCTATCGCTATCGCACCCTGGGCACCCTGCGCGCCTTGCCCGCGAAGATCGCGCCGCGACCGACTGGGTCGCTCGCAGCCTGCGCGCCGTGTGGCACCCCTGCACCCAGATGAAACATCATGAGCGCCTGCCGCTCGTGGCCGTCGCACGCGGAGAAGGTCCGTGGCTGCATGACCGCGAGGGGCGCCGCTATCTCGACGCGATCAGTTCGTGGTGGGTGAACCTCTTCGGCCACGCCAATGCCTCGATCAATGCCGCGCTCAAGGCGCAACTCGACACGCTCGAGCACGTCATGCTCGCGGGCTGCACGCACGAGCCCGCCGTGGAGCTTGCCGAGCGGCTTTCGGCGCTCACGGGCGGCGTGCTCGGCCACGCGTTCTTCGCTTCCGATGGCGCGTCGGCCGTCGAAATCGCGCTCAAGATGAGCTTTCATGCGTGGCGCAACCGCGGCGAGAGCGGCAAGCGCGAATTCGTCTGCGTGGCCAACAGCTATCACGGCGAGACCATCGGCGCGCTCGGCGTGACCGATGTGAAGCTCTTCAGGGATGCTTACGATCCGCTGCTGCATCACGCGCATGTGGTCGCTTCGCCCGACGCGCGCGCGGCGCAACCCGGCGAAACGGCGGCGGATGTCGCGGCCCGCGCGCTGGCCGATGTCGAGCGTCTTTTCATCGAGCGCGAAGGGCGCATCGCCGCGCTGATCGTCGAGCCGCTCGTGCAGTGTGCCGCCGGCATGGCCATGCACGATCCCGCGTATCTCAAGGGCCTGCGCGCGCTGTGCGACCGCCATCGCGTTCACCTGATCGCCGATGAAATCGCCGTGGGATGTGGGCGCACCGGCACGTTCTTCGCGTGCGAGCAGGCGGGCATCTGGCCCGATCTGCTCACGCTTTCGAAGGGCATTAGCGGCGGTTATCTGCCGCTTTCGATCGTGCTGTCGCGCGACGCGATCTACGAGTCGTTCTACGACGACGACACGACGCGCGGCTTCCTCCATTCGCATTCGTACACGGGCAATCCGCTCGCGTGCCGTGCGGCGCTCGCCACGCTCGACTTGTTCGAGCGCGATGACGTGCTGGTTGCGAACGCGCGCAAATCGGCGCAATTGCGGGAATGGTTCGATCCGTTCGCCGCGCATCCGCTCGTGCGCAACCTGCGCCAGTGCGGCACGATTTTCGCGTTCGACGTAGCGCTCGCAGACTCGCAGCGCGCGGCGACGTTTTCGCGCCGCTTCTTCGAAAACGCACTGCAGCGCGAACTGCTGCTGCGCCCGATCGGCACGACGGTCTACGTCATGCCGCCGTATATTCTGGACAACGAATTTCAGGCGTTCCTCGCTACACGCACGCGCGAGACTTTCGACGCCACCGTCGCGGAGGACCTCTGACATGGCATTGCTCGATACCCTCGAACAGGGCTTGCGCGACATCGACGCGCGCGGCTTGCGCCGCCGCCGCCGCACCGCCGACACGCCTTGCAGCGCCCATATGCAGGTGGACGGCCGCGCGACCATCGGTTTCGCCAGCAACGACTATCTCGGTCTTGCCGCGCACCCGCAACTAGTCGCGGCCATCGCCGAGGGCGCGCAGCGTTACGGCGCGGGCAGCGGCGGCTCGCATCTGCTCGGTGGCCACTCGCGCGCGCACGCCGAACTCGAAGACGATCTCGCGGCATTCGCGGGCACTTTCGTCGATGCGCCGCGCGCGCTGTACTTCAGCACCGGCTACATGGCGAACCTGGCCGTGCTGACGGCGCTCGCGGGGCGCGGCACGACGATCTTTTCCGATTCGCTCAACCACGCCTCGCTGATCGATGGCGCGCGGCTTTCGCGCGCCGACATCCAGATCTATCCGCATGCCGACATGGCGGCGCTCGCCGCGATGCTCGAAGCCTCCGACGCAAGCGCAAAACTGATCGTGAGCGACACGGTGTTCAGCATGGACGGCGATGTCGCGCCGCTCGCGCGTCTCGTCGAACTCGCGCAACAGCATGGCGCGTGGCTCGTGGTCGACGACGCGCACGGCTTCGGCGTCCTTGGCCCGCAGGGCCGCGGCGCGCTTGCGCAAGCCGCGCTGCGCTCGGAGCATCTCGTGATGGTCGGCACACTCGGGAAGGCGGCGGGTGTGTCGGGCGCGTTCATTTGCGCGCATGGCACCGTGATCGAATGGCTCGTGCAGCGTGCGCGTCCGTACATCTTCACCACGGCTTCGTCGCCGGCGGTAGCGCATGCCGTGTCCGCGAGCCTGCGTTTGATCGAAGGCGAGGAGGGCGATGCGCGCCGCGCACATCTCAAGCATCTGATCGCGCGCACGCGTGCGCTGCTCAATGAGACCTGCTGGCAGTCCGTCGATTCGCATACCGCCGTGCAGCCGCTCGTCATCGGCGCGAACGAGGCGACGCTCGCGCTGCAGGCCGCGCTGGAGCGCGACGGCCTGTGGGTGCCCGCCATTCGTCCGCCCACCGTGCCCGAGGGCACGTCGCGCCTGCGCATTTCGCTCTCCGCTGCGCATTCGGATGCCGACCTCGACCGGCTGAACGCCTCGCTGCAGCGCGCGAGCCTCGAAGCGCAGGAGTTGGCGCAATGACGGTTTCGCTTTTCGTCACCGGCACCGACACCGAGATCGGCAAGACTTTCGTGAGCGCGGCGCTCCTGCGCGGCTTCGCCCACGCGGGGCTGCGCGCCACGGCGCTCAAGCCGATCGCCGCGGGCGCTTACGAGCGCGACGGCGTCTGGCACAACGAGGACGCCGATCAGCTCGACGCGGCCGCGAGTGTGCTGTTGCCGCCCGAGATCCGCACGCCGTTTCTGCTCAAGGAGCCCGCCGCGCCGCACATTGCTGCCGCGCTCGAAGGCGTGACGCTCGACATGGCGCGCATCGTCGATTGCTACGAGGCTGCGTGCGAGCGCGCGGATGCCATCGTCGTGGAAGGCGTGGGCGGTTTTCGCGTGCCCCTCACGGCGACCGAAGACACCGCCGATCTCGCCGTCGCGCTCGGTCTGCCTGTCGTGCTCGTGGTGGGCATGCGCCTCGGCTGCATCAGCCACGCGCTGCTCACGGCCGAAGCGATTGCCGCGCGCGGATTGAAGCTCGCGGGCTGGGTTGCCAACCGTATCGACCCAGCCATGACGTTCCCCGAAGAAAACATCGCCGCGCTGCGCGAGCGCCTCGCCGCCCGGTACGGTGCGCTGCTCGTCGGCGTCGTGCCGCACATGCGCGGTGCGAGCGCCGACGACGCAGCCGGACATCTGAACATCGACGCGTTGCTCGCGCGCCTGCGCGCCGACGCTTAATGCACACTCAAGCACAGCTAGCACAGTCACGTAAAGAAGGACCACGACACCATGACGCAAACCCACATCGACATCACAACGCTTAAGGCCACCGCGCCGAGCGCCCAGGCTGCAGCCGAAGCCGCCGCGCGCTGGAAAGTCGCCGACGTCGCCGCGCTCTACGAGCTGCCGTTCAACGACCTGATGTTCCGCGCGCAGCAGGTGCATCGCGAGCATTTCGACGCGAACGCCGTGCAGCTTTCCACGCTCCTCTCGATCAAGACCGGCGGCTGCGAGGAAGACTGCGCGTACTGCCCGCAATCGGCGCATCACGACACGGAACTGGAAGCCGGCAAGCTGATGGAAGTCGACGCCGTGCTGGACGCGGCGCGCGCGGCCAAGGCCAACGGCGCGACGCGCTTTTGCATGGGCGCGGCGTGGCGCAGTCCGAAGGATCGCCACCTCGAGCCGATCAAGGACATGATCCGCGGCGTCAAGGCGATGGGTCTGGAAACCTGCGTGACGCTCGGCATGCTCGAAGATCATCAGGCGAAGGCGCTGGCCGACGCGGGCCTCGACTACTACAACCATAACCTCGATACGTCGCCGGAGTTCTACGGCAAGATCATTTCGACGCGCACCTACGAGGATCGCCTCGAGACGCTCGAACGCGTGCGCGACGCGGGCATCAACGTGTGCTGCGGCGGCATCGTCGGCATGGGCGAGTCGCGCCGCGAGCGCGCGGGCCTGATCGCCCAGCTCGCGAACATGGAGCCGTATCCGGAGTCGGTGCCCATCAACAATCTCGTGCAGGTCACGGGCACGCCGCTCGAAGGCACCGAACCGATCGACCCGTTCGAATTCGTGCGTACGATCGCGGTGGCGCGCATCACGATGCCCAAGGCGATGGTGCGTCTCTCGGCGGGCCGCGAGCAGATGGACGACGCGCTCCAGGCACTGTGCTTCATGGCGGGCGCGAACTCGATTTTCTACGGCGACCAGCTGCTCACCACGAGCAACCCGCAGGCGGAGGCCGACCGCAGGCTGCTGCAGCGTCTGGGCATCACGGCGCAGGCCGCGCAGCATCTGCCCGCCGACGACCACGCGCATCACGCACATCACGGTCCTTCGCACGGCGGCTGCGGCCACTGCGAGTGACGTTTCGCACGTCGCCAGAAGCAAAAACGCCAGGCGGCGAAGCCTGGCGTTTTTTATTGCGCAGTGGAAATACGGCGCGTTACGCGTAAGCCGCGCGCCGGCGCCCGGCCAGCACGAGATAGCACAGCGCGCCGATCACGAGCGAAGGCAGCGTCGCGCCGAGGTTCGGCAGCCACTGGTTGAGCGCCTGATATGCGCCGAAACCGACCAACCACGCGACGAACGCGCTCACGTGCCAGCCGCCCGAATAGCCGTAGACGCCGTTCAGATCGGCGAGCGCCTGCGTGTCGATATGGCGGCGGCGCACGATGAAGTGATCGGCGAGCACCACGCCAAAGAGCGGCGCGAACACCGAGCCGATGAAGAGCAGGAAGTTCTCGTACTTCGCCATCGGCACGACGAGGCCGATCAGCGTGCACAGGGCGCCGAACGCCGCCGAGAGCCAGGGCACGCTGGCGCGCGTCCAGAACGTGCCGGTCGAGACCGCGGCCGAGTGGATATCGGCGAAGGCGTTGTCGATTTCGTCGATCAGCACGAGCAGCAGCGCGAAGCCGCCGCCGGCCTGCGCGAGTGCCGTGGTGAGGAGCGCGTCGCCGCCGCCCGCAGCGAGGCCGTAGATGGCGCCGAGCGCATAGAACCACAGGTTCGCGATGCCGTAGCCGAACAGCGTGCCGCGGAAGGTTTCCCCCGCCTTGCGGCCGAACCGCGTGTAGTCGGCGATGAGCGGCAGCCACGAGAGCGGCATCGCCACCACGAGGTCGATGGCGCTGCCAAACGGCATTTCGCCCGTGCCGGGGCGGCGCATCAGCGCGCCCAGGTCCTGCTTCACGAGCAGGCTCCACGTGAGCCAGGCCGCGCCGGCGAGCAGCAGCCAGATGCCCCAGGTGCGCAGGAAGCGCCGCACGAACGAGAGCGGGCCGCTCACGGCCAGCAGCGTGGCGAGCACGCCGAAGATCACGGTCCAGACGAGCGGCATCGACAGGCCGAAGGCTTGCCTGGCGAGCGCATCGGCGGAATCGCGCATCACGATGATCTCGAACGAGCCCCAGCCCACGAGCTGCACCATGTTGATGACGGCCGGCACCGACACGCCGCGAATGCCGAGCGTCGGGCGCAGCGACGACATGGCGGCGAGGCCCGTGTCCGTGCCGATCACGCCCGCGAGCGCGAGCAGCACGACGCCGATCACGCTGCCGATGGCGATGGCCATGAGCGCGTGGGGCAGCGAGAGGCCCGGCACGAGCAGCGCGCCCGCCTGCGCAACGAGCAGGCCGATGCCGAGCGAAAACCACAGCGCGAAGGCGTCGCCGGTGCGGAACTGACGGCGCGCGTCGGGCACGGGCATGTTCGGTGCGTAGGTGGAGCCGGCCTCGCCGGCGTGCGAATCTTGAGTCATGTGGAACGCTTTCCTCTGTATCGTCTGTTTTGTCTGTTTTGTCCGGGCGCGTCAGCTCGAGCGGCTCTGCCCGCGCTTCGCGCCGCGGCGCACGCTGTCATAATGCACGACTGCATCCGGTGCGGCGGGCCGTTTTGTGGTGTCGGGCGCTATGTCCCCGAATCTGCCACGAACGCGCGGCCAGCCGGAAAGCCGTCATTATCGCGAAAACGTCATGTTTGAAGAAACCCGTGCCAACGTCCCGCTCGCCGAACGGCTGCGCCCGCGCTCCATCGACGAGGTCATCGGCCAGAAGCATCTGCTGGGGCCCAACAAGCCGCTGCGCGTCGCGTTCGAATCCGGCGAAGCGCATTCGATGATCCTGTGGGGGCCGCCGGGCGTGGGCAAGACCACGCTCGCGCGTCTCATGGCCGATGCCTTTCACGCCGAATTCATCGCGCTCTCGGCGGTGCTCTCAGGTGTGAAGGACATCCGCGAGGCCGTGGAGCAGGCGCAGCTGCATCGCGCGCATGGCCACCAGACGCTCGTGTTCGTCGACGAGGTCCATCGCTTCAACAAGAGCCAGCAAGACGCCTTCTTGCCGCATGTGGAGTCGGGCCTCTTTGTGTTCGTCGGCGCGACGACGGAAAACCCGTCGTTCGAGGTCAACAGCGCATTGCTTTCTCGCGCCGCCGTGTATGTGCTCAAGAGCCTCGACGAGGAAGAGCAGGGCGAACTGCCAGCGCGCTGCACAAGTCGGTGCGCGGCAGCAACCCGGACGGCGCGCTCTACTGGTTCTGCCGCATGCTCGACGGCGGCGCGGACCCGCGTTATCTCGCGCGGCGCATCGTGCGCATGGCATGGGAGGACATCGGCCTCGCCGATCCGCGCGCCGGGCGCATCACGCTCGACGCCGCCGAGACCTACGAGCGCCTCGGTTCGCCAGAAGGCGAACTCGCGCTCGCGCAGGCCGTGATCTATCTGGCCGTCGCGCCGAAGTCGAACGCAGGCTATAACGCCTATAACGAGGCGCGGCGCTTCGTGAGCAAGGACCAGTCGCGCGCGGTGCCGATCCATCTGCGCAACGCGCCGACCAAGCTGATGAAGGAGCTGGGCTACGGCCACGAATACCGCTACGCGCACGACGAACCCGACGCCTACGCGGCCGGCGAGACCTATCTGCCCGACGGCATGCGCGAGCCTCGCTGGTATCAGCCCACGCCGCGCGGGCTCGAAGGCAAGATCGGCGAAAAGCTCGCGCGCCTGGCCGACCTCGACGCGCAATGGCGCGATGAGCACCGCGATGAACTCCGCGAGAGGAAGCGCAAGGGCTGAATCGCCCTGAACAACGGCGATGCCCGCCGCGCCGGGATGCCCTGGCCGGTGCGCTAAAATCGTCCCTTCACACAACGAAACTGCGTCTCACAATCCCATGCTCGACATCCAGCTGCTGCGCAAAGACCTCGACGGCGTCGCGAAGCGCCTCGCCGACCGCGGCTACACCCTCGACGTCGCGGCCTTCTCCGCGCTCGAAGCGGAACGCCGCGCCATCCAGACCCGCACCGAGGAGCTCCAGGCACGCCGCAACAGCCTGTCGAAGCAGATCGGCGCGATGAAAGGCCGCGGCGAGGACACCTCGGCGGTCATGGCCGAAGTGGGCGGCATCGGCGACGAGATGAAGACGTCGGCCGCCAAGCTCGACGAGATCCAGTCGAAGCTCTCGGACCTGCTGCTCGGCGTGCCGAACCTGCCGCACGAGAGCGTGCCCGCGGGCAAGGACGAGGCCGACAACGTGGAAGTGCGCCGCTGGGGCACGCCGCGCGCGTTCAACTTCGAGGTGAAGGATCACGTGGACGTCGGTACGCCCCTGGGTCTGGACTTCGAGACGGGCGCGAAGCTCTCGGGCGCACGCTTCACGATGCTGCGCGGCCAGATCGCGCGCCTGCACCGCGCGCTCGCGCAGTTCATGATCGACACGCACACGCTCCACCACGGCTACACGGAAACGTACACGCCCTACATCGTCAACCCGGAAATCCTGTACGGCACGGGCCAACTGCCCAAGTTCGCCGATGACATGTTCCGCGTGGAGAAGGGCGGCGGCGAGAACACGGTCACGCAGTACCTCATTTCGACCTCGGAAATCTCGCTCACGAACACGGTGCGCGAGAGCATCGTGGAAGGCAGCGCGCTGCCGATCAAGCTCACGGCGCACTCGCCGTGCTTCCGCTCGGAAGCCGGTTCGTACGGCCGCGACACGCGCGGCATGATCCGTCAGCACCAGTTCGACAAGGTCGAAATGGTGCAGATCGTTGCGCCCGAAACGTCGTACGACGCGCTCGAGCAGATGGTCGTCCACGCGGAAACCATCCTGCAGAAGCTCGGCCTGCCGTATCGCGTTATCACGCTGTGCACGGGCGACATGGGCTTCTCGGCCACCAAGACCTATGACCTCGAAGTGTGGCTGCCCGCGCAGAACACGTATCGCGAGATTTCGAGCTGCTCGAATACGGAAGCGTTCCAGGCGCGCCGCATGCAGGCGCGCTACCGCAACGCGCAGGGCAAGCCGGAACTCGTGCACACACTCAATGGCTCGGGCCTCGCCGTGGGCCGCACGCTGGTTGCCGTGCTGGAGAACTATCAGGAAGCCGACGGCTCGGTCAAGGTGCCGGAAGTGCTGCGGCCGTATATGGGCGGCGTGGCGCGTCTCGAAGCAGGCGCCTGAGGCACTGCCTCGCGTGCAGAACGTGTGAATTCCTTGCCCTCGAAACTTTTTCCAATGAGGGCTTGCAAAATTCAAAACATGTTCTATAATCTTCGCTTCTCCGGTTGCCGACCAATGCCGGGGAGGCAGTAAAACAGCAGTGCCCCGGAGAGGTGGCAGAGTGGTCGAATGTACCTGACTCGAAATCAGGCGTACGGTTTCCCCGTACCGTGGGTTCGAATCCCACCCTCTCCGCCAAATTCAGAAAACCCCTGCATTGCTTAACCGCTGCAGGGGTTTTTGCTTTTCTGTTCGAGTTTCGGCGTGTACTTTCACTTGCGCTTGCAGATAGGTGCCCGAGATCGACGATGCGCCGTGATGCACGATCTTTTCGTCGACGAGCGCCCACACCGACTTGCCCGCCGCGCGCACGCGCCGTGTGCGCCGCGATCGCCTCCAGCGCGTCGCGCCGCACGAGGAAGATGCCCGTGCCGACATGACTTACTTCGGCCCAGCCGTCGGACACGACACTGCTGCCCGCTTCATCCGCGAGGATCGCCGTGTTGTAGTCCACGGTCTTTTCCTGCCATTCGCGCAGCGTGGGCCCCACGTCGGCGCTCGTGATCTGCTTTTCCCGGGCGAAAAAGCGGTACGGGCAGGCAATGCCGGCCACGGGCTTGTCGCCGGCAATCAGGCGCAGAACCGCATCGCGCGAGAAGTCCATGTCCGTATCGAGAAAGAGGAGATGGCTGAACTCGCGATGGCTCAAAAAATAATTCGCAAAGAAATTGCGCGCGCGGATGATGTGCGACGAGGCCGTGTGGATGTACTCGTAGCGGATGCCGCGTTCCTTGAGCGCCTCCATGAGGCGCGCGAGGGCCATGGCGAAGTCGAAATGCACGGAGTTGTCGTATGTGGGCAGCGCGATCAGGATGTGGGGCGCCGCGTTCGGCGTGGAGGAGGTGGGGGCGGGATTACTTGGGGTCATGATCGGACTGCCTGGTCGCGATGTAAGATATTTCTCATTCTTGACGGCGGCTTGTGCTCGAACACTCGGAGATCTCTGTAAATTCCGCGTCGGCGTCATCGGGATGACACGCGTTGCTGCGGGTTGCTGCGCTAGCGACGCCGCAGCGCCGGTACAATCGCTCCTTTGAATTTGCGGCGCAGGGTTCTCTACCACCGCCGCGCCCACCTCGGTCCATCGATGCCTATCACCTACAAGTCTGCCGACGATCTCGCCCGCCTGCGCATTTCGGGCCGGCTCGCCGCTGACGTGCTCGCGATGATCGGCGAGCACGTGAAGCCGGGCGTCTCCACCGACGACCTCGACGCGATCTGCAACGACTACATCGTCAACACGCTCAAGGCCGTGCCGGCCAATGTCGGCTACCTCGGCTTTCCGAAGACGATCTGCACGTCCGTCAATTCCGTGGTCTGCCACGGCATTCCGAATCGCGGCGAGGTGCTCAAGGACGGCGACATCATCAACATCGACGTGGCCGTGATCAAGGACGGCTATTTCGGGGACACGAGCCGCATGTACTGCGTCGGCACGCCGAGCACGGTGGGCCGCCAGCTGATCGACACGACCTACGAGGCGATGCTCGCGGGCATCCGCCAGGTGAAGCCGGGGGCGACGCTCGGCGACGTCGGCAACGCCATTCAGAAGCGCGCCCAGGCGGACGGCTTCTCGATCGTGCGCGAGTATTGCGGCCACGGCATCGGCAAGGTCTACCACGAGGAACCGCAGGTGCTGCACTACGGCCAGCCGGGGCAGGGCGTGCGCCTGAAGCCGGGCATGGTCTTCACGATCGAGCCGATGGTCAACGCGGGCCGCGCCGGCACGTCGGTGCAGCGCGACGGCTGGACGGTCGTCACGAAGGACCGCTCGCTTTCGGCGCAGTGGGAACACATGGTCGCTGTCACCGACGACGGCTATGAACTCCTCACGCCCTGGCCGGACGGCACAGGCGCCTACGAGGCCCCGTGAGCGTGGCTGTGCGGCCTCTGGGGCCGACTGTCAAGGCTCGCGCGCAGGGCGTCGCGTGCCGGCAATTGTCAAATAAGGATTTGACTCTCAAGCCAGTTCGGTTAAAGCTACGCGTTAGCGCTTTATTGGGGTTTACGACTGCATGAGTCCGTCACTGACCGTTCGCCGTATCGCCGCCGATCAGGGTGCCGTGCTCCGCGAGCTTCGAACAGCTTCGCTGCGCGACGCGCCTTATGCATTCGGCGACACGCTCGAAGACGCGCTATCCGCCGATGCCGCCGTTTTCGACGCCGCGGCGGCCCGGCATGCGGTTTCGCACACGGGCACGTCGTTCATTCTCTATACCGAGGGCCATCCGGCCGGTCTGATCGGCGCGAGCTTCGAAAGCGCGCCGGCGCGCCGCGCGTTCGTCTCGGCGCTGTGGGTCGCGCCTGCGGTGCGTCATCTAAGCGGCGGCGAATTGCTGCTGAACAGCGCCATCGACTGGCTCGTGAGCGAAGGCGCCACGCAGGTCTACGCGTGGATCACCGACACGAACACCACGGCCATGCGCTTCTACGAGCGCCTCGGCTTCGTCGCCACCGGCGACCATGCGCGCAGCCAGCAGCAGCCCGAGCAGTGGGAAACGCTGCTCATGCGTGCGCTCGGCGAGCACACGAAGTCCGCTTCCTCGCCGTAACGCTGGCGTTCGCGCCGCTGCGCGCGGTGGCGCCCGCGTTTCGCTTCCCTGCGTACGACACACCGAACCAGAATCGTTTCTGCACGGACGGCTCGGCACGTTTGCGCTTCGCGCGCTTTTTTTGCGCCATTTTTGTTGATGCGTATCTGGCAGCGAATTTGGCCGAATATCCCATTAAAAATAATGGCCGTGTGCGCCCGCGCCTGTAAAATATGCAAAATTTTTAGCCGAACGCCATGTCGCCCAGGAAATCGCCATATTTTGAACTGAAGAGCGGTTCAGTCGATACGCTTCTGTTCGTGGTCAAGACGACCGAGCTCGATGCCATGCGCGCCGAGCTCACGCGGCGCTTCGAGGCGACGCCCGAATTCTTCGCAAACGACACCGTCGCGATCGACGTGCGGCGTCTCGCCGACGGCGAGCAGGTTGCGCTCGGCGACATTGTGCGTCTGCTCGAAAGCGTGCGCATGCGCCCGGTGGGCGTGGTTGCGCAACCTGAACAGCACGGCTGGGCCGCTGCGGCAGGCCTGCCGTTCCTCGAGGCACGCGACCGCCGCGGCGCGGGCGGGAAGCCGGCCGCCGAAGAAGGCGCAAGCGACGGCGAGGCAGCGAATGCTTCGGCCACCGCATCTGCCGCCGCTCCGGCCGCGCCGCAAGCCACCGCTGCGCAGCCCGAACTCTTTACCGCCGACACGGACCCGGCCGCCGCCGAAGCGAGCGCGGCGGCAACGGTGAACGCAGCGGCGGCGCTCGACGCTGGCGCATCCGGCGCACGTGGTGCGGAACCTACGCTCGTGATCGACCGGCCGTTGCGCTCGGGCCAGCGCATCTACGCGAAGGGCGACGTGGTCGTGCTCGGCCTCGTGTCCAACGGAGCGGAAGTGATCGCCGAGGGCAACATCCACATTTACGCGCCGTTGCGCGGCCGCGCGCTCGCGGGCGTGCACGGCAACCATGACGCACGCATTTTCTGCACGAGCCTCGAGGCGGAACTGATTTCGATTGCGGGCATCTACCGTACCACTGAAGTTCCACTCGCCGACGACGTGCGGGGCAAGCCGGCTCAAATCCGGCTCGAGGAAGAAAAGCTGTTGATCGAACCGTTGAGGCTCACCTGAGTCGCAGCTCGAGCGTCGTGCGCAGGCGAGCAGGAGCATGAGCGGCACGCGATGAGACCAAACTGAGAAACTGACGAACGCAAGGTAAGGGAATGGCAAAAATCATTGTGGTGACTTCGGGCAAAGGTGGTGTCGGTAAAACGACCACGAGCGCGAGTTTCGCATCGGGCCTCGCGTTGCGCGGCCACAAGACCGCGGTCATCGACTTCGACGTGGGCCTGCGCAATCTCGACCTCATCATGGGTTGCGAGCGCCGCGTCGTGTACGACCTGATCAACGTGATCCAGGGCGAGGCGAACCTCAATCAGGCGCTCATCAAGGACAAGAAGTGCGAAAACCTCTTCATCCTGCCGGCCTCGCAAACGCGCGATAAAGACGCGCTCACGAAAGAGGGCGTGGAGAAGGTGATCGAGGACCTGCGCAAGATGGACTTCGAGTACATCGTGTGCGATTCGCCCGCGGGCATCGAGTCGGGCGCGCTGCTCGCGATGCACTTCGCCGACGAAGCGCTCATCGTGACGAACCCGGAAGTGTCTTCCGTGCGCGACTCGGACCGTATCCTCGGCATGCTGTCGTCGAAGACCAGGCGTGCGATCGAAGGCAAGGACCCGATCAAGGAGCACCTGCTCATCACCCGCTACAACCCGAAGCGCGTGAGCGAAGGCGAGATGCTCTCGCTGAACGACATTCAGGAGATCCTGCGCATTGAACTGATCGGCGTGATTCCCGAATCGGAAGCGGTGCTGCACGCGTCGAACCAGGGTCTGCCGGCAGTGCATCTGGACGGCACCGACGTCGCCGAGTCATACAAGGACGTCGTGTCGCGCTTTCTCGGCGAGGACAAGTCGCTTCGCTTCACCGATTACCAGAAGCCAGGCCTCTTGCAGCGCCTCTTCGGTAGCAAGTAAGGGAGGCGAACGTCATGTCGTTTCTTTCGTTTTTTCTCGGCGAGAAGAAGAAGTCCGCCTCGGTAGCGAAGGAACGCCTGCAGCTCATCATTGCTCACGAGCGCGCAGGCGGCCATCCGCCCGCCGACTATCTGCCGGCCCTGCAACGCGAACTGGTCGCGGTGATCTCGAAGTACGTGAAGATCTCCGATGAAGACATTCGCGTGAGTCTCGAGCGTCAGGACGATCTCGAAGTGCTCGAGGTCAAGATCGAGATTCCGCAGGCTTGAGTTTCAACGCGCGCAGCCGCTGCGCTGCGCGCGTCGTTCGTCGTATCGCCGCGCTTTTCCCTCCGCGCCTTTCTTCTCGCGCTGCGCTTTGGCGCGGCCGCCCGCCTTACCGAAATATTCCGTTTCACTTCACCCTGCGCCGTTACACCGCCGCTGTCAGCGCAACGCCGTGCGCGCGCATTGATCGGGTAACGCCAATCAAGGCGTCAAACAATCAAGGGTGGTCAACATGAACAACTCCATTCGCGTTTTCATCGCCAAGGCCGCGATCGTCGCCGCTGGCACCTGCGCTGTCGCGGCTCCCGCATTTGCCGAAATCGTCGTGGTCGAGCCGAGCGCACCGCCGCCTGCCGAACGCGTGGAAGTCGTGCCGGCGCCGCGCGTGGGCTACGCGTGGGACAAGGGCCACTGGCGCTGGGACCACGGCCAGTACGTGTGGGTGAGGGGCCACTGGCAGGCTGAGCGCGTGGGCTATCACTGGGTGCCGGGACACTGGATCGCGCATGGGCCGAACTGGCGCTGGGTCGAAGGCCATTGGGCCGCCTGATCTTTCAAGCCTGAGGGGAGCCCTCTCATGAGTAAAAAACTGCTCGCGGCGGCCGTGCTCGCGATTACGCTGGCGGGCTGCATCGTCGTGCCGGCGCGGCCCATGTACGTGAGACCCGCACCGGTCGTCGTCTACTAGCCGTTGACCGTTTATTTCGATCCCTCGACGGATCGTCCATTCCGGGCCTGGCGCGCATTGGCGTGTCGGGCCCGGCGCGTTTTACAGCGTCCATTGTCGATGCCACACGAGGGATCCAATGAGAAAGGGACAGATTTCGCTCCTATTCGATCGCCTGTTCGCAGGTTGCCGCAAGCTTCGTCCGTTAAAATCTCCGGAAATCCCTTGAAGACTGGAATATCGGGCCCTGCGGTCCGCAGCACAATGAAACGAGTTTTGATTGTCAAAGTGACTTCGCTCGGCGACATCGTCGAGGCGCTTCCGGTCGTGGCCGACGTGCAGCGCGCCTTCCCCGGCGTTAAGGTCGATTGGGCCGCGGACGAGGCCTTTGCCGATATCGTGCGCTGGAACGCGGGCGTCGACCGCGTGCTCTGCGCGCCGCTTCGCCGCTTCAAGAAGGCACGCCGCTGGAGCGACTTCAAGGCGATCTGGGCGTCGATTTCGGAACTGCGCGCCTACCGCTATGACGCCATCGTCGACATTCACGGCGTGTACAAGAGCGCGATCATCGCGTTTCTCGCGCGCGGGCGGCGCCGCTTCGGCTATCTCTCGCAGGACCTCGGCGAGCGCGGCGCGGCCTTCGCATACAACGGCCGCTTCGGGCCGCGTCCGAAGTGCGATGCGTGGCACGGCATGCGCATCAGCGCGGGAGAGGCGCTCGGCTACACGGTCGATACGCCGCCCGAATTTCAGATGCGCGTTCCGCGCGACGGCACCGCGCTGCCCGCGCCTGACGCACCCACGGCGCTGCTCTTTCACGCGACTTCGAAAGACGAGAAGAAGTGGCCGGTCGCGCATTGGGGGGAGCTTGGCAATGCGTTGATCGCGCGTGGCCTGCGCATCGAACTGCCTTGGGGTTCCGATAGCGAGCACGCCGCGGCGCGCGAGATCGCGGCGCTGATCCCGGGCGCGACGGTGCTGCCGCGCCTCACGGTTTCCCAGCTCGCACAGCGCATCGAGGATTGCGCGCTCGTGGTCGGCACCGACACGGGCTTCGTGCATCTCTCGCACGCGCTCATCAAGCCGACCGTGATGGTCTTCGTTTCGACCGACGCCGAGCACAGCGGCGTGCGTGCGCCCAATCGCTCGATCTCGATCGGCGACGGCCATCACGTGCCGCCCGTGCAGGTGGCGATCGATGCTGTCGATCGCATCTACCCGGCGCGCGACGGCGGCGCGTCTATGCCGTCATCGCGCGTTCACGCCGCTTGAGTTTTCGCGGGTCGGCACGCGCGTTGCAGCGTGCTTTCCCCGCCGTTTCCCATTACGAGCTTGTTAAAAGTGTCGCGCTTGTATTGGAGGGGCGCGCCTGACAGCGCATGCAAAAGGCTTTGGGCGCCCATGCTGTTACACGGGCCACACCGCTGCTTACAAATTGCAACGCCTCACGCCTTCGCCGTCGTGTTCAATCGTAACCGTCCAGCCCGACATCGCATGGCCGGACACAGACACTGACTTGAAGGGAGAACACTGTGAAACGATTGACGCTTACCCTCATCGCCGGCGCCTTGCTCGCGGCTTCGCTGGGCGGCTGCGTCGTGGTGCCGGCCGGCGGCTACTACGGCGGCGGCTACCATCACGGGTATTACTATCGCTGATCGCTGCCGAACGGTGCCGCCCAGGCGGTACCTGCGGCACGGCGGCCTTCAGGCAAGCAGCATTTCAATCGCGACGACCGCGGCAATTGCCGCGGCGTTCGCCGCCAGCGCTTCGAGCAGGACCGCACGCCAGCTCGCGGTGCGCAGGCGAAACGCCAGCAGGAGCGAGATGCCCAGGGCGAGGGCGATGATCAGAACAATGTCGGCGTTGCTCAGATGCAGGTTCATCGTCGGCTCCCCCGGGAGATCGCTCCCCGCTTGTTGATGCGAGTATAGACACGCATCGTGCGTACCCAAAGCGATTAAAAAAGGCATAAAAAAAGCGGAGACCGCCTGGCGGCCTCCGCTTTTTTATTGATGCGGCGATGCGTTACGAGAGCGACGTATGGCGCGTCTCGCGCATGCACAGGACACCGAACAGGCTCACGCAGGCGGCGATCGACACATACGCGCCGACCCACGAGAGACCGCCGCGCGCGGCCAGCACCTGCGCGATATACGGTGCAACCGATGCGCCAAGAATGCCGCCCAGGTTGTAAGCGACGCCCGCGCCCGTGTAGCGCACGCTGGTCGGGAACAGCTCGGGCAACAGCGCGCCCATCGGCGCGAACGTGGCGCCCATCAGGAACAGCTGGATCACGAGGAAGAGCAGCACGAGCGGCGTCGCACCGCTACCGAGCAGCGGCTCCATCGTGAAGCCCGAGAGAATCGCCAGAATGCAGCCGACGATCAGCACGGGCTTGCGGCCGAAGCGGTCGGACAGCCAGGCCGAGATCGGCGTGGCGATGCCCATGAACACCACCGCGATGCACAGCATGCCGAGGAAGGTCGGGCGCGGAATGTGCAGCGCCGTCACGCCGTGCGAGAGCGAGAACACCGTGGCGTTATAGAAGAGCGTGTAGCACACGACCATGGCGAGCGCGCCGAGCAGCGTCGGCCACCAGTACTGGGAGAGCAGCGTCGCGACCGGCACCTTGACGCGCTCCTCGCGCTCGATGGCGGCCTTGAAGGCGGGCGTTTCGGCGATCTTCATGCGCACGTACAGACCGAGCGCGACGAGCACCGCCGAGACGATGAACGGCACGCGCCAGCCCCAGTCGCGGAACTGCTGGTCGGAGAGCGTCGAGGCGAGGCCGAAGAAGAGGCCATTCGAGGCGAGGAAGCCCACCGACGGCCCGAGCTGCGGGAACATGCCGAACCAGCCGCGCTTGCCTTGCGGCGCGTATTCCGTCGCGAGGAGCGCGGCGCCGCCCCATTCGCCGCCCAGACCGATGCCCTGGCCGAAGCGCAGGATGCACAGCAGGATCGGCGCGAGGCTGCCAATCGCGTCATAGCCGGGCAGGAAGCCGATCAGCGTGGTGGAGAGGCCCATGACGAGCAGCGACGCCACCAGCGTCGATTTACGGCCGATGCGGTCACCGAAGTGGCCGAAGATGAACGAGCCGATCGGCCGCGCGACGAACGCGATGCCGAAGGTGACGAACGCCGAGAGCGCCTGCGCCGTGGCCGAACCGTGCGGGAAGAACACGGGGCCAATCACGAGCGCGGCGGCCGTTGCGTACACATAGAAGTCGTAGAACTCGATTGCGGTACCGATAAAGCTCGCAAAGATCACGCGCGCGGTGCTTTGCTGCTTCGCTGCGTTTGCCTGATCGGCGCGCGCGGGCGAAATGGGTGAGGTGGACATCCAGGGTCTCCAGTCGTTGTGACGCGCTCGCGCCTGAGTCTTGCGAGGCTTGCGCGGGCGTCTTTGTTCAGGCTCGAAGCGTGGCGGGGCGCGTGGTCGGCGCTCGACGCTCCGGCAGCGTCAGGCGGCGACGCTTCGCCAGTATGCATCGCACGGCGCGAGCCGTGCACGTTGATTCCTGACCGGCCATAGCACGCGCCGATAGGCACGAAGGAGCGGGAGCGCGGTCGAAGCCTCGCGCGGCCGCGCGGATGGCGCGTGGCAAGAGGCATGGCCGGCGGGCGCCGGCTGGGGATAGCGAAAAATTATAACGACCGTGCGCGCCGCGCAGCAAGGCGGGCGTAAGCAGGCCCGCGCGAGTCAGGCATCGGCGCGAAGCGCGTTGGTCACTGGTAGTTCTGCGCCTGCGGCGACGCGAGCGTGCGCAGCTGGAACTTGCCGTTGTCGTTGAAGAGCCAGTCCTCGAACATGTCGAGCTGGCCAGCGGAATTGAGCAGGCCGCCGGGCGGCGGCGGCAGCGGCGCGGCGCGGCGCAATGTTGCGAGGGCGGTGGCTTCGGCTTCGTCGTCGCCGTTGGTCCGGTAAACCGATGATTTCACGATCTGGCCATTGCGATTGACCGTGAACGACACGACCACGAGCGAGCGCAGCATGGCCTGCGGCGCGCCGTGCAGAACGTAGGACGGGTTGTGCTCGACGATGTGTTTCGCGACCGTGGTGCGGTAGTCGTCGAGGGTGGCGCTGTTGATCGCCGCGGGGGGAATGACGAGGAGCGGCCTGGGCGGCGGCGTGATCGTGCAGGCGCCGAGGCAGCCGAGCATCGCGAGCAGCAAAACCAGACCTAGGCGCCGTGCGAGGGAGGCGCGAGGTGCGGATGAACCGCAAGACAACTGGACGCGGATGAGCATGTCGGACAAGCTCGGAAGCGGAACCTGAATCGAGCTTAGACGATACGCAGCGGGAAGCAATCAGAACTGTCCCGCGTAGTTCACGGGACGTGCGAAACGGCGAGGGTGCTAGAGGCTGCTTATTCGACTGGGAACTGCGCGCAGGGATCGGCAGCGGTCGTCGCGCAGGCGTACGAATACTCGCCGCTCTTCAGGAACAGCTCCTTGCCGACCTGGAAGTTGTCACGCAGATTGGGCGAGCTTTCCCACGCGATGTAGCTGGAGCACATCACGGCGAACAGGACGACAAGCGAAAACGCGAATTTTTCGAGCAGTTGGTATTGGTGCGGCATGGCGATCTTTCCCATCAATGGGTACGATTTTACCTCGTGATTAGGGTTTTCACCTAGTGAATTGAGCGGGATTTGCTGAAGTGATTTTTGGGTTTGACCCTTTAAATGCGATCGGCGTGTCGCAGCGCGCTGCGCGAGCGTGATCTGCCAGCGCAAAATAACTCGCAGTCCTGATTATTTGTGGCGCGATATTGACCACACATTCTCGCGTGGCACAGGGACGGTGTCTCGTAGATCAGCGGCGTTTCGGCCTGACGGCCGGCACTTTGACGACACGCTGGCGCTGGGACGCGCCAGGTTTCACGAATTGGCGGAGGCGGTGAGATTCGAACTCACGGAAGGGTTACCCCTTCGCCGGTTTTCAAGACCGGTGCATTCAACCACTCTGCCACACCTCCGGAGCCGCGCATTGTAACCCGAAACGCACACGCGACGGCAGTCGCCCGGTCGATCCAGGTCGACCTCAGTGCGGGTCCTTGAGGAACAGCGCCTGCAAATCGTTCAGGAACCGCTGCCCCAATTCGGTCGGCGCGATCTTTTCATAGTCGCGCGTGATGAGCCCGCGCCGCTCGGCTTCCTGCAGCGCCGGTTCGATCGTCGTGATCGGCAGTCCCGTGCGTTCGATGAAGCGATGCACCGGAAATCCTTCCACGAGCCGCAGCGCGTTGAGCATGAACTCGAACGGCAAATCGCGTGCGCCCACTTCGTGCTCTTCCTGGACCGGCGTCCCCGCCCGCGCCTGCTCGATAAAGGTCGCCGGATGCTTGTAGCGCGCCTGGCGCACGATGCGGTTCGGAAACGAGAGCTTCGTATGCGCGCCGGCGCCGATCCCGAGATAGTCGCCGAAGCGCCAGTAGTTGAGGTTGTGCCGGCATTGGCGATCCGGCTGTGCGTAAGCCGAAACCTCGTAGCGCCCGTATCCCGCGCCCGACGTGCGCTCGTGAATCCAGTCCTGCATGTCGGCGGACTGGTCGTCGTCGGGCAGGGCAGGCGGAAACTTGGCGAACAGCGTGTTCGGTTCAAGCGTCAGGTGATACAGCGACAGATGCGGCGGCTTGAACGAGAGCGCCGTCTCGATGTCGGCCTCGCATTCGGCGAGCGTCTGCTGCGGCAGCGCAAACATCAGGTCGAGGTTGAAGTTGTCGAAAGTCTTCGCCGCGACTTCGACCGCATGGCGTGCCTGCGCCGCGTCGTGAATGCGTCCGAGCGCTTTCAGATGCGCTTCGTTGAAGCTCTGGATGCCCACCGAAAGCCGGTTCACGCCGCTCGCGCGAAACTGCGCGAACTTCGCGGCTTCGAAGGTGCCTGGATTCGCTTCGAGCGTGATCTCGGCGTCGGCGTCGAGCGGCAGCAGGGCGCGCACGTCCGAAAGCAGTCGATCGAGACCCGCCGCGGAAAGCAGGCTGGGCGTGCCCCCGCCGATGAACACCGTATGCACCTGGCGACCCCAGACGAGCGGCAGCGCCTGCTCGAGATCGGCGCGCAGGGCGTCGAGGTAATCGTCTTCGGGGAAGCGCTCGCCCTTCCATTCATGCGAATTGAAATCGCAATACGGGCACTTGCGCACGCACCACGGAAAATGCACGTAGAGCGCGAGCGGTGGCAGCGAAGTGAGGCGAATGCTGCCAGGCATCGTGAACGACTGGACCACCTCGATGCCAATTCGATGCTGCTGGCTCACGCTTCCTCCTGGAGTCGCGCGAGCAGTTGGCGCAGGGCAATTGCGCGATGGCTCGACGCGTTCTTGAGCGCCGGATCGAGCTCGGCGGCCGTGGCTTCGAGCTCGGGAACGTAGAAGTAAGGGTCGTAGCCGAAGCCGTTGTCGCCGCGCGGTGCGTCGAGCACCACGCCGTGCCAGCGGCCTTCGGCGATGAGCGGCTCGGGGTCGTCGGCATGGCGCACGAGCGCGAGCACGCAGTAGTAGTAGCCGCGGCGATCCGCGTGATCTTTCAGGTTCGCGACGAGCAGCGCGTTGTTCGCCGCGTCGCTCTTCTCGGCGCCCGCGAGCTGCGCGTAACGCGCCGAATACACGCCCGGCGCGCCGCGCAGCGCGCGCACGCACAGGCCCGAGTCGTCGGCGAGCGCGGGCAGGCCCGTGAGCTTCGCCGCATGGCGTGCCTTGGCGAGCGCGTTCTCCACGAAGGTGGGATGCGGCTCCTCGGCCTCCGGCACGTTGAGCGCGCCTTGCGGCACGAGCTCGATGCCGGCCGCGCCGAGCAGCGCCGCGAATTCGCGCAGCTTGCCCGCGTTGTTCGAGGCGAGCACGACGCGCGAGAGCGCGCGAGCCGCGGTTTTAGCCGTTGAACCCGGCTGCAGATCAGCCATGCGAGATCTCCAGCGCCGCCTTCTGCTTTTCGATCAGCGAGCGGATGCCGCTTTGCGCCAGATCGAGCAGCGCATTCAGTTCCTTACGCGAGAACGGCGCGCCTTCTGCCGTGCCCTGGACTTCGACCATGCCGCCCGAGCCCGTCATGACGACATTCATGTCGGTGTCGCACTGCGAGTCTTCGTCGTAGTCGAGGTCGAGTACCGGCACGCCTTCGTACACGCCAACCGAAATCGCCGCCACGTAGTCGTAGATCGGCGAGCGTTCGATGCGGCCCGTGGCCAGCAGCTTCGAGACGGCGTCGTGAGCCGCCACGAACGCGCCCGTGATGCTCGCCGTGCGCGTGCCGCCATCGGCTTGCAGCACGTCGCAATCGAGGTTGATGGTGCGCGCACCGAGCGCCTCGAGGTCGAACACGGCGCGCATCGCGCGGCCGATCAGGCGCTGGATTTCCTGCGTGCGGCCCGTTTGCTTGCCGCGCGCGGCTTCGCGGTCGCTGCGCGTGTGCGTGGCGCGCGGCAGCATGCCGTATTCGGCGGTGAGCCAGCCCTGGCCCTTGTCGCGCAGGAACGGCGGCACGCTTTCGGACACGCTCGCGGTGCACAGCACCTTGGTGTCGCCGAACTCGACGAGGACCGATCCTTCGGCGTACTTCGTGTAGTTGCGGGTGATGCGGACTTCGCGAAGCTGGTCGGCGGCGCGGCCGGAGGGGCGCTGGATGGATTGGGTCATCGTGAAGGTGCGCGAGGGCGCGAGAGGGAAGGGGAAACCGTGATTTTACCGCCTCCGCGCGCCTCGCGACGGGCGCGGCCGGAAGGCGGCGGGACGGCGACAGGAGGGTGGAAAGCGGGCCGCCCCGTCCGGAAGCGGCATGCAGCCCGCGCTTGCGAAGGCGCGCCCTCAAAAATGGGATAATGCGGTTTCTCCGCCCCGCGCTTTTCGTCCATTCGCGACAACACGCCGGGCGCCTCGATTTCCTCGCCGTGACCCGCGCGCGCAGCGCACGACGCCACGGCTCTCTTCGCGAGACGAACCATGATTTACAGCATGACCGGCTATGCCAGCGCCACGCGCGAGCTTGCTGCGGCTTCGGGCACGGGCGGCGCGAGTGTCTCCGTCGAATTGCGCACGGTGAATTCGCGCTTTCTCGACCTGAACTTCCGCATGCCCGAAGACGTGCGCGTGTGCGAGCCCACGCTGCGCGAAATGCTGATGACGAAGCTCTCGCGCGGCAAGGTCGACATCCGCATCAACATCCAGAAGAGCGAGCAGGGCGCCAGCGCGGGCGCGCTCAACCGCGACGCGCTCGATCAGCTGGCCGGGCTCGAGCGCGCCGTGCTCGAAGCGTTTCCCGAGTCGGGCCGTCTGCGCACGGGCGAGATCCTGCGCTGGCCCGGCGTGCTGGCGGAAAGCGGAGTGGCGGCCGAGGTGCTGCGCGACGCCGTGCTCGGCTGCGGCAAGCAGGCCATCGCCGATCTGATCGAAGTGCGCGCTCGCGAAGGCGCGCAGCTCGCCAACATGCTGCTTGCGAACGTGACCGAAATGGAGGCGATCGTCGCGCGCATCACGCCGCTCGTGCCGGAGCTGATCGCGAAGCACCAGCAGAAGATCGTCGAGCGTCTGCAGGAAGCGCTCGGCATCGCCGCGCCGGACAGCAATGGCAACGGCGGCAGCATCGGCAACATCTCGCGTGAAGAAATTGCCGAGCGCATCCGCCAGGAAGTGACGATGTATGGCATTCGCATCGACATCGCCGAAGAGCTCTCGCGTCTCACGGCGCACCTGAACGAAACGCGTCACGTGATCGAGAAGGGCGGCCGCGTCGGCAAGCGTCTCGACTTCATGATGCAGGAGCTCAACCGCGAAGCGAACACGCTCGGCTCGAAGGCGGCGGCGAAGGAACTCGCGGACGCCTCGATGACGCTCAAGCTGCTCATCGAGCAGATGCGCGAGCAGGTCCAGAATCTCGAATGAAGGAAGCAACGAACATGACCGACCAAAGCAGCACCCCCAAAGCGGACGCGAAGCAGGACAAAAAGCGCAATCCGTACGCGGGCATGTACCCCGGCAACCTCTTCATGGTGGTGGCGCCGTCGGGGGCGGGCAAGTCGACGCTCGTGAACGCGCTGCTTGCCGAAGACAGCGCGATCCGCCTGTCGGTTTCGTACACGACGCGCGTGCCGCGTTCGAAGGAGCGCGACGGCGAGCACTATCACTTCACGACCGTCGACGACTTCCTCACGCGCCACGCCGCTGGCGAGTTTCTCGAGAGCGCGGAAGTGCATGGCAACTACTACGCCACGTCGCGCGTGTGGATCGAAGACCAGATGAAAATCGGCCATGACGTCCTGCTCGAAATCGACTGGCAAGGCGCGCAGCAAGTGAAGAAGCAGTTCCGCAATGCGGTGGAAATCTTCATCCTGCCGCCGTCGCTCGAAGCGCTCGCCGACCGCCTGAAAAAGCGCGGCGAAGACGAGCCGAACGTCATCACGCGACGCCTGCTTGCAGCGGGCAGCGAGATCGCGCATGCGAGCGAATCGGAGTATGTCGTGATCAACGAGAACTTCGATCGCGCGTTGCAGGAGCTGCGCAACATCGTGAGCGCCACGCGCCTGCGCTTCGCTTCGCAATACGCGCGGCATACCGAGCTCTTCGTGCAGCTCGGTATCCACCACCCGCAGCCCGGCGCGTCGGGCACATAAGGTAGAATAAGAACCTGCTGAGAATGAGAAGGAACCCGACATGGCCCGCATCACCGTCGAAGATTGTCTGAAACAGATTCCGAACCGCTTCGAACTGGCGCTCGCCGCGACGTATCGCGCCCGCCAGCTCGCCCAAGGTCACACGCCCAAGATCGAAAGCCGCGACAAGCCAACCGTTGTCGCGCTGCGCGAGATCGCGGCTGGCCAGGTCGGCCTCGAAATGCTGAAGAAGGTGCCCGTCTAAGGGCGCGTTCCGAGGCATTGTCGATCGCCATGTAGTTTTGTACCGCCGCAGGCGCTTTAACCGTCAACGCCAAACCTGATACGGAGGGGAACATGAGCATCACGCCCTCGCCGGCCACCGACGTGGACCAGGAAGCCGAGACTGCGAGCCCTGCGCGCAATTACATCGACGCGGTCCTCGAACAGTCGTTTCGCCATCTGTTCGGTCCGACCGCGACGCCGGAGCAGCCCCGCAAGCACGGGGTCGTCTCTATCGCCAATCTGACCGCCGCGCTCTCCGGTTACCTCACTCCCGAGGAAATCAAGGAGGTCAAGGCGGCGTTCCACTTCAGCGATGAAGCCCACCTCGGGCAATATCGCCAGAGCGGCGAACCGTATATCACCCATCCCGTCGCCGTCGCGGAAATCTGCGCCGGCTGGAAGCTCGACGCGCAGTCCATCATGGCTGCGCTCCTGCACGACGTGATGGAAGATCAGGGCGTGACCAAGGCGGAACTCGCCGAGCGCTTCGGCGCGAAGGTCGCGGAACTGGTCGATGGCCTGTCGAAACTCGACAAGATGGAGTTTCGCAATCGCGAGGAAGCGCAGGCGGAGAACTTCCGTAAGATGCTTCTCGCGATGGCGCGCGACGTGCGCGTGATTCTGGTGAAGCTCGCCGACCGGCTGCACAACATGCGCACGCTCGGTGCGGTGCCACCCGAAAAACGCCGCCGCGTGGCGCGCGAGACCATCGACATCTACGCGCCCATCGCGCACCGTCTCGGCCTGAACAACACCTATCGCGAGCTGCAGGACCTGAGCTTCGCGAACTTCAATCCGAATCGCTACGCCACCCTCGAAAAGGCGGTGAAGGCCGCGCGCGGCAATCGCCGCGAAGTGGTGAGCAAGATTCTGGAAGCGGTGCAGCGCGGCATTGCCGACGCGAAGCTCGACGCCGAAGTCACCGGCCGCGAGAAAACCATCTTCAGCATTTACAAGAAGATGCGCGACAAGCAGTTGTCGTTCTCGCAGGTGCTCGACGTGTACGGTTTTCGCGTCGTGGTCGAGTCGGCGCTCGAGTGCTACACCTGCATCGGCGCGCTCCATGCGCTCTACAAGCCAGTTCCGGGCAAGTTCAAGGACTACATCGCCATTCCCAAGGTGAACGGCTATCAGTCCCTGCACACCACGCTCGTGGGCCCGTTCGGCGCACCGATCGAGTTCCAGGTGCGCACGCGCAAGATGCATGAGATCGCCGAAGCCGGCGTGGCGGCGCACTGGCTCTACAAGAACGGCGGCGCGGATCTCAACGACGTGCAAAAGCGCGCGCACCAGTGGCTCAAGTCGCTGCTCGACATCCAGAGCGAAGTCGGCGACTCGAGCGAATTCCTCGAACACGTCAAGATCGACCTGTTCCCGGACGCCGTCTACGTCTTCACGCCGAAGTCGAAGATCATGGCGCTGCCGCGCAGCGCCACGGCGCTCGACTTTGCCTATTCGATCCACAGCGACCTCGGCAACCAGTGCGTGGCCGTGAAGATCAACAACGAGCTGCTGCCGCTGCGTACGGAATTGAAGAGCGGCGATATTGTCGAGGTGATCACCGCGCCGTACTCCAAGCCGAATCCGGCGTGGCTCGGTTTCGTGCGTACCGGCAAGGCGCGCTCGGCGATCCGGCACTATCTGAAGACGATGCGTCTCACGGAGTCGGTGCAACTGGGCGAGCGGCTCGTCGATCAGGCGCTCAAGGGCTACGGCTACCAGCTTTCGGAAGTCACGCCGGAAGTGTGGGAGAAGCTGGTCCTGTGGACCGGCAACAAGAACCGCCAGGAAATTTTCGCCGACATTGGTCTTGGCCGGCGCGTGGCGGCGGTCATGGCCAAACGCATCGAAGTGCTGATGAGCGGCCAGGACGCCGACGACGCTGAGCATCACCATCCGCCGCGCGACCCGAATGCGCCGCCGGCGCCGCCTGTCGTCATCACGGGCACCGAGGGCATGTCGGTGCAGCTTTCGGCTTGCTGCCGCCCGATTCCCGGCGACAGCATTATGGGCTATATCGGCATCGGCCTTGGCATGGCGATCCATACGACCGACTGCCGCGTGGCGCAGCGCATCCACCGGCGCGACCCTGGCCGCTGGATCGACGTGGCGTGGGCACCGCAGCCGGGGCGGCTGTTCGACGTCGCCGTCAAGGTGCTGGTGAAGAACACCAAGGGCGTGTTCGCGCGCGTGGCGGCCGACATCACGTCGGCTGACGCCAACATCGTCCACATCGCGATGGACGACGATCTGGCACAGGAATCGAACATGTTGCGCTTCGTGATCCAGGTGAGCGATCGCGTGCACCTCGCGAACGTCATGCGCCGCGTGCGCACGAATCCGGACGTGATGCGCATTGCGCGCGAGCGTTCGAGCGACGACGGGCACCATCGCCACGACGGCGGCATGCGCATCGAGCGCGAGCGCGCGGATTATTGATCGGGGCGCGTAGCTGCGGGCGGCGAGCTCGGCAACGCGCTTGCGTGGCGCGGGCCGCTCCCGCAGCGCGTCTCGCGCGGTAATCTATCGTTGTCTTATCGGCCGCGCCTTCGCGGCAGCCTGACCGCGCTTGCCGGTCATGTACCCATCTTCCTTCGAACCGAAACGAGGGACTCGCAATGAACGTAGCTGAACTGACCGGACTCGCACTCGACTACTGGGTGGCGCGCAGCCTGCCGGACTTCGTGCGTGAAATCTATTTCACCGACAGTGGCGAGACGGTTGCCGTGCGCGGCAACGATCGCGGGCGTCCGTGGGATGGCCGCTTCATGCCCACCGATTCGTGGGAGGCGGCCGGCGTGGTGCTCGACCGCGCGAGGCGCGTCGAGCTGCGCGGAGGCGAGCCGGCTTCCTGTGTGGCCGAGTTCGAAGGGGAGTCGGGGGCAGTCCTGGAGGCCTACGGAGAAACTACGCGTGAGGCGCTGCTGCGGGCGTTCGTCGCGAGCCGCTTCGGTAAGACGGTAGGGCAGATGCTGAGGCAGCCGCAGGCGTTGCTGGGCATGGGCATGGAGCCTGTTGGGGAGCCCAGCGCGATTGGCGACGTGGAGGACCTGCCGCGTCCCGATGCCCAGATCGGCGACATCGGCACGCCGCCGCGCTAGGGTTTCGCTTCTCGCGATACGCCAGGCACACCCAATTCTGCAGCTGAAAAGACAAAGGGCCTTTCCGTACGGAAAGGCCCTTTATTTGGTGGCGCGGCTGGCAGGATTCGAACCCACGACCCCTTGGTTCGTAGCCAAGTACTCTATCCAACTGAGCTACAGCCGCACGCTAAGACGATACTAGTTACAACACTATACTGCTTGAAACCCTTCCCGGATCAAACCGACGGGAAGCGCTTCGAATAAATGGTGCGGCTGGCAGGATTCGAACCCACGACCCCTTGGTTCGTAGCCAAGTACTCTATCCAACTGAGCTACAGCCGCACGCAGAAAAGAGATTATAGCAGGGCTTCGAAAAAAGGGAAGGCCCTTATCGTGATTTGTCTTGGGGCGAGGTTCGTGTACGCTGGCAGTAGTGAGTGCATCAGTACACATAACGCAGTGATCCCATCATGAACAAGGCCTTTGTCAAAGAATCGACCGACGACGACGACGATCTCGAAGCCGGTCTTCCGGAGATTCCCGCCGGCACGAAGAACTACATCACGCCCGCCGGCTATGAGCGCATGCGCAGCGAGTTGCTGCAACTGATAGACGAAGCGCGGCCCGAAGTGGTCAAGCTCGTCTCGTGGGCCGCCTCGAACGGCGACCGTTCCGAAAACGGCGACTACATCTACGGCAAGCGCAGGCTGCGCGAAATCGACCGGCGTATCCGCTTCCTCACGAAGCGGCTGGATCTGGCCGAAGTCGTGGACAGCAGCCGGCAGGAGAGCGTGGACCAGGTGTTCTTCGGCGCGACCGTCGAGTACGGCACCGAGGACGGCGAGGCGCATACGATCACGATCGTCGGCATCGACGAGGTCGATCTCGACCGCGGCCACGTGAGCTGGGTTTCACCGGTCGCACGGGCGCTCCTGAAGGCGAAGATCGGCGATCAGGTCACGCTGCACACGCCGGCAGGGCCGGAGCCGATCGACGTGCTGGACGTGCGCTATCCGCCGCCGCACGCCTGAATGCATCCCTCGTCGCAGAAATAGAAAAAGGCACCCGAGGGTGCCTTTTTTAGCTGCAGTGCTGGCCGAGGCGGCCAGCAGCGTGCTGCTTAGAAGCGGTGACGCATACCAACCGTCACAGCAATCTGGTCTTGACGGGTCGATGCCGAACCCAGACCGTTCAGGTACGCGCCGATACCTTCCTGGTTCGACGACACGTGCTGCCAGTCGCCTTGCAGGTAGACGTCGGTGCGCTTCGACAGTGCGTAGTCCGACTGCAGTGCGACCGTGTTGTAGTTCGGGTTCACGCCGCCGCCGAAGTTCGCACGGGTGTACGTGTACGCGCCAGCCAGGCTCAGGGCCGGGGTCAGAGCGTAACGGATGTTGCCTTCGAAGTTCTGGAAGCGCGCGCTGTTCCCGCCCAGCGAGATGCCGTTCTTCGTACCCGACTGCGTCGGCGAGATGTTAACCGCGTTGCCCAGTTGGGTCTGCGTGTAGACGAAGCCAGCCGTTGCCGGGCCGAACGTGTAGTTCACGCCGCCGCCGAACGTGCTTTGGCGGCCTGCGCCGAACGTGTAGTCGCCTGCTTGTGCGCCCGAGAACGAAGACGAGTTGAACTGCTGGTTGTTGATGTCGTTGTTTGCGTGCAGGTAAGCAGCTGCAACGTTCAGGCCGGCGTAGTTATACGTCGCGCCGAAGCTGTACGCACGGTTGTTCGCAAACTGGGTGCTGTTCGAGAACGAGTACGTGCCGCCGAACTTGAAGCCAGCGTAGTTGACGCTCGAGTACTTGACCGTGTTGTTGAAACGGATCGAGTTGTTCAGATTGTCGTTGTCATACGGGTGGGCTGCGATCGTGCCGCCGTATTGCGTGCCGGTGTTCGACAGCGGTGCGAGGTAGTCGACCACGGAGTCGTACTGGCGACCGAGGGTGACCGCGCCGTACTGGTCGCTTGCCAGACCGACGAACGCTTGACGGCCGAACATGCGGCTCGACTGGCCAAGCGTACCGTTCATGATGTTGAAGCCGTTTTCCAACGTGAAGATGGCCTTCAGACCGCCGCCGAGGTCTTCAGCGCCGCGCAGGCCCCAACGGCTGCCGTTGACCGTGCCGCTCGATGCCTTCCAGAGGCTGTGGCCGCCGGAGTTGTTTGCGTAGGTGATGCCTGCGTCGATCAGGCCGTACAGCGTAACGCTGCTTTGCGCGTGTGCAGCCGTTGCAAAAACGCCCGTCAGGGCGGCGACCATGAGAGTCTTTTTCATCTTTGTAAACTCCGAGAACAGAGGTGGGTTTCGTTGAACCCCGTTTGGGAAACCGTCCATGCGAAGCGCAGCGAGAGGCAAGTTCGCGTGGTACGAATTAATCCGTGCGAGACAATTCGTCCGTGTCGGTTTCCAGACAGGCAGAGTGTAGAGAGGGTGCTCGAAGAGGGGGTATTCCGAATTCCGCAATAAAGTATTGCGATATCGGAAATGATTATTTCGCTCGTCTTAAGCCCTGCTGGTAAAGGCTTTGAGCGGATTTCCGAGGAAGGGGGTGAAACTGTCAACCGATCGAGCGTTGTGCGATCGCTACAACGATCGATTGCGAAAAACGGCTTAAAACGGTCTCAACTGATTATTGCGCCCGGCGTAACAGATGATTGTGCGCAGTCTACTTAATCGTCAGACCTGGGTCCGGCTATACTTCAATCGCTGCTTTCCGAAGCAGACTTTTTCGTTGACGAAAAAGATCTCCAAACCTTTGTCGGCGCGGCCTTTTCAGCCGCGCTTTTTTTTGCCCGTCTTCAGGCCACGCGCGCGACGCGTACCCTATTGGGTGCCCGCTTGCGGCGGCTCAGGCTGCAGGCTCCAGTCTTCCATTACGTAGTGCCTTGCGTCCATAGGGGAACACAGCAGGTTGTGCCAGTGGTCCCCGTGCCATGCGCCATAGGTTTCGGCTTCTTCAGCCGTTGGCGTAATCCCGTCCGTTTGTACGAGCCAATGAATCCATCGCCGCAGAGCTGTCAGCATGATGACCTCCGATGCCGCTAACAATACGGATCATGAATTGAATGTATTACTCGAACAACCGGGAGAAACACTTACGTTTGACACAAATTGTTACATTTCGGGAAAACTTCCCGGTAGAAATGACGTGAGTGAGATAATCGGGTAAAAATGACGTAATGCTATATATCGATTCGGCTCGCATACGATTTCTTGCCGCTTTTTGATGCGTACCGCTTTTATCGTTGAATCGGGAAAGCTGTTATAAAAAATTCGCTTGACTGGCGATTGACGTTCCCCGTATAACGGCAAAGCTGATTTTCGTTCTGCTGCAATTTCAAAACGTGGAATTCAATGAAGCGGGACGGCGGGAATTGGCTGGATACGGCGTGAGGGTTATTACCCGCGTCATTAAAATCTCGAGGGAAACTGAAACATGGAAACCGGTATCGTCAAATGGTTCAATGATGCGAAGGGCTTTGGCTTCATCACGTCTGACGCCGGCGGCGACGATCTGTTCGCGCACTTCTCGGAAATCCGCGCCGACGGCTTCAAGTCGTTGAAGGAGAACCAGCGTGTGTCGTTCGACGTCAAGGTCGGTCCGAAGGGCAAGCAGGCCGCGAACATCCAGCCGCTGTAAGTACAGCGTGCGGGCGCTCGCTGCGCGAGCGCTCATGCGACACCAGGCCCCGGGTGAACCCGGGGCTTTTTTATTTTTGACATATTGATTTTTAGTCAATATTAATACCCACGGTTTTACCTCACGGATTTAATCGGGGAAACCCTGGGAATCTGCGACTTTCCCGATTCGGGTTTTCACTAAAAGCCAAAAGTCACACTTAACAGCCGGAACCGTCCGCGCGTGGCGTCCAAACAGTGCATACTTGGGCCGTTTTCCATTTCCCCATCGTTTCACCATGTTTGAATCCTCCTTGAGCGCCGCGCAGCCTGCCGGCGACCTTCCCATCGTCTTCGTTGACCTCGAGACGACCGGCGGTTCGGTAGGCGAGCACCGCATTACCGAAGTTGGCGTTGTGGAGGTGGCGCAAGGGCAGGTGACACGATGGAGCACCCTCGTCGATCCCGGCCAACCTATCCCGCCCTTTATCCAGCAGCTCACCGGTATTACGGACCAGATGGTGCGCGGCGCGCCGCGCTTCGCCGAGATTGCCGCGGAACTCCATGGGCGACTCGCCGGAAAGCTCTTCGTCGCGCACAACGCGGCTTTCGACCGCGGCTTTCTGCGCGCGGAGTTCGAGCGAGCCGGTTATTCCTTCAATCCCGACGTCCTGTGCACCGTGCGCCTGTCACGGGCGCTTTTTCCGGGTGAGAAGCGCCACGGGCTCGACGCGCTGGTCGAGCGCCATGCGCTCGTACCGTCGGATCGCCATCGCGCGCTCGCCGACGCCGATCTCCTCTGGCAGTTCTGGCAGCGCCTGCCGGCACTGGTGCCCGCGGAAGCGCTGGCGTCGCAGATCGATCGTACGACGCGCCGTCACGTACTGGCCGGCGACATTACCGACGAACTCATCGACACGGCGCCGGCAGGCCACGGCGTTTATGCGTTCTATGGCGAGAACGACGTGCCGCTCTATGTGGGGCGCAGCGTGCGGGTGCGCCAGCGCGTGCGCGCGCATCTTTCGGGTGAGAGGCGCTCTTCACGCGAACAACGGATGGCGCAGCAGGTCCGCCGCGTGGAGTGGCGTGCGACAGGCGGCGAGCTTGGCGCGCTCCTCGTCGAGGCGCAGTGGATCGCCACGCTCAAGCCCTCGTTCAACCGCGTGCCGCGTGTGTCGAAGCGCGACCCCGCCGACCTTGGAGCGGCGCCCTGGCCGTTCGGCGCCGCAGTGGTCGTGCTCGAGCAGGACTCGACGAATGGCGCCGAGGTTTATCACCTGATCGATCGCTGGTGCTATATGGGCGCCTTTCCCACCACGGCCGAGGCTGTGGTGCTGGTGGACAGCAGCGCCGAGCGGGTGTTCGAACTCTCGACCTGGCGCATTCTGCAGACACACTTCGAGCGCGGCCTGCGCGTGCAGGTGCTGCAGCCTTCCGAGGCCGACGGCCTTACGAGCGCGGCATAACAACCGCGCTTAGGCGACCCCGCCGACGCCGCCCGATTCGCACACGTGCTCCAGCGCCTGATTCATCGCACTCGTGCGCGCGGAGTCATATCGCGTGAGTTCCTTCCAGTTCGCAACCGTTCTTGCGACGCGCGCCGGGCAATCCGGTGCGCCGCGCAGCGGTTGGACGCGTGCGAGCGCGCCGATCAGTTGTCCGGTGAGTCTGTCGAGTTGGGGGCGCGTCGCCGTGGCGAGATCCGGTGCGGGGTCGCTGGGCGCCTGGGAGGCACGCCACGTGTCGAATAGCGACTTCTGCATTTGCGTGCTGGCATCGATCTGATCGCGGAAGAACGCACGCGCAAACGCGGGATCGACGCCAGCTGCCGTGGCGCGCTTCTGCACGTCGGCGAGCAGGGCGTCTTCACGGGGCGCGTCGGTGATCGGCTTGTGATGCTGCCATTTCCAGTGCGCGACTGGTTCGGCGAGCGCCAGCCGCTGCGAAACGAGCGCGACGAGGTTGGTCAGGGCAGTGTCGTCACCGTCGGCGTGGACGGATGCGATCGGCAGGGCGAAGAGCAGCGCAGCAGCGCAACGCGCGCTCGCGCGGGTCAGCAATGTCATCGAGGGAAGGAAGACGCCGGCAATAAAAACCGAAGCATAGCCGGTTATGGTGCGCTTGCGTCTAATGTCGCTGAGGTCGAATCGAGATGGTCGCACCGAGGCGGGCCCGCGATCGAGCGCGCCAGTGCTAGCCGCTACGGCGCAAAACTGCGCGCGCAGCATGACACGCGTGTCCCCGAACTACGCGTGTCTTCAGGCACACGAACATCTGCCGCGCGCGTGAGCCCGCGAGCGCGTACGTGTGCGTTTCCCCGTCACTTCTGTTCGTGTGCCTTGCGTTGCTCGTCGAGAAATGCCCGCACGTGAGCGGGCAATTCGTCGCCGAGAAACTCGACGGCCACCGGTTCCGGATCCGGGCTGAAGACTTGGTCCGGGGTCGGAATCCTTGGCGGTTTGGCGTCCATGATCTTTCTCCTATGTAAGCCGATTATCCGGCTCGGTACTTCTACTGCGCTAGTCCCGCTTACGGTAACAGTGCTTTTCTCGCACGCGTGTTGCTTTCTTCGCACAGCAATACAATGATTAACGGCGCGAGAATATAATTGTTGAGATGTCCTTCACACTGTCGCATGCCGTGCGAATCGCGCACGTTCCACGTTTCTCCCCATCCCCCGCGCAGCGCCTGCTGCAGTCGCACAACGCCTCGACCGCGCTTCCCCTGGCTCTGAGAACCGCGCACGTCCTGCAGTCTTGCCGCGTTGGTGTTGCGCGGTGCCGCAAGCGCGGGCCGGTCCCGCCTCAGCGTGCACCCACCGTTCGTCTACAACGGTCGATTATGCTTAGCCGTTGACGTCGAAACGTTAATAAGAATTAAAACTATGTAAGCGGCCGTTTCTATCCGATTTGGGCGATTAATACTTTGTTGCGCGTCATTTCGCCGCGATTTAATGATCGAACGTGCGTAAATAGCCGCGCATTCGGGCGCGGCGTATTGATGCACTCCGATAATTCGTTACGTTTGGGCCTCCGGCGGTGCCGGTACGCGCTGCACCTGAGCGTGGTTCGCGGGCGTCGCGCGCACGTCCACCTGGCCGTGAATGCGTGACTGGTGGCCGTCCGCGAACATGTAGTAGGGAAACGGGTGGGCGGGCTCGGAGGCCGCGTCGAGACGCGCGACCAGTTCGGGGTCGAGCGTGAAGTCGAGCGCGCCAAGCGACTCTTCGAGTTGCGCGGCCTTGGTCGCGCCCACGATGATGCTCGCCACGCCACGCTTCTGATACAGCCAGTTCAACGCTACCTGGGCCATGGGCCGGTTGGCCTCGTGCGCGACCCGCTCGAGCTCGGCGACGATCGCGAAGTTGTGCGCCGAGAGCTTGTCGAAGCCGGGCGGCGGCTTTGCGCCCACCGTCTGCAAGCGGCCCGCACCGCTCACGCCCTCGCTTGCCTGCGACGGCCGATATTTCCCGGACAGCACGCCCATGCCGAGCGGACTCCACGGCACGAGCCCCATGCCGAGTTGCGTCGCGAGATCGGCGAATTCGTGTTCCGCGTTGCGTTCGATCAGGGAGTATTCGAGCTGCATGGCCGCTACCGGTTCGAAGCCGCGCCAGTCGGCCAGCGTCTGCGCGCGGCCCGCGTACCAGGCGGGCACGTCGGAGAGACCCACGTAGCGGATCTTGCCCGCACGCACCGCGTCGTCCATGGCGCGCATCACTTCGTCGACGGGCGTCATGCGGTCCCACGTGTGCAGGTAATAGAGATCGATGTAGTCGGTCCCGAGGCGCTTGAGCGAGCCGTCGAGCGCACGCAGCAGATTCTTGCGATGGTTGCCGCCGGCGTTCGGATTGCCCGCTTGCGCGTTGTAGGAATACTTGGTGGCGATGACGAGCCGCTCGCGCAGACCGCGCGCGGCCGCGAAGCGCCCCACCCAGGTTTCGCTCGTGCCTTCTGTATAGAGATCTGCGGTGTCGATGAAATTGCCGCCTGCGTCGACATAGAGGTCGAAGAGTCGCTGGGCAGCGGCTTCGTCGGCGCCCCAGCCCCATTCAGTGCCGAACGTCATGGTGCCGAGGGCGATGGGGCTGACGCGCAGGCCCGAGCGGCCGAGCAGGGTATAGCTATCGAGTTTCATGGCGGTTTCCTCCAAGAGTGAGTGGCGAACGCGAACTCATCTTGCGCTTTTCCTTTTTGTGGAAAAATCGGGTTCACCTGAAAGCACTGTGAAGCGAGGCTTCACAATGGAGGTAACATGGGCCCGGTTTCCACTCAGGCGTTCGCGCCGCCCGCCACCTCGGGTCTGGCAGGGCGCCTGCCCGCACTGCTTGCGGTGGCGGCTGTCGCCCGCCATGGCAGCTTCACGCGTGCGGCGTCCGCCGCGGGCTTCTCGACTTCGGCGCTATCGCAAACCGTACGTGTGCTCGAAGCGCAACTCGGCGTGAGGCTTTTCAATCGCACGACGCGTCGGGTCGCGCTGACCGAGGCGGGCGCGCAGTTTCTCGCGCGCGTCCAGCCCGCGCTCTCACAGATCGAGGCGGCGTTCGATGCGCTCGACGCCTCGCGCGACGCCCCGGCCGGCACGCTACGCATCAACCTGCCGCGCGTGGCGAGCGAGTTGCTCGTCATGCCGCACCTTGCGGAATTCATGTCGCGCTATCCGCAGATCAAGCTCGAACTCGCGCTCGACGACGGTTTCGCCGATCTGGTAGGTGACGGCTTCGATGCCGGCATCCGCCTGGGCGAATCGGTTGCGCCTGGCATGGTGGCGGTGCCGATCGGCGGGCCGATTCGCATCGTCGTGGTGGGCTCGCCGGAATACTTCGAGCGCCGCGCGCGGCCTGTCACCCCCGATGACCTGGCCGCGCATGATTGCCTGCACTATCGCTTCGCGACGGGCGGCGTCTACCGCTGGGAGTTCGCGCAGCCGGAGGATGCTGGGCGCGTGTTCGATGTGGTCACCGAGGGCCGCTTCGTGACGAACGATCTGCGCACGATGGTGCGCGCCGCGGAGCAGGGCGTGGGTCTGCTGCACGTCATCGAAGATTACGTGCGGGCCCCCCTGGACGAAGGCCGGCTCGTGCCGGTGCTCGAGCCGTGGGGTGCATCGTTTCCGGGTTTCTATTTGTACACGGCCGGGCGCGCGCAGTTGCCGCCAAAGCTGCGTGTATTCATCGACTTTCTGCGCGAGAAGCGTGAGGGTGCCTAAGCTCGCATGGCACGAGCTGGGGCGATGGGATGAGGTGAGCGCAGAGGTGTGCCGCAGCGCACGGAGTGCCGTGCGCCGACGCCACAAAGCAAAAAGCCCAGTCCGAAGACTGGGCTTTTTGCTTGAATCCTGGTGCCGGAAAGAGGAATCGAACCCCCGACCTTCGCATTACGAATGCGCTGCTCTACCGTCTGAGCTATTCCGGCGTGCATCAGAGAAGAAAGATTATAGGAAGTTGCCGCAAACTATGCAAGCTTTTCCCCCATCTTTTTTCATTTTTTCGCGTCGAGGTGGTAGCGCGTGACGCGCTCGACCTCGTTCTTCGAGCCGAGGAAAACGGCGACGCGCTCGTGCAGGCTCTTCGGCTGGATGTCGAGAATGCGCTCTTCGCCGTTGGTCGCCATGCCGCCCGCCTGTTCGACGATGAACGACATCGGGTTCGCTTCGTACATCAGGCGCAGCTTGCCCGGCTTCGACGGGTCGCGCTTGTCGGCCGGGTACATGAAGATGCCGCCGCGGTTCAGAATGCGGTGCACGTCCGCGACCATCGAGGCGATCCAGCGCATGTTGAAGTTCTCGCCACGCGCGCCGTCCTTGCCGGCGTTCAGCTCGCCGATGTACTGCTGCACCGGCTCATACCAGTGGCGTGCGTTCGACGCATTGATCGCGTATTCGCGCGTGTCTTCCGGAATGCGCATGTTGCTTTGCGTGAGCACCCACGAGCCCAGTTCGCGATCGAGCGTGAAGCAGTTCACGCCGTGGCCGGTCGTGAGCACGAGCACCGTTTGCGGGCCGTACACGGCGTAGCCTGCCGCGACCTGCTTCGTGCCGGGCTGCAGGAACGATTCCTCGGTTGCCTGCTGGCCGTCCGGGCAGCGCAGCACCGAGAAGATCGTGCCGATCGACACGTTCACGTCGATGTTCGAAGAGCCGTCGAGCGGATCGAACACGAGCAGGTATTCGCCCTTCGGATAGTTGGCCGGGATCGGGAAGAACGTTTCCATTTCCTCCGAGGCCATCGCGGCGAGGTTGCCGCCCCACTCGTTGGCGTCGAGCAGGATTTCGTTCGAGAGGATGTCGAGGTTCTTCTGCACTTCGCCCTGGACGTTCTCGCTGCCGGCCGTGCCGAGCGCGTCACCGAGCGCGCCCTTGCTGACGTTGAAGCTGATCGCCTTGCACGCGCGCGCGACGACTTCAATCAGAAGACGCAGGTCGGCAGGCAGGTTGCGGTGCTGGCGCTGCTGCTCGATCAGGTACTTGGTGAGGGTGGTGCGACGTTGCAAAGCCATTGCAGTACTCCGGATACGCTTGGGAATAGCGCAATTCTACCCGCTCGACTGTGACCGCCCGCCGCACAGCCGCGCAAAATAAAGCGCCGGGGCGCGGCCGGGCTTGCTGGAGCGGCTTTTCACGCGGTGACGGGTCGCTTCGCGCCGCCAAAAATAATCGTGAAAAAAATGCGCAAAAAAACCGGCGCGAAGGCCGGTTCGTGGATCGCCGCGCGGCGCTGCTCAGGCGCCGCGCGCGTGTGCCGATTCGTGCCGTTTCGTCTGATCAAGCCAGCGCTTTTTCGACGATCTCGCGTACGTCGCGCGATTTGGCTTCAGCCGCGACGCGCTCCAGCGCCGTGCGCATCGCGTCACGCAGCGCGGGCGTGAAGCGGCGCCACAGTTCGAGATTGCGGGCGAGGCGCGCCGCGACCTGCGGATTGAGGGCATCGAGCGCGATCACCTGGTCGGCCCAGAATGCGTAACCCGATCCATCGGCGGCGTGGAACTGCGCGGGGTTCGCGGCGCAGAAGCTGAAGATCAGCGAGCGTGCGCGGTTCGGGTTCTTGATGTTGAACGCCGGGTGGACCATGAGCGCGCGCACCGTCTCGATGGTCGGGTGTTGTGCCGTGCCCCGCTGCGTGGCTTGCAGCGCGAACCACTTGTCGATCACGAGCGGCTCCTTCTCGAAGCGCACGTAGAAGTCTTCGAGCGCGCGGCGCGCGACGTCGCCTCCGGTGGCCGCCTGCGCGTTCAACAGCGCGGACAGCGCCGCCGAACGGTCGGTCATGTTGTTCGCCGCGTCGTATTGCACCGTGGCGAGTCGCACCGCCTGTGCGGAGGCGTCGAGTTCCGAGAGATACGAGAGCGCGAGGTTCTTCAACCCGCGGTGTCCAGCGGCCTCGGGCGTCGGCTCGTACGCGCCCGGCGTGACATTGCGCTCATAGGCCGCGAGCCATTCGCCTTGCAGCGCCGTTGCCAGTTGTTTGCGCACGAACTGGCGCGCGGCATGCACGGCGGCCGGATCGGATTCGGCCATCTGCTCGGCGAGATACGTTTCCGAAGGCAGCATGAGCGCAAGCTCGCGGAACGACGGCGAGAGCGATTCGTCGGTCAGCACGCGGCGGAATGCATCGACGAGCGCGTCGTTGATTTCGAGCGGGTGGCCCACGGCGGCGCGCCCGGCAAGCGCAAGCAGTTCGCGCGTGGCGAGGCGTTGGCCCGCTTCCCAGCGGTTGAACGCATCGCTGTCGTGCGCGAGCAGGAACGCGAGTTCGTCGTTGCCGTAGTCGTAGTCGACGATGACCGGTGCCGAGAAGTTGCGCAGCAGCGAGGGCAGGGGCTTGGCCATCACATCGGCGAACGTGAAGGTCTGCTGCGTGTCGGTCAGCTCCAGCACGCGCGTCGTGCCGTGCGCGGCGGCTTCGCCTTCGAGGCGCAGCGGCAGGTCCGCGCCGTCCGGGCCGATCAGGCCGATCGCAAACGGAATGTGCAGCGGACCCTTTTGCGTTTCGCGCGCGGCGGGCGAGCCGTTGGCGTAGCCCTGGGTGAGCGTCACGCTGTAGCAGCGCGTGCCTTCGTCATAGCTCGTGCTCACGCTCACGCGCGGCGTGCCCGCCTGGCTGTACCAGCGTTCGAACTGCGCGAGGTCGCGGCCATTCGCGTCGGCCATGGCGTGGCGGAAGTCGTCGCAGGTCACGGCCTGGCCGTCGTGGCGCTGGAAGTACAGGTCCATGCCTTTACGGAAGCCGTCGCGTCCGAGCAGCGTTTGATACATCCGCACGACTTCCGCGCCTTTTTCGTAGACGGTCATCGTGTAGAAGTTGTTGATCTCGACGTAGCTCTCGGGGCGCACCGGATGCGCCATCGGGCCTGCGTCTTCGGCGAACTGCATCTGGCGCAGCACGCGCACGTCTTCGATGCGTTTGGTCGCGCGCGCCGCTTCGTTCTCGTCGCCGCCAGACATCGCCGCCGAGAACTCCTGGTCGCGGAACACCGTGAGGCCTTCCTTCAGGCTCAGCTGGAACCAGTCGCGGCAGGTCACGCGGTTGCCGGTCCAGTTGTGGAAGTACTCGTGACCGACCACGGCCTCGATGTTGGCGAAGTCGACATCGGTGGCCGTTTCCGGATTCGCGAGCACGTACTTCGTATTGAAGATGTTGAGCCCCTTATTCTCCATCGCGCCCATGTTGAAGTCGCTCACGGCGACAATCATGAAGCGGTCCAGATCGAGTTCGAGGCCAAAGCGCTGTTCGTCCCAGTGGATCGAGTGGATGAGGGAGTCCATGGCGTGGCGCGTCTTGTCGAGATCGTGCGGCTCGACCCAGACCTGCAGCAGCTTTTCCTTGCCCGAACCGCTCTGGATGCGCTCCTCCAGCGCCACGAGCTTGCCCGCGACGAGCGCGAACAGGTAGCTCGGCTTGCGGAACGGGTCTTCCCATTTCGCATAGTGACGGCCATCGGGCAACTCGCCTTCGGCGATCAGATTGCCGTTCGAGAGCAGCACCGGGTAGGCGATCTTGTCTGCGCGCAGCGTGACCGTGAAGGTCGCCATCACGTCGGGTCGGTCGAGGAACCAGGTGATGCGGCGGAAACCTTCGGCCTCGCACTGCGTGAAGAAGTTGCCGCTCGACACGTACAGGCCCGAGAGCGTGGTGTTGGCGGCGGGCGCGCACGCGCCGGTGAGCGTGAGCTCGAAGGCATCTGGCACGTTCTCGATCGTGAGCCCGTGTTCGTGCGCGCGCACATACGCGTAAGGCTTGCCGTCGATCGCCGCGCCGATGAATTCGAGCTGCTCGCCCATGAGTTCGAGATGCGCGCTGGGTTGCGCGTCGGGATTGCGACGCACGCGCAAGGTGCTCTTGACGATCGTGCGCTCGGGCACGAGGTCGAATTCGAGGTCGACGGTATCGATCAGAAACGCGGGCGGCGCGTACTCTTCGCGGCGGATCACGGTGGGCGTGGCGGTATCGGACATGGTCTGGATGGGGGCGTGTCGGATCGGTGTGGATCGCTCGGTGTGGATCGAATGGGCCGGCCGCGGCGGCGGGTGCGCCCGACGGGCGCTGCCTGCCGTCGCGGGAGCGCGGCGGATCGCCCCATTGTACAAAGGCTCGGGCCGCTTTGTCCGTCGGGGCCCGGCCTCCGAACTTTCGCGCTGCGCCACGAGTGAGTATGATCAGGCCCTGCCGCGCGGCTGGCTGAGCGCAAAACAAGACACGACCGGCGTGGAATCCACACGTAACGGACACGGAATAAGCGCGGCGCAAAGACCGTATCGGAGAGAGCGGCCCCCACGACTGCACTTTTCCAACTGAAGCAACACTGCTACGAGAAGACCATGATGCACGACAGATGGACCCGCCGCGCCCTCCTGATGCTGGCGGCGCTCGCCCTCACGCTCTCCGGCTGCACGACTTACGTGACGAGCCAGGTGACCGCCTTCTCCGCATGGGACGGCGGCAGCGACGCCACGCGCACCTTTGCGTTCAAACGCAGCCCCGAGCAAAGCCAGAGCATCGAGCAGAGCACCTACGAGCAGTTCGTGGCCAACGGGCTCGCCATGCATGCGTTCCGCCTCGTGGCCGAGCCGCAGGCGCGCTATCTGGTGGGGCTCGCCTACGGCAGCCGCACCGACACGGTGACGGTCGCGCAGCCCGTGTTCTACAACCCCTGGCCGGGCCCGTACTGGGGGCCGTGGAACCCGTGGGGCGCGTGGGGACCGTATCAGCCCGCCTACGTGAATCAGAGCTATCCGGTGTATTCGCATGCGCTCGGCATCCGCATCACGGAAAAGGCGAGCGGCAAGGAGATCTATAACGTGCAGGCGCGCACCTCGGGCGACGATCCCTCGCTCGTGCGCGTGATGCCTTTTCTCGTGCAAAGCGCGCTGGGGAATTTCCCGCTGGCCAACGGCACGGTCACGGAAGTCAAGATCCCGGTCGGCAAGAACGGCGGCGCGCCGAATGAGGCACCTGCGGCCCCGGCGGGCGCGGGGCAGGGCGGTGCGGCCGCGACGGGCAGCGCGCCGGCGAAATAGGCAAGCATCGTCGTGCCCGCCCACCTGGCGACGCGCCGGCCTTGTGTCCGGCGCGTTTTTTTACGCCATTTGCCGCAGCACGTCAGAACCCCACGCCCAGAATCGCGAGCACGCCGAGTACAACGAACAGCATCGCCGCAACGGCATGCACGAGTTTCGTCGGCAACTTGTGGGCGAAACGGTCGCCGAGCAGGATCGCGGGCACGTTGGCGATCATCATGCCGAGCGTCGTGCCAGCCACGACGCCGAAGAAGTCGTGAAAGCGCGCGGCAAGCGCCACGGTCGCGATTTGCGTTTTGTCGCCCATTTCCGCGAGAAAGAAGGTCACCACAGTGGCGCCGAACACGCCGAGCTGCGAGCGGTTCACATTCGCCGCGCCTTCCTCGAGCTTGTCCGGTACGAGGATCCAGAGCCCCATGGCCACGAACGAGGCGGCGAGCGCCCAGCGCATGACGCCCGGCGTGACGAGCGCGCCGAGCCACGTGCCGAGCGCGCCCGCGCCCGAGTGATTGACGAGCGTGGCGACGAGCACGCCGAAGATGATCGGCAGCGGTCTGCGGTAGCGCGCCGCGAGCACGAGCGAGAGCAACTGCGTCTTGTCGCCGATTTCGGCGAGCGCGACCGCGCCGGTCGAGACCAGAAAGGCTTGGTTCACGTTGCGATGAGGCGGTACGACTCCCCAATGAGGCGCATAGTATGGCGCTTTTTCCCGCAACCCGCGCGGGGCGGGGCTTTCAGCGGCGCGCGCCGTCGCGGCTGTGCACGCGTTTGCCTGTCGCGTAGGTCTCGAACACGGCACGGTCGTCGCCGAGCAGGGCGAGCGCGAACAGCAATTCCTCCAGCGATTCGGCGCGCGCCGTGCGCCGCGCGAGCAGCGGCGTGGCCTGCGCGTCGAGCACGACGAAGTCGGCTTCGCTGCCGGGCGCGAGCGTACCGATCTTGTCGGCGAGATCGAGCGCCTGCGCCGCGCCCGCTGTGGCGAGCCAGAACATGCGCGTCGCCGTGAGGTGGTGGCCGCCCATGCGCGCGACCTTGTGCGCCTCGTTCATGGTTTGCAGCATGGAGAACGAGGTGCCCCCGCCCACGTCGGTGGCGAGCGTCACGGGCATCGACGATTCGCCCGCCTTGTCGAAGTCGAACAAGCCACTGCCGAGGAACAGGTTCGAGGTCGGGCAGTGCGCGGCGACGGTGCCCGTATGCGCCATGCGGCGGCGGTCTTCGTCGTCGAGCCAGATGCAGTGGCCGTACACCGCCCGCTTGCGCAGGAGTCCGTAGTGATCGTACACGTCGAGGTAACTGCGATGACCCGGGAACAGTTCCTTGACCCACTTCACCTCGTCCGGGTTCTCGGCCACGTGGCTCTGGATGAAGATGTCGCCATGCGCCTTCGCGAGCGCGCCGCACGCTTCGAGCTGCGCCTCGGTCGAAGTGGGCGCGAAGCGCGGCGTGAGCGCATACATCTGGCGCCCGCGGTTGTGCCAGCGCCCGATCAGCTCGGCGCTGTCGTCGTAGCCCGTTTGCGGCGTGTCGCGCAGAAACTCGGGGCAGTGGCGGTCCATCAGCACCTTGCCCGCGACCATGCGCAGGTTCTTCGCTTCGCTCGCGGTAAAGAGCGCGTCGGCGGACTGTTTGTGCACGGTGCAGTACACGAGCGCCGTGGTCGTGCCGCAGGCGAGCAGCTCGTCGACGAAAAAGCGCGCCGTGTCCTGCGCCACCGCTTCGTTTTCGAAGCCGCGCTCGGTCGGGAAGGTGTACGTGTTCAGCCACGGCAGCAGACCCGGCGCCGGCGAGGCGATCATGTCCGTCTGCGGATAGTGGATGTGCGTGTCGATGAAGCCTGGCACGATCAGCTTGTCGCGCAGATTGTGGACCGTCGCGCTTTCATTGACGCGCGACTTGAGCGCGGACCACGCGCCCGAGGCGACCACGTGGCCGTCTTCGACGATCACCACGCCGTCTTCGTCAAAGACAGCGGCGTCGGACGATTGCGCAGGGTCGCCGGTGAACGTCAACAGTTTTGCGCGGTAAGCCGATTGAGTCATGGGAACTTCGTCTCCGATAAATTCAGGTATTCGTCCAATGCATGCCCCGCATGACGCATGCCGCTCCCGAAAACGCAGCATGTGTCGACCAGAGTTGGCGCTTCAGCGCTTACTCTGGTCCCATGCCCGACGGGCAAACAGGGCCCACGGTCCGGCGCTCGCGCGTTGGACCGGATTCGTGTGACAGCCCGGGCTGGGGCTTGCTGTGCGGACGAGTCCGCGTTTTAGTTTGCGCCTGAGTCCACGCTTTAAGCCGTGGCGCGACTCCAGTTCGCGTCGAGCTTCGCGATCAGCGCGGCACGCTCTTCGGGCGTCACGAACGAAGCCTCAAAGCCGTTGCGCAGGATCGTGTACACCTCGTCGTCGTCGAGCTCGAGCGCTTCGATGATGGCGCGGTAGTTCTCGTTGACGTAGCCGCCAAAGTAGGCGGGATCGTCGGAATTGACGGTTACGGCGACGCCCTTGTCGAGCAGGGCCTTGAGCGTGTGCTGCGTCATGTCGTCGAACACGCACAGCTTGGTGTTCGAGAGCGGGCACACGGTGAGCGCCACGCGCGTGTCGGCCAGACGCGTGACGAGCGCCGCGTCTTCGATGCTGCGCACGCCGTGATCGACGCGGTCGACCTTGAGCAGATCGAGCGCTTCGTAGATGTAGGAGGGCGGGCCTTCCTCGCCCGCGTGCGCAACGAGCTTCAGCCCCATCGCACGCGCTTGCTCGAACACGCGCTCGAATTTCGACGGCGGATGGCCGCGCTCGGACGAGTCGAGGCCCACGCCGATCAGGCGCGCGTAGCGCTCGAAAAGCGGGCGCGCGGCTTCAAAGGTGGCGAGCGCATCGGCTTCGCTCAGGTGGCGCAGGAAGCACAGGATCAGCTTGCTCGTGAGGCCGCGCTTTTCGGCGTCGGCGAGCGCCCGGTCGATGCCCGCGACCACGGTTTCGATCGCCACGCCGCGTTCGGTGTGCGTTTGCGGATCGAAGAAAATTTCGGTGTGCACGACGTTATCGGCGAGCGCGCGCTCGCAGTACGCCATCGTCATGTCGTAGAAGTCCTGCTCCGAGAGCAGCACGCTCGCGCCCGCGTAGTAGATGTCGAGGAACGACTGCAGGTCGGTGAACGCGTAGGCGGCGCGCAGCGCGTCGATCGAGTCGTAGGCGAGCTTCACGCTGTTGCGCTGGGCGAGCGCGAAGATCAACTCGGGTTCGAGCGAGCCTTCGATATGGATGTGCAGTTCGGCCTTCGGCGCTTTGGCGGCCTTGTCGACGAGCGCCTTTGCGTTGGCGGCGGTGTTGGCGGTGGTCGTGATCGTCATGTTCGGTTCGATTCGCTTATGGGTTCTTCAGTGTTTGACATCACGCGGAATGGGTGGCGGGGGCATGCGCTGCGCTCGCCAGCTTCGCTGCTTCGATCACCTGCAGCAGTTGCGCGGCGGCCGAGACGGCGATGACTTCGGGCGACTTGTCGACGATACCGTCCACGCCGAGCGGGCAGTTCATGCGCGCGATCTGCAGGGGATCGATGCCGCGCGCGGCGAGGCGGTGCTCGAACTGCTTGCGCTTCGAGTGCGAGCCGATCATGCCGAAGAACACGAAGTCACCGCGGCGCAGGATGCGCTCGGCGAGGTCGAGGTCGCGCGAATGATCGTGCGTCATCACGATGAAGCTCGTGCCGGGCGGGGCCGTGTCGACGGCTTCGTCGGGCGCGTCGTTGGCGTCGATCGCGACGTTGGGCGCGTTCAGCAGTGCGAACGCCTCGGGCGTCGGAAACGCCGCGTCGCGCTCGTCGACCCACAGCACGCGGCAGGGCAGCGTGCCGAGCACGCGCACGAGCGCCGCGCCCACGTGGCCCGCGCCGAACAGCACGACGGGAAAATCGTTCGGCGCGATGGTTTCGGTGAGAAGCAGCGCGCCGCCCGTTTCCCAAAGCAGGCAGTCGGGCGCTTCCACGCCCGGTTCCGGCTCGGAAAGCATGGCCGGATCGGCTACGGTGCCTTCGCCCTCGGGGCTCCCGTTCCGCGAGGAGCGAAATGATACGCTACGCACGGTCGACGCGCCTGCCGCGAGGCGGCGCGCGAGCGTGGCGAGCCAGCCGAGGTCGGCCACGTCGAGGCGCTCGAACGCGAGCACCACGGCGCCGCCGCAGCACTGGCCGAGGCTCGGCCCGAGCGCGAGGCGCTCGAGGCGCCGCGCGTGCGGCGTGCGCATGCCGTCGCGCAGCACCTGGCGCGCGATTTCGATGGCCTTCCATTCGAGGTGGCCGCCGCCGATGGTGTGGCGGGCCGCTTCGCGCGTGACGATCATCTTCGTGCCGGCCTCGCGCGGCGCCGATCCCTCGACGCGCGCAACGGTGACCAGCACGGCGGCGTCGCCGTGCGCGAGCAGGTGCTGCAGATCGGAAAGCCAGGCTTGCATCTGGCGCTTCTCCCTACGGGGCGGCACGGTGTTGCCTGTGCCGCCGGTTAATCTTCGTGGCCTCGCGCGGGCTGCGCTTTGCGGTTGGAGTGTGCGAGGCGCGGGCCGGTTCGCGCGGTCAGTTCATTTTGCGGCTGTTTGCCTGCAGCGCGTCCAGCGCATCGAGAATCGCTTCAGGCGTCGCGGGCGCGCGCAGCGGCGCGGCCTCGCGCGCCGTGGGCACCGCTGCGCCCACGGCGTCGCGAATCGCGAGAAATACCGAGAACGGCAACAGCAGGGGCGGTTCGCCCACGGCCTTCGAACGGAACACGGTCGCCTCGACGTTGTCGTTGCCGCCGCTGCGATAGAGCTTCACGTTGAATGCCTCTGGCGTATCGCTCACCGCCGGAATCTTGTAGGTGGACGGCGCATGCGTCATGAGCCGCCCGTCACGGTTCCACCAAAGCTCCTCGGTGGTGAGCCAGCCCATGCCCTGGATGAAGCCGCCTTCCACCTGGCCGAGATCGATGGCCGGATTGATCGACTGGCCCGCGTCGTGCAGCACGTCGGCGCGCACGAGTTTCCATTCGCCCGTGAGCGTATCGACGACCACTTCGGACACTGCCGCGCCATAGGCGAAGTAGTAGAACGGATGGCCGGTGAGCGTGCGCGCGTCCCAATGCACTTTGGGCGTGGCGTAGAAGCCATCGGACCACAGTTGCACACGCTTCATGTACGCGAGTTCGACGAATTCGCCAAAGGCAATCGCCTTGCCGTTCGCTCGCACCAGGCCATCGTCGAACGCAACGTCTTCGGCCGCGCCGCCGTATTGTGCAGCCGCGAACGCCGCGAGGCGCGCGCGGATCGTGAGCGCTGCATCCTCGGCGGCCTTGCCGTTGAGGTCGCTGCCCGTGGAGGCCGCCGTGGCCGAAGTATTGGCGACCTTCGAGGTATCGGCGGCGCTCACGCGCACGCGTGCAAGCGGCAATCCGAGCGTGCCCGCCACGACCTGCGCGACCTTGGTGTTGAGCCCCTGGCCCATTTCGGTGCCGCCGTGGTTCACGAGCACCGAGCCATCGCGGTACACATGGACAAGCGCGCCCGCCTGGTTCAGATGCGGCACGTTGAACGAGATGCCGAACTTGACTGGCGTGAGCGCCATGCCGCGCTTGAGCACAGGGCTCGTGCGGTTGTACGCGGCGATGGTCGCGCGACGCTCGTGATAGCGGCTCGACGCGACCAGTTCGTCGGTGAGCGGCGCGAGCACGTTGTCCTCCACGCGCTGGCCGTACGGCGTGTGCTCACGCTCGCCAATGCCGTAATAGTTCGCGCGCCGTACATCGAGCGGATCGCGGCCCAGCGCCCTGGCAATTTCGTCGAGCATCACCTCCATCACGAGCGCGCCTTGTGGGCCGCCGAAGCCGCGAAACGCGGTGTTCGACTGCGTGTTCGTCTTGCAGCAGAGCGCGACAATTTCGACATCCGAAAGAAAGTAGGCGTTGTCGAAGTGACAGACCGCGCGCGTGGCGACCGCGCCCGAAAGATCGGCGGAATAGCCCGCGCGCAGCGCGATCTCCACGCGCGCGCCGAGGAGCCGTCCTTCGTCGTCGTAGCCCGCTTCGTAGGTGTAGAGCGCATCGTGGCGCTTGCCGGTGATCATGAAGTCGTCGTCGCGATCCGCACGCAGTTTCACGGGCCGCTGCAGCCTGTGCGCCGCGAGCGCGGCGACGCACGCGAACAGCGCCGACTGCGATTCCTTGCCGCCAAAGCCGCCACCCATGCGCCGGCATTCGCAGGCGACGCGATGTGCGGGCCAGCCGAGCAGATGCGCGACGACCTGCTGCATTTCGCTCGGGTGCTGCGTCGAGCTGTAGACGAGCATGCCGGTCTGCTCTTGCGGGAGCGCGTAGGCCACCTGGCCTTCGAGATAGAACTGTTCCTGGCCGCCCACGGCAAACGTGCCTGCGAGGCGATGCGGTGCAGCGGCGAGCGCAGCATCGGGCGCGCCGCGCACAAGACGCAGCGGCGGCAGTACGTAGTGCTGGCGCGTGCGCGCCTCTTCGATGCTGAGAACGGGCTCGAGCGGCTCATAGCGAACGACGTCGTCGCTCGCGGCGAGCGCCGCGGCGCGGCGTGCGAGTTCGTGGCTCGTGGCGATCACCGCGAACACGGGCTGTCCGAGATATTGCACGACGTCGCTCGCGAGCACCGGATCGTCGTGCACGACCGGGCCGCAGTCGTTCTCGCCGGGGATATCGGCGGCGGTCAACACCGCAAGCACGCCCGGCGACGAGCGCACGCGTTCGAGATCCAGCGCGACGATGCGCGCGTGCGCATGGCGCGCCAGGCCGAGCGCCGCGTGCACGGTGCCGTGCAGTTCGGGGATGTCGTCGGTGTAGCGCGCCTCGCCGCTCACGTGCGCATCGGCGGATTCGTGCGGCAGCGGCGCGCCGAGCGCGCGCTCGTGGGCGTGCTCATCGCCTGGCTGTGGGCGCATGACGAGCGCTTCGGCTTGATCGTTCATGACGTGACTCCGGCGGCTGCGTTGTCCCGGCCATCGTCGTCGCCTTCGGCGAAAGCGAACGCGTTGACGTCGCACAGCGCGAGCGGGGCGTCGTCGCGCGTTTCGAGCCAGCAGCGCCACAGCAGATTGCGCGCGACCTTCAGGCGATAGGCGCCGCTCGCGCGCATGTCCGTGAGCGGCTGATAGTCGGTGGCGAGCGCATCCATCGCGCGCTGCGCGCTGGCTTCGTCCCAGCGTGCACCGGTGAGCGCGGCTTCGGCAAGCGCGGCGCGCTGCGGGATCGCGGCCATGCCGCCGTAGGCGATACGCGCGTTCGCGAGGGTGCCGTCCTCGCGAACGTCGAGCGCAAACGCAGCGCACACCGCCGAGATATCCTGGTCGTAGCGCTTCGAGACCTTGTAGGTGCGAAAGCGCAATGTCGGCGCGGGGCGGGGCACGCGGACCGCTTCGACGAATTCGCCCGCTTCGAGCGCGTTCTTCTGGTAGCCCGTGTAGAAGGCTGCAAGCGGCAGCGTGCGCACGCGCGCCGCACGACGCAGCACGAGCGTGGCGTCGAGCGCGAGCAGCGCGGGCATCGAGTCGCCTATGGGCGAGCCGTTCGCGACGTTGCCGCCAAGCGTCCCCGCATTGCGGATAGGGAGCGAGGCGAAGCGCGCCCACAGTTCCGCGAGTTCGGGGTAATCGATGGCGAGCGCGGCGTAGGCATCTTCGAGCGGGACGGCCGCGCCGATCGTGAGCGTCTGGGCGTCGCGCGCAACGCTCGCCAGTTCCGCGACGTTGCCGGTGTAGATGAGGTCGCCAAGGTCGCGGAACTGTTTCGTGACCCACAGGCCGATATCGGTGCTGCCCGCGAGCACGCGCGCGTCAGGATGCGCGGCGCGCAGCGCCGCGAAGGCGGCGAGCGTGCGCGGCGCGTAGAACGTGCTTTCGCCGTGCGCGACGCCTCGCACATCGGGGCCGCGATATTCGAAGGTGCCGGTGCGCTGCAGCGCGCGCAGCTGCGCCTCGACGCGAGCGCGATCGAGCGCCACGCGCGCATGGCAGGTTTCGTCGAACATGCGCAGCGACGCTTCGATGATGGGCCGGTAGCCGGTGCAGCGGCACAGGTTGCCCGAGAGCGCCTCGTTGATTTCCTCGCGGCTCGGCAGACCCGCGCCGGCAGGCTGGTTCTCGTAAAGCGCCCACAAGGACATGACGAAGCCCGGCGTGCAGAAGCCGCATTGCGAGCCATGGCAATCGACCATCGCCTGCTGGACCGGGTGCAGTGCGCTATCCGGCTGGCGCAGGTCTTCGACGGTGTAGAGCGCCCGGCCGTCGAGGGTCGGCAGGAACTGGATGCAGGCGTTGACAGCCTTGAGCGCGAGATGGCCTTCGCTGTCGAGTTCGCCCACGACAACTGTGCACGCGCCGCAGTCGCCCTCCGCGCAGCCTTCCTTGGTGCCGCAGGCGTGCAGATCCTCGCGCAGGTGCTGGAGCACCGTGCGTGTGGGAGGCAGGTCGCGCACTTCGTGCACGGCGCCTCGGTGGAGGAAGCGGATGGTTTGCGTTGTCATGGTGAACCCGGGGACATTGCGGATCAGGCGCGCGTTACGAGAGGGGCGCGCCAACACCGGCCTCGCGCACGTAGATCGCCATCCAGTTCCGAAGATAGCACCGCTTGCCGCAGGAAAGTATTTCCCCCGCAAGATGGGGGTTATGTGAGTTGGGTCATGACGACGTCACAGCGCGCGCGGCGTTGCAAAGCCATTGCGTGCGATGATCGCGCCCGCAAGGAGGGGATGGTGCGGAAGTCGTGCGCGATTCGACGCTGCCGTGCGAGGCTAACGCTCGAATCGCGCTGGCGTGCGCGCCGCCCGATGGCTGGGCGGCGGAAGCGATAGAAGAGCCGGTGGAGCTTGAAAAGGCGCGCCGCGCCCTTTCTCCGGTCAGCGGCGGATGCCGGGCCACGACACCTGGCGGCGCCGGTTGCGCCACAGGCTCAGGATCACGACCAGGAACGCGATGACGAAGGCGAGCAGCGACCACACCGGCATGGTCAGGCCGAGCGTCGGCGGATAGGTGGTTTCGCAAAGGCCTTGCACCTTGAACACGCCGGGCAGCCAGTGCGCGAAAGGCAGGCCATCGACGATGGGCTGCAGCGTGTCGAAACCGCAGCTGTAGTTGGGGAACGCCTGCACCCAGACGAGCTTCGCGGACGCAATCGCGCCGCCTGCCGCCGAAAGCACCACGAGCGCTTCGAGCACGCGCACGCCGCGCCAGCTCGTCATGCGCGCGCCGAGAAAGGCGAAGACCGCGATCAGAATCAGGAAATAGCGCCCCAGGATACACAGCGGGCACGGGTCCTGATGCTCGACATACTGGAAGTACAGGGCGCCGCCCAGGAGCGCGAGGCAGATCAGGCCAAGGAGGACCAGCAGGCCGCGCTCGCGGCGCAACAGCGCGTTATCGTCGTTCATGAGGCTCATTCGTTCGGGTTATCTGGCGCAGCGCACAGGTGGCTGCGACGGCGTGACGGGATTCTAGCGCGAAGGTTGCGCGCGGCGCGGACGTGTCCTTGCCCGAACGCAGCAGGGGCTCGAGCGATTCCCGCTCAAATCAGCGCAGCGGCGCGAGCACGGCCTCGACGCCGCGTCCAATGGCGAGCAGCGCGTCATCGTTGTCAGGCGCGGCGGCGAGCATCAGCCCGACCGGCGCTGCGCCGTAGTGGTGGCACGGCAGCGAGAGCGCGCAGGCATCGAGGAAGTTGAACGCGCTCGGGTTACGCAGCACGAGCGCGTTGGTGCGCGCGAAGACATCGTCGTCGGCGACAAGCGGGGCGGCGGGCGGCGGCGCGATGGGGACGGTCGGCGCGATCACGGCGTCGAAGCGCGACCAGAGCGAAGCCTCGGCCTCGGCCATGACCGCTGCGCGCGCGGCGATCAGGTCCAGATAGTCGGCGGCCGTAGCGTGCTCGCCCTTCAGGATGCGCACCAGGACGCGCGGGTCATACTGGTCCCGATGCTTCGCAATCAGCTCGCGATGCCACGCATACGCTTCCATCGGCGAGAAGCCGATGCGGTTGATCCCGGCGAGGCGCTCGAAGGCGGCAAAGCGGACTTCGCTCACGATCGCGCCGGCCGCATCCAGATGCTTGAGCGCCGTATCGATCGTCTCCGCGACTTCGGCGTCCACGTCGTCGGTCACGTAGTTGGTGAGCACGCCGAGGCGCACGCCTTCGAGGTGGCGCGCGGCCGGCACGTGCGGCGCGAGTCCGGCGAGCACGCGGTCCGTGAGCGCGCAGCACGCCACCGTGTTGCCGATCGGGCCAAACGAGTCGAGCGTGGGGGAGAGCGGCACGCCGCCCGTTTTCGGAATGCGCCCGGCGGTGGGCTTGAAGCCCGTAAGGCCACAGAACGCGGCGGGAATGCGGATCGAGCCTCCGGTATCGGTGCCGAGCGCGACGGCGGCCATGCCGTCCGCGACCGAGGCCGCCGCGCCCGAGGACGAGCCGCCCGCCACGCGCGCGTCGCCTGCCACGCCGCGGCGCCAGGGCGAGAGCGGCGTGCCGTAGTGCGGATTCAGGCCGAGCCCCGAGAACGCGAATTCGCTCATGTTGGTGCGGCCGACCAGCACCGCGCCCGCACGGCGCAGCCGCGCGACAGCGGTGGCGTCCTCTTTGGCGGGCGCCGCATTCGCGAGCGCCGTGGAGCCCGCGCGCGTGACTTCGCCCGCTACGTCGAACAGATCCTTCACCGAGACGGGGATGCCCGCGAGCGGCGAAAGCACGGTGCCGGACGCGCGCAGGCGGTCGTGTGCGTCGGCGGCGGCGCGCACGCGCTCGGCATCGACGTGCGTGAAGACGGTCGCGCCCTGGCCGGCCGGGTCGGCGATGCGCTCGAGCGCGGCTTCGGCGAGCGCGCGGCTCGTCGTGCGGCCCGCGGCGAGGTCGGCCGCGAGCTGGGCGAGGGGTGGGAACGGGGTAAAAGCGGGCGTGAAAGCGGTGGTCATGGCGGCGGAAGACTCGGTCAATGCGCGGCGGCGCGCTGCGCGAAGGTCAGCGGAGCAGGCGGGCGGGCCGCCGGCGAAGGGCGCCGAGGGCGGGCCGCGCCTGCAAGGGTCGCATCATTGTAGGTCGGCTTTTTTCCTTGCGTGCGATTTGGCTCACGCCGCGCATCGGGTAATATGCGCAGAATCGATAGCTATTTGTAAGGAAAGACCTTCATGCACCACGGAATCGGCTTCATTCAGGATCTGGCAGTCGTGATGGCGCTGGCAGGCGTCGTCACCGTGCTGTTTCATCGCCTGAAGCAGCCGGTCGTGCTCGGCTATATCGCGGCGGGCGTGATCATCGGGCCGTACACGCCGCCGTTCCAGCTCATTCACGACGAGCAGACCATCCAGACGCTCGGCGAGCTCGGCGTGGTATTCCTGATGTTCTCGCTCGGCCTCGAATTCAGCCTGCGCAAGCTCTTCCAGGTGGGCGCGACCGCCATCGTCGCGGCGCTCTCGGAAATCGTGCTGATGCTGTGGCTCGGCTACGAGATCGGCCGCGCGTTCGGCTGGGCCACGATGGATGCGCTGTTCCTCGGCGCGATTCTCGCCATCTCTTCGACCACGATCATCGTCAAGGCGCTCTCCGATCTCGGCGTGAAGCGCGAGCCGTTCGCGCAGCTCGTGTTCGGCATCCTGATCGTCGAGGACATTCTCGGCATTGCGATGCTCGTGCTGCTCGGCGGCATCGCGCAGACGGGCGAGCTCTCGCCGGGCATCGCGCTCATCACGCTCGGCAAGCTGCTGCTCTTCATGCTGGTCTCGCTGCTCGCGGGCATCCTGATCGTGCCGCGCGTGCTCGGCTATATCGCGCGCGTGGGCAACGACGAAATGCTGCTCGTCTCGGTGCTGGGCTTTTGCTTCGGCTTTTGCCTGCTGGTCGTGAAGCTCGATTATTCGATCGCGCTCGGTGCGTTCCTGATCGGTGCGGTCATGGCCGAGTCGCGCCATCTGCATCGCATCGAGCATCTCGTCGCGCCGCTGCGCGACGCGTTCTCCGCCATCTTCTTCGTGACGATCGGGCTCATGCTCAACCCGCTCGTGCTGGTCGATTACGCCTGGCCGATCGCCGTGATCTCGCTTGCCGTGGTGCTCGGCAAGCTCGTGTCGTGTGGCCTCGGCACCTTTCTCGCGGGCCACGACGGACGCACCGCCATGCGCGTGGGTATGACCGTCTCGCAGATCGGCGAGTTCTCGTTCATCATCGCCTCGCTCGGTCTCACGCTGAAGGTGACGAGCGGGTTTCTCTATCCGATCGCCGTGACCGTTTCGGCCATCACGACGCTCACCACGCCTTACCTGATCCGCATCGCCGATCCGCTCTCGCAGCGCCTCGCGCGCGCCATGCCGCCTGCCGTCTCGAACGTGTTCGGCATGTACAGCCAGTGGCTGCGCTGCCTCGTGCCGCGCTCGGACGGGCCCACGATCTTTTCGCTCACGAAGCGCATCGTCGTGCAGATTGCCGTGAATCTCGCGCTCGTCTCGGCGATCTTCATCGGCGTTTCGTATGGCGCGCGCTACGCGTCGCCGTTGCTTGCGCACTGGATCGGCGACGAGCGCATTCAGCGTGTCGTGCTGTGGAGCGCGGCGCTCGTGCTCGCGATGCCGTTTCTCGTGGCGGTGTGGCGCAAGACGCAGTCGCTCGCGCTGTTGCTCGCCGAAGTGAGCGTGCAGCCGGAGAAGGCCGGGCGCTTTACGCGCGCGATCCGGCATGTGATTGCGGAACTGGTGCCCGTGGTCTCGATGTTCGGCGTGTTCCTGCTCGTGGCGGCGCTCTCGGGCACGATCCTGCCGCCCACGGGCTTTCTCGTCGGCGTGCTGGTGTGCGCGGCGGCGCTCACCATGCTGTTGTGGCGCTGGTGCGTGAAGATCCACGCGTCGATGCAGATTGCGTTGCGCGAGACCTTCGACGAGCGGCCGGATGCCTGATCCAGGCGAGTTCGAGGTGCCGCTGGTGTGACGGGATGTGAGCAATTGTGTGCGGGGGTGGCGGCGGCGTGCCGTGCGACGGATAATCAAAGCCTGTTCATTCGTTCGCGCGCCGCGCGCCTGACCCCACGTCATGAGCGATAACAAATCAGACCACCCCGAGGTCCCTGACGGCGCAAGCCGTCCTGCCGATGCCGGTCCTGCCGGCGCCCCCGCGCCCTCGCCCTCGCCCTCGTCCTCGTCCTCGTCCTCTCCTCCTGCTGGTTCTCCCTCTGCATCGCCTTCCGCTTCGCCCTCCGGGGAAGCCGCGCAACGCGCTTCGACGGATGCGCCCGAAAGCGCTTCGACCGTCACGCCTGGCGCTGAAGGGGCGGCAGCGGCTTCCGCGCCTGGCGAGTTGCCGAAGCAGGCGCCGGCGGGCACGACGCCGAGTATTCCGATCAGCGAAACCGCCGAGGCCGGCAAGTCCGCGCCCGCGCCGGCCCCGCATACCGAACCGGCGAGCACTGGCGAGGCGGCAGCCTCTGCTGCGCCGCAACGTCCTGGTGCTGCGCCGGCCGGCTTCGGCCAGGCGCCCGACTTCACTGCACATCACCCGCCGCCGCCCGGCGCCATTCCGCCGGAACCGCCGCGTTATCTGCGCGCGAGCGATTCGGCCTGGGCGGTGTTCGGCCGCATCGTCGTGGCGCGGGCGCGGCAAATGTTCGACCGCGCCGGTCAGCGCATCACGCAGCGCACGTTGCGCATCGGCGTCTCGGCGCGGATCTTCCACCCGGAGCCGGGCGCACTAGGGCTGCGCGGCAAGACGCTGCAATACCTGGAGGAATCGATCGCACACTGGGTGATGTCTCGAGACGTCATCGTGTTCATGATCCCGACGGTCGGGCATCAGGGGATGCTGCACCCGAGCAATATCCGCTTGCGCGATTACGCGAAGCATCTCGACGGCTTGCTGCTCCAGGGAGGCGCCGACGTCTCGCCGCAGACGTATGCGGAAGTCTCGCCGCGCCCCGAATGGCCGGGCGACCGCGTGCGCGACATGTACGAACTCGAACTGCTGCATGAGTTCGTCGAATCGGGCAAGCCGGTGCTGGGCGTGTGCCGCGGCTGCCAACTCATCAACGTGGCGTTTGGCGGCACGCTTTTTCAGGACATCGCGACCGAAGTGCCGACGGCCGGCGTGCACGTGAGCGAGCATTACGACCAGCATCGCCACGCGGTCACGTTCCCGGCGGGCTCGACGTTCGCGACCATGTTCCCTGGGCGGCGCGAGGCGATCGTCAACTCGATTCACCATCAGGCGGTGAAGAGCCTCGGACGCGACCTGACTGTCGAGGCCGTTTCGGCGGGCGACGGGCTCATCGAGGCGGTGCGTTACCGGCGTTCGCCGTTCGTCGTGGGCGTGCAGTGGCACCCCGAGTTCCATCGTGCGGGCGGCCCCGAACTGCTCGACTGCACGCCGCTGCTCGACACCTTCTTGCGATCTGCGCGCGAAACCCGCTTCTGATTGCAAACCACGGGCGATCACTGCGAATCGCAGCAACCCCCTCCTGGCCGCGTGACGTACTACGTCGTGCTGTTTCAGGACGAGCACTTCTGGCGCGTGATCCGTTCGCAGGACGAAGCATGTTCCGAGGCGATCTACGCAGACTTCGCGCGGCAAACCGAGCAGCTTTCGCAGTTAGAGATACGCCGGACGGAGCTGGAGGCGCAAAAGACCTTCATCGAACGCATCGGAAATGGCTTAAAAGCCTCGGTTGTTTGCGCTGAGTCTGGCGGACTTCACTGGCCGCCGAGCCGGTACACGTAACGCAGTGCGGTGATGTCGATGCCGCCCATGCGGTCGGGCTCCGAGCCCGAATAGGTCCAGCCCTGGCGCTCGTAGAACGCAATCGCTGGCGTGTTGCCGTCGAGCACGTAGAGATAGAGCTGCGTCTCGCCCTGGGCGCGCGCCCAGTCCTGCGCCGCGCGCATGAGCCGCTTGCCGACGCCGGTGCCTTGGTGCGCCGGCAGCGCATGAAGATTGTCGAGCAGGACGCCCCAGGGAGAGCCGGGCTGGCGTTCGACGCACACGAAGCCCACGGCCGCACCCGATGCAAGCTCGGCGATCAGGACGAGCCGCCGTTCGCTGCCTGGCGCTTCCATGCGCGCGCGCCAGTAAGCCGCGCGCTCGGCGTCGACTTCGCGTTCGAGAAACGCAGCGGGCAGCAGTGCGCGATACGTGGCCTGCCAGCTTGCGGCATGCATGGCGGCGAGCAAGGGAGCATCGGCGACGGTGGCCGGGCGCAGCGTGAGGGCTGGGATGTCGGTCATGCGGATGGCGGACGTGTGGGCGTCTGGATCAGGGCGCGCGTCGGGGGCCGCGCGCCAAGCCCTGCTGCAAGATATTTTGCCCCATTCGAGGACGCTCGCGGCGGGGTCGCCCGCAATGAAAGAATAATGAATTTATATCGTAATAAAAATGGAATAATTGGCCTTTGTTGATGCTTTTTGCTAGCCTCTTTCAAGGAAATGCCCGAATATCTGAGTCCCGGCGCGTATCGCACAATAAAATACCTGCGCGCGCGCCCGCGCGACCCTCGTTTTACCGCGAGTGATTGTTTTTCACTGTCCCGCGAGCCGCTCAGGCTTCCCGGACAGTCCCTTCAGAGAGTGTCATGTCTACCGCGTCCCACGCATCCCCAGGCGAATCAAAATTCCGGACCGTTTTCCGCGTCGTCAGCGGCAACTTCCTGGAAATGTACGATTTCATGGTCTACGGCTACTACGCTTCGGCGATCGCCCGGACCTACTTCCCGAGTGACAATGCGTTCGCTTCGCTGATGCTCACGCTGTCCGTGTTCGGCGCGGGCTTCCTCGTGCGTCCGCTCGGCGCCATCATCCTCGGCGCGTACATCGACCATCACGGCCGCCGCAAGGGCCTCATGCTAACGCTCGGCCTGATGGCGTTCGGCACGCTCGCGGTCGCCGTCGTGCCGGGCTACGCGACCATCGGCATACTCGCGCCGGCGCTCGTGCTGCTGGGGCGGCTGCTGCAGGGTTTCTCGGCGGGCGTGGAACTGGGCGGCGTCTCGGTCTATCTCTCCGAAATCGCGACCAAGGGCAACAAAGGCTTCTACGTCTCGTGGCAGTCGGGCAGCCAGCAGGTCGCCGTGGTGTTTGCCGCGCTGCTGGGCGTGCTGCTGCATCGCCTGCTGCCCGTCGAGCAGATGACGAATTGGGGCTGGCGCGTGCCGTTCCTCATCGGCTGCCTGATCGTGCCGTTCCTCTTCATCATTCGCCGCTCGCTCCAGGAAACGGAGGAGTTCGCGAAGAAGAAGCATCGTCCGTCGATGGGCGAAATCATGGCGTCGATGGTGCAGAACTGGGGCGTCGTGATCGCCGGTATGGGCATGGTCATCATGACCACCGTGTCCTTCTACCTCATCACCGCCTACACGCCGACCTTCGGCAAGGAAGTGCTCAGGTTGAACGAGATCGACACGCTGATCGTGACGGTCTGCATCGGCTTGTCGAACCTCTTCTGGCTGCCGGTTTCCGGCGCGGTTTCGGACCGTGTGGGCCGCCGCCCGATGCTGATCACCTTCACCGTGCTCACGATCCTCACCGCCTATCCCACGGTGCAGTGGCTCGTGGCGGAGCCGTCGTTCGGCCGCCTGCTCACGGTCGAGTTGTGGCTGTCGTTCCTCTACGCCTGCTACAACGGCGCGATGGTCGTGGCGCTCACCGAAGTCATGCCCGCCGATGTGCGCACGGCCGGCTTCTCGCTTGCCTACAGTCTCGCGACGACGATCGGCGGTTTCACGCCGGCGATCTCGACCTACCTCATCCACGTGAGCGGCAACAAGGCGGCGCCGGGGGCTTGGATGGGCGTCGCCGGCGTGTGCGGCCTCATCGCGACGCTCGTGCTCTATCGCACGCCGGAAGCGCGCAATCAGTACAAGGCTGCCTGATCGGCGGATTGACCGATTGAGCCGGCACTCTCGCGGCGAAAGCAATAAAAGGACGGGGCGCTCAGGCGCTCCGTTTTTCATTGTGCCGCTTACGCGTCGCGCAACTCGCTCGCGACCGCTTCCACGACTTCCGCCCATGCATGTGGGCGTGGCTGACGGACGAGCCGCGCGTGCGGGTACCACGGGCTTTCGTCGGTGCCCGCAAACCAGCGCCAGTCCGCGGCGAACGGCAGCATGACCCAGAGTTTCGCGCCCAGCGCGCCCGCGAGGTGGGCGATCGAGGTATCAATCGACACGACGCCGTCCAGACGTTCGATCACGGCCGCGGTATCCGCGAAATCCTGCAGCTTGCCGCCGAGCCGGTGGATCGAGCGTGCCCGTGGATGCGCGTCGAGCGCCGCGTGTTCCGCGGCGCTGAGTTCGGGTTGCAGGACGATCCAGTCGATACCTTCGAGCGCGAAGAGCGGTTCGAGCGCGGCGAGCGCAATCGCGCGATTCTCGTGCTTCTGGATGCGTCCGGACCACGCAAGGCCGATCTTGCGCCGCGCCTGGCCGCCCAGCGAGCCGCGCCACTTGCGCCCGTAGGCCGCGCTGGTGTTGAGGTAGGGCGTGCGCGCGGACAGTGTGTCGATGCTCGTGCCGAGCGCGAGCGGCAGCGAGAGGAGCGGGCAGTGCAGGTCGGCGGCGGGCCGGGGCGTGCCCTGCGCGACGAGCGTGACGCGCCAGGCTTCCGCTGCGGGCGCGATGAGCGGCACGAGTGCGCGCTGCACTTCGAGCACGACGCGTGCTCCGGTTTTCTGTGCCGTTGCGACGACTTGGGGCACGAAGCGCACGAATTGAAGTGTGTCGCCGAAACCCTGTTCGGCCTCGATCAGCAGCGTGCGTCCGTTCAGGGGCTCGCCGTGCCAGCGTGGCAGCGTGCTTTGCGTCGTGCGCGGCGCAATCGGCGCAATCGGTGCGTTCACCTGCGGGGGCAGGATGTAGCCTGCGCCGCGCGGTGCGTTGGCGTGTGCCTCGTCGCGTGCGGCCGGATCGAGCCGCCATTCGTACTCGGGCAGTCCACGCCGGAAGTCGCCGAGCGTGAGCCACGTGAGCGCGCGATTCAAGTGCGCGGCGGCCAGATCGGGCCGCACGCGCAGCGCTTCGTCGAAGGCGCGCAGCGCGGCCGCATGCCGGCCGAGCGCGTGATGCGCCACGCCGAGCGCGAGCCAGGCGAGGGCAAATTTCGGATCGAAGCCGATCGCACGCTCGTAGGGCCCGATGGCTGCGTCGTGGCGGCCGAGCGCGACAAGCGCATTGCCGAGCCCGAACAGGGCCGGCGCGAAATGCGGCTGCAGCGAAAGCGCCGTTTCGAAGGCAGCCACGGCTTCGCCGTGATGGCCGGTCGCGTCGAGCGTATTCGCAAGATTGAAATGCGCGGCGACGAAGCGCGGCTGCACGCGCAGCGCCTTCTGGAATTGTTCGACCGCGCTCGCGCTGTCGCCAAGCGCGTTGAGCGACATGCCGAGGTTGTTGTGCGCCCCGGCGTGGCCCGGGCGGATCTTGAGCGCGCGGCGAAACGAGTCGGCGGCTTCGGCATGGCGGCCGAGCGCGTGCAGCGCGTTGCCGAGATTGTTGTGCGACGAGGCGTCGCCGGGCTGCAGGCGCACGGCCTGTCCGAACGCGTACATCGCGTCCTCGTGCCGGCCGATCACCGCATAGGCGTTGCCGAGGTTGTAATGCGCGAGGGCAAAGGCGGGCGCGAGCGTGAGCGCGTTGCGAAAGCGCTCGATCGCGCCTTCCAGTTCGCCGAGCGCCTTGAGTGCGTTGCCGAGGTTCAGCTGGAGCGCGGCGTCGTCAGGGCGCAAAGCGACCGCGCGACGCACGAGGTCCGCGGCTTCGGCGTGCTGGCCTCGCTGATGCCGTAGCACGCCGAGCAGATGCAGCGCATCGACGTGCACGGGATCGGCGGCGAGCGTCGCGCGGTAGTCGCGCTCGGCGTCGTCCAGCCGGCCGTCGCGATGTGCGGCGTACGCGCGGACAAAAAGCTGTTCCATGACTGAAGAAGCAAAACGTTCGGGACACAAAGGCGGCATTTTCCCATACTCGCGGACTCGTTCCCGAAGTTGGCCGAATGTTGATTGAAAGTTGACTGGCATCCGTTGCTGAACTAACATTTGAACACCTGTTCATATGTATCGTGTGTATTCATGACCCCAGTTTCCGATGACGAGCGCGTCGTTCCGCTCGCCGACCTCTTCCGTCTGCTCGGCGACGCCACGCGCCTGCGTATCGTGCTCGCCTGTGTTCGGGACCGGATCGCCGTGGGGGCGATTGCCGACACGCTCGGTTTGTCGCCGTCGCTGGTGAGTCACCATCTACGGCTTTTGCGCGCCGCGCGCGTCGTGCGCGCCGAACGCGAGGGCAAGCAGGTGTTCTACGCGGCTGCGGACGCGCATATCAGCGCGATGATCGCCGGCATGCTGGAACACGTGGCCGAGCCCTCGGCGCAATGGCAGGAGGGCGCATGAGCGCAGCGGATCACGAACACGCACAAGACGCCGCAGGCGCCAGCAAGCACGAGGGCGAGCACGACCATGATCACGATCACGCCCACGGCCATGCCCACGACGCCCACGCGCCGCACGGGCATGGTCACGCGCACGGCCGCCATCACCATCATCACGCGCCGGTCGCGGGGCACGGCCGCGCGTTCGCCATCGCCGTCGCGCTGAACGTCTTCATCGTCGTCGTGCAGACGGTGTATGGCGTGCTCGCGCATTCCACCGCGCTGCTCGCCGACGCCGGCCACAATCTCTCCGACGTGCTCGGCCTGCTGCTCGCCTGGGGCGCCGCGTGGCTCGCAACGCGCCGTCCGTCGGCGCGCTTCACGTTCGGGTTCGGCAACTCGTCGATTCTCGCCTCGCTCGCCAACGCCGCGCTGCTCCTGCTCGCGTGCGGCGCGATCCTCGCGCAAGCGCTTGGCCGCCTGTTCCATCCGGCGCCGGTCGCGGGCTTCGACGTGTTCGTCGTGGCGACCATCGGTATGGTGGTCAACGGTTTTTCGGCGTGGCTTTTCATGCGCGGGCAAAAGGACGACCTGAACATTCGCGGCGCCTTCCTGCACATGGCCGCCGACGCCGGCGTTTCCGCCGCCGTGGCCGTGAGCGGTCTGCTGATTCTTGCGACCGGCTGGAGCTGGATCGATCCGCTCATGTCGATCGCGGTCGTGCTCGTGATCGTGTACGGCACCTGGGGGCTGTTGCGCGAGTCGGTGCGGCTTGCCCTTGCGGCCGTGCCCGAGAACGTCGACATCGTGCGCGTGCGCGGCTTCCTCGCGCAGCAGGAGGGCGTAGTCGATGTGCATGACCTTCACGTCTGGGCGCTTTCGACCACGGGCTGCGCGCTGAGCGCGCACCTCGTGATGCCGGCGGGGCACCCCGGCGACGCCGCGCTCGATCATATGGTCGAATCGCTCCAGGTCCGTTTCGGCATGCGGCACGTGACGTTGCAGGTGGATCTCGGCACGAGCGAGCATCGCTGCGCGCTGGAGATGCCGGACGGCGCGCACAGGCACACGCAAGCGCACGGGCATCCGCACGCGCACTGAAGCGCGGCCATTCGCGCAGCGCCTTCTCGCGCCATTCAGAGCGCATTTGATGCGCTGCCGCGCGACCGGTCCCGGCGCGGGCGATACACTACGTAGCGTGTCGAGCGCATGGAGGTCTGCATGGCCGTGGCTTCTTCTCTCGCGCCCGTGCTCATCGTGGGCGCGGGCCCCACCGGGCTTGCCGCCGCGATGAGTCTTGCGCGTGCGCATATCCCCGTGCGGCTGATCGATCGCGCGCCGCAGCCCGGACGCCACTCGCGGGCGATCGGCATTCAGGCGCGCACGCTCGAACTGTTCGAGCAGCATCGGATCGTCGAGCCGTTTCTCGAACTCGGCCACCGCGCGCATATCGCGAACCTCTATTCGAACGGCCAGCGCCGCGCGCGGCTCGACTTCGATCCGCTCTTCACGCGCTATCCCTATCTGCTCTTCATTGAACAGACGGTTACCGAACGCATCCTCGGCGGGCATCTCGCGACGCTCGGCGTGGAGATCGAGCGCGGCTGCGAGCTGCTGGAGTACACCCAGGGCTCGGCCGGCGCGAGCGCGGAAGTGCGCCGCCCCGACGGGCGCGTCGAGTCGCTGCGCTGCGCTTACGTGATCGCCGCCGACGGCGCGCATAGCACCGTGCGCCATCGCCTCGACATGAAGTTCGACGGCGAGACGATGACGCAATCGTTCCTGCTCGCCGACCTGAGCGCGAGCACGCCCTGGTCCGACGACGAGTTCCACATCTTCGCCTCGGGCGACGGTCTCGCCGCACTCTTTCCGTTCGGCCACGGCCGTTACCGCCTGATCGCCGATCACAAGGCCATGCTGCCCGCCGCGCCCGAAGGCACGATCCCCGTGCCCACGCTGGAGGAATGCCGCGACATCATCCTGCAGCGCGTGCACCATCCGGTGTCCGTCTCGGACATGAGCTGGGCGTCGTACTTCAGCGTGAACAGCCGCATGGTGCGGCAGTTGCGCGTCGAGCGCACCTTCTTTGCCGGCGACGCCGCGCACGTGCACAGCCCCGCGGGCGCGCAGGGCTTGAACACGGGCATCCAGGAAGCCTTCAATCTGGGCTGGAAGCTCGCCCGCGTGCACGCGCGCGGCGCGCCCGAGCGCCTGCTCGACACCTATCACGCGGAGCGTTATCCGATCGAGCGGCTCGTGCTGCAGCAGACGAGCTTCATGACGCAACTGGTGGAAGCCGATCACGGCCCGCTCAAGCTGCTGCGCGAGCGCGTGATGCCGGCGCTCGTCGCGCTCGGGCCGCTGCGCGACGCGGCGCGCCAGGCGGTGAGCGAGCTGTCGATCCAGTATCGCCGCAGCCCGCTCACGCTCGAGCGCGTGCTGGACGGCGGCCCCCGCGCGGGCGAGCGCGCCCCGGACGCCTTCGTGCGCGTGGTGGACGGTCCGCTAGGCAAGGCGCCGGGCAAGGGGCGCATCTTCGATCTGCACGACCCGGCGTGCTTTTCGTTGTTCCTGCTGGTGGAGGGCGACGCCGACGCTGCAGCGGTGAAAAACGGCGCGGAAGTGAGCGCCGCGCTCAAGCGATTTGCCGAAGCCGTCGAGCGGCTGTTTCCGCAGGCGCTGCGGATCTGGTGGATCGCCGAACTCGCCAACGGCGAGACGCCGCTGGCGGGCGAGGGCGCGGCCTCGCTAAGCGAATCGTACGGGCGCACGCGGCCCGCGTATTATCTGGTGCGGCCCGACGGCTATATCGGCGCGCGGGGGCGTCCCACGTCGGACCTCAATGCGCTGCTGCGCCACTGCGAGACGTGGTACGCAGCTGCGGGCTTTGGACAGGCGCCGCCGGTCTGAACCGCGCGGCGCCGTGCGCCTCATGTGACGGGCCGGCTGGCCAGGCTCAAGCCGCCGCGGGCACCAGCGCCTCGCGATACTTCGTGAGCGAGGCGCGCACGATCTCCGTGAAGCCCGCCTGCTCGCCTTCGCCATCGAGCGCCGCGAGCAGTGTGCGGCGCATGCGCGGCTCCCAGAACTTGCGGATGTGCTCCGCGATGCCCGTGAGCGCTTCCTCGCGATCGGGCAGCGAGTCGAAGAACATGCCTATCTGGTTCGCCATTTCGATCAAGTGATCAGCTTTCATCGCCTTATTTCCCTGAGGTGGCAAGCGCTTCGCGCTGGCTCAGCAGCTCGAGCTGGGTCGTATTGAAGCGCGAGTATTCGCGCTGCCACTCCGAGGGCTGCTGCACGTGGCTGACCTGCACGGCCGTCACCTTGTACTCGGGGCAGTTCGTGGCCCAGTCCGAGGCATCCGTGGTGATGACGTTCGCGCCCGACTCGGGGAAGTGGAACGTCGTATAGACCACGCCCGGCTGCATGCGCGTGCTGACTTTCGCGCGCAGCACCGTATGGCCCGCGCGCGATTCGATGCCCACCCAGTCGCCGTCGCGGATGCCGCGGTCTTCGGCGTCCACCGGATGGATCTCGAGGCGGTCCTCCTCGTGCCAGCGCGAGTTCTCGGTGCGGCGGGTCTGCGCGCCCACGTTGTACTGCGAAAGGATACGGCCCGTCGTGAGCAGGAGCGGGAAGCGGCGCGTGACCTTCTCCGGCGAGGCGATGAACTTCGTGATGACGAACTTGCCCTTGCCGCGCACGAATTCGTCGATGTGCATGATCGGGGTGCCTTCGGGCGCTTCTTCGTTGCACGGCCACTGGATGCTGCCCATCTCGTCGATCTTCTTGTACGAGACGCCGTGGAACGTGGGCGTGAGGCGCGCGATCTCGTCCATGATCTGCGACGGATGCGTGTAGTCCATCTCGTAGCCGAGCGCACGCGAGAGCAGGATCGTCACTTCCCAGTCCGAGTAGCCGGCGATCGGCGGCATGACCTTGCGCACGCGCGAGATGCGGCGCTCGGCGTTGGTGAACGTGCCGTCCTTTTCGAGGAACGACGAGCCCGGCAGCAGCACGTGCGCGTACTTCGCCGTTTCGTTCAGGAAGATGTCCTGCACGACGATGCACTCCATCGACGAAAGCGCCGCCGCCACGTGCTGCGTGTTCGGGTCGGACTGAACGATGTCCTCGCCCTGGCAGTAGAGGCCCATGAAGGTGCCGTCGAGCGCCGCTTCGAACATGTTCGGAATGCGCAGGCCCGGCTCGCTTTGCAGCGCGACGTTCCAGGCCGCCTCGAACTCGCCGCGCACGATCGAATCGCCCACGTGGCGATAGCCCGGCAGCTCGTGCGGGAACGAACCCATGTCGCACGAGCCCTGCACGTTGTTCTGGCCGCGCAGCGGATTCACGCCCACGCCTTCGCGGCCGATGTTGCCCGTGGCCATCGCGAGGTTGGCGATGCCCATCACCATCGTCGAGCCTTGCGCGTGTTCCGTGACGCCGAGGCCGTAGTAGATCGCCGAATTGCCTTGCTGCGCGTAGAGGCGCGCGGCGGCGCGCACCTGCTCGGCGGGCACGCCGGTCACTTCGGCCATCGTTTCGGGCGAGTTTTCCGGCAGCGAGACGAAATCGCGCCATTGCTCGAACGCGCGCGTTTCGCAGCGCTCGGCCACGAACGCTTCATTCACGAACCCTTCGGTGACGATCACGTGCGCGATCGAGTTGATCATCGCGACGTTGGTGCCCGGGCGCAGCTGCAGGTGATGCTCGGCCTTCACGTGCGCGGTGTCGACGATGTCGATGCGGCGCGGATCGACGACGATCAGCTTCGCGCCCTGACGCACGCGGCGCTTCAGACGCGAGCCGAAGACGGGGTGGCCGTCGGTGGGGTTCGCGCCGACCACCATGATCACGTCCGAGTGATCGACGGAAGCGAAGGTCTGCGTGCCCGCCGATTCGCCGAGCGTCGTCTTGAGACCGTAGCCGGTGGGCGAGTGGCACACGCGTGCGCAGGTATCGACGTTGTTGTTGCCGAACGCGGCGCGCACGAGCTTCTGCACGAGGTAGGTTTCCTCGTTCGTGCAGCGCGATGACGTGATGCCGCCGATCGAATCGCGTCCGTGCTTCGCCTGAATGCGGCGGAACTCGCTCGCGGCGTAGTTGATCGCTTCGTCCCAGCTCACTTCGCGCCACGGATCGGTGATCTTCGCGCGGATCATCGGCTTCTTGATGCGGTCCTTGTGCGTCGCGTAGCCCCACGCGAAGCGGCCCTTCACGCAGGCATGGCCTTCGTTCGCCTGGCCGTTCTTGTGCGGCACCATGCGCACGACTTCGTTGCCCTTCATCTCGGCCTTGAACGAGCAGCCCACGCCGCAATAGGCGCAGGTCGTCACGACCGAGTGCTCGGCCTGGCCCAGCATCACGACGGTCTTTTCCTGCAGCGTGGCGGTCGGGCACGCGGCCACGCAAGCGCCGCACGACACGCATTCCGACTCCATGAACGATTCGTTCGCACCCGCAGCCACGCGCGATTCGAAACCGCGACCGGCGATGGTCAGCGCGAACGTGCCTTGCGTTTCTTCACACGCGCGCACGCAACGATTGCAGACGATGCACTTCGACGGGTCGTACGTGAAGTACGGATTCGATTCGTCCTTTTTGTCCTTGAGGTGATTCGCGCCGTCAAAGCCGTAGCGCACTTCGCGCAGGCCCGTCACACCGGCCATGTCCTGCAGCTCGCAGTCGCCATTGGCGGGGCAGGTGAGGCAGTCGAGCGGGTGATCGGAGATGTACAGCTCCATCACGTTGCGGCGCAGCTTCTGCAATGGATTGCTTTGCGTGCGCACCTTCATGCCCGCTTCGACGGGCGTCGTGCACGAAGCGGGATAGCCGCGGCGGCCTTCGATTTCCACGAGACACAGACGGCACGAACCGAACGGTTCGAGCGAGTCGGTGGCGCAGAGTTTGGGCACGTTGATGCCGGCCTCGATGGAGGCGCGCATCACCGAAGTACCGGCCGGCACCGTCACGGACTGGCCGTCGATTTCGAGCGTGACGTCCACGTCGGCGTGGACCAGCGGCGTGCCGAAATCGGTTTCGTCGAAGGGCGAGCGTTGCTTCTTTGCCTGGGACTTGCAGGCGCAATTGCCGGAACCGCAACCACCGGCTTGGGACATGAGCGTGTCGGACATGGTGGTTCCTCGTTCAGGCGGCCGCCGGTTGTTGGCCTGCGTGTTGGGCGACGGGTTCGAGACCGAAATCTTCCGGGAAATGGTTGAGTGCGGACATCACGGGGTAGGGCGTCATGCCGCCCATCGCGCACAGCGAGCCGGACACCATCGTGTCGCACAGGTCGCGCAGCAGCGTGACCTGCTTTTCGGACGTGTCGCCCTTGCGGATCTTCGCGATCACCTCGACGCCGCGCGTCGAGCCGATGCGGCATGGCGTGCACTTGCCGCACGATTCGAGCGTGCAGAACTCCATGGCGTACTGGGCGAGTTCGGCGAGATTCGACGTGTCGTCGTGCACGACGAGGCCGCCGTGACCCACGACCGCGCCAACGGCCGCATACGCTTCGTAGTCCATGGGAATGTCCCACTGGCTTTCCGGCAAATAGGTGCCGAGCGGGCCGCCCACCTGCACGGCGCGGGCCGGACGGCCGCTCGCGGTCCCGCCGCCGTAGTCGACCATCAGTTCGCGCAACGTCACGCCGAACGCAAGCTCCACGAGCCCGCCGCGCGCGATATTGCCCGCGAGCTGGAACGGCAGCGTGCCGCGCGAGCGGCCCATGCCGAAGTCCTTGTAGAACGCCGCGCCCTTTGCAAAGATGATGGGCACCGTGGCGAGCGTGATGACGTTGTTGATGACCGTGGGCTTGCCGTAGAGACCGGCGAGCGCCGGCAGCGGCGGCTTGGCGCGCACGATGCCGCGCTTGCCTTCGAGCGATTCGAGCAGCGCCGTTTCCTCGCCGCACACGTAAGCGCCCGCGCCCTTGGCCACGAACAGCTCGAAGCGCTTGCCGCTGCCGAGCACGTCGTCGCCGAGCCAGCCCGCCGCGCGCGCGCGCTGGATGGCTTCCTCGAGCGCCGCGATCGAATGCGGATACTCGCTGCGCACGTAGATATGGCCAACGGTCGCGCCCACCGCGATGCCCGCGATCGTCATGCCCTCGATCAGCACGTACGGATCGCTTTCCATGACGAGGCGGTCGGAGAACGTGCCCGAGTCGCCTTCGTCGGCATTGCAGACGATGTACTTCTGGTCGGCTTGCGCATTCGCGACCGTGCGCCACTTGATGCCGGCCGGGAACGCCGCGCCGCCGCGGCCACGCAGGCCCGACTCGACCAGTGCTTCGCAGATATCGGCGCCCGTCATCTTCAGCGCATTGCGCAATCCTTCGAGGCCGCCGTGGGCGGCGTAGTCGTCGGTGGAAAGCGGGTCGGTAATGCCGATGCGTGCGAACGTGAGGCGCTGCTGCTTGCTCAGATACGGAATCTGCTCGACGAGGCCGACGCTGCGTGCGTGCTGGCCGCCTTGCAGGAAGCCGGCGTCGAAGAGTGCGCCCACTTCATCGGGTTCGACGTTCGCATAGCCGACACGGCCATCGGGCGTTTGAACTTCGACGAGCGGTTCGAGATAGAGCAGGCCGCGCGAGCCGTTGCGCACGATCTCGATGCTCGCGCCGCGCGCGGCGGCTTCGCGTTCGATGGCCTCGGCGATGGCATCCCCGCCGAGCGCGAGGGCCGAGGAGTCACGGGGAACGTAGATGCATGTCATGCGGCCTCCTCGGTGCGGACGGTCGCGAGCGCGGCAGCGTAGAGCTTGTCGAACTTCTGCGGGGTCACTTTTGCGTGCAACGTGCCGTTAATCATCATGGCGGGCGAGAGCGCACATTGGCCGAGGCAATAGACGGACTCCAGCGCGACTGGACCTTCATGCGCGTGCGCGTGTTCGGCGTCGTGGCCGTGCTGTCCGAACCGGCAGCCGGTATGGGCCTCGACGTGCTGCGCGAGCGCCTCGCTGCCCATGCTGCGGCAGGCCTCGGCGCGGCACAGCTGGACCGTGACCGGCGCGGGCGGGGCAGTGCGGAAATGGTGATAGTAGGTGATCACGCCGTGGACCTCGGCGCGCGAAAGATTCAGCGCCTTCGAGAGCGGCGCGACTGTGGCTGGCGGCACGAAACCGACTTCGTCCTGGATCGCATGCAGGATCGCAAGCAGCGTGCGGCCTGGCTGCGCGTGACGCAGGACGAGATCGCCCGGCGCGCTAACAGTTGTCTCTTCCATCATGGGGCATCTCCTGGGCATATATGCACTTGTTATTCATAAACTGTGCATCTATGCTGCGGTTGTCTTGTTGTCTGACCGAACAATAGGCCCGTGGAAAGGCGGACGCAATAGGAAGGAATATTTCATAATGATCAAGGTCGAGTGCCATTCGCAGCTAGTCGTGCGCGACGCGGAAGGCCGCGAGGCAAGCCTGACGGACGTTGTGCCGTTGCTTGCGCTCGTCGCCGAGGAAGGAAGCATTGCGCAGGCCGCGCAGCGTAAGGGTTTGTCCTATCGCCATGCGTGGGGGGTTTTGCGCGAAGTGGAGGAGCGCCTGGGGGGCGCGCTGATCGCGAAAGCGCGTGGCCGCGGGTCGGTGCTCTCCGAATTGGGCGAGGCGGTTCTGCGCTCGCAGCGTCTATGCGGGGAGCGGCTGCAGGGCAACCTCGAGGCGCTGGCCAGTGAAGTGGCGAGCGACCTGAACCGCTGGCTCGCGCCCGATGCGCAGGATCTGCGCATCCATGCTTCGCACGGCTACGCGGTGGCGGCGCTCGTGACGGCGCTCGTCGCCGACCAGGTGCCCGTGGAGATCAAGTACCGCGACAGCGTGGACGCGATCACGGCGCTCGCGCGCGGTGAATGCGATCTGGCAGGCTTTCACCTGCCGCGTGGCGATTTTCGGGCCGCCTGTGCCAACGCCTACCGCAGCTGGCTCGATCCACAGCGGCACGTGCTCATCCATCTCACGCAGCGCAAGCAGGGACTCTTTGTCGGTCGCGGCAACCCGAAGCAGGTCACAGGTCTCGCCGACCTCGCGCGCGGCGATATCCGCTTCGTGAACCGGCAGCCGGGCTCGGGCACGCGCCTGCTGATCGATCTGCTGCTCACACGCATTGGCGTCGATCCCGAGCGCGTGAACGGTTACGCGTCGTCGGAGCTCACGCATTCGGCGATCGCCGCATTCGTGGCGAGCGGAATGGCCGACGTGGGCTTCGGCGTGGAGCCGGCCGCGCACCATTTCGGGCTCGATTTCATCGAAATCGCCGACGAAGACTACTATTTCGCGTGTGATCGCGGCCATCTTGCGCACGAGCCACTGGCGACCGTACTGGGTTTGCTGCGCGGCGCGGGGTTCCGTGCGTCCGTTGCGCAACTGGAGGGATACGATCCGGCGTCGTGCGGCGACGTGGTGGAACTCGAAGCCGCATGGGGCGGGCCGCGTGAGGGCGAGGCGCGGGCGTTGTAATAGAAGGCAACAGATTCGCCAGACTATGCTGCAGACTGAGGCGCTTTTTGTGATACTTTCAGTTTGTATTCGCTCTCACGTTTCAGATGCGCACTCGCCGCGCCGATCGACCATGAAATTTGTCCTCAAAGTTGGTGCTGCTGCCGCTACGGCGGCAGCGTTGTTGGCTACATTCAACGTTGCCTTTGCGCAGAACTCGCCGGGCGTGCCTGGTGGCATTCTGAGCGATCAATTCAAGTTCAACGAGCATCCGCAAATGCAGTTCGCCGCTTCGGCGCCGTCGGCCAAGTATCAGCATGGCAAGCCGACTGCCGCACGCAAGCGTGGCGATCTGGGTGATCAGAACGGCTGTAATCTGCAGTGCCCGCAGGACAATTGATGATCTAGAGGCGCGCGAAAGTTGCGCCGCCGGTGGCATGAAAAAAACTCGCGAGGCCCGAATGGGCTGTCGCGAGTTTTTTTGTGTGCGCTTTGGCGGCGCGGCCGGCGTCAGGACTGTGGCAAGTAAAAAGCCCCGACAGCCTTGCGGCGCCGGGGCTCGAGTCCGCTCGTCGTGGACGACCGGAAATATCTGGTGGAGCCGGCATCAACCGGCGATGCCGTGGCGCGATATTCCGGCCTTCGCGAAGGCGCAGTTGCGTGATATCGAGCCTGGCGATAGCACGCGGTCGGCGCTGCTGTTCCTGATTTTCACTGCGTTACGTAGCGGCGAAGTGCGCGGCGCGACCTAGGACGAGTTCGACCTCGACGCCGGAATCTGGACGATCCCCGGCGAGCGGATGAAAGGGGGGAACCGCATCGCGTCCCGCTGGCGGTGCCGGTCGGTGCGATGCTTAACAGGTTGCTGAAATACCTTCCGGGAGGGCTTCACAAAAAATTCCCGACCTCATAGGAAGTCCTGCATGCCGCTCGCGCGACTCCGGTAAGGGGTAGGTCACCCCTGAAAACTGCTTCTAAGCACCCTGCAAAACGGTATTTCAGCAACCTGCTAGCCCCCGCCAGATGATGGGCTGCATGATGGGCCAGAAAAAACAAAAACCCCGTAAGTCTTGATCTTACGGGGTTTTATCGTCAAATTCTGGTGGAGCCGGCGGGAATCGAACCCGCGTCCAGAAGCAGTCCATAAGCAGTTCTACATGCGTAGTTCTGTCATTTGATTTAACCGCAGCGACGCGGACGAACACGCTGCGCTACGGCGATTCACTAAATTTTCGACCTTGGCGTCGTGACGCCACCAAGGCTTAACTGACGTAAATGACCTCTGGCGGTATTGCTACCGGTCTTGCGACGCTAGCCCGTCAGTGAGCCAGGCAGAGGACGGCGGCCGTTAGGCTGCCAGTGCGAACGTATCGTCGTTTGCAGTTACGTTTTTCCCATTGATTAACGAGGTGACGGGTCCTCGGCATGCCCTGATTACTTCATAACCCCTGTCGAAACCAGGTCGGCCCCAGAGGAAGGAACAATTATCCCATATTTCGCCATATGAGGCGAACCGCGCCCGGTTCAAGGGCGCGCGCGGCTGTTCGCGATCAAAAGCCGCTTTTACATCGCCTCAGACGGCTTGCCGATGTGCTGAAGCAGGGCGAACAGCGTCGCCGTGGTGTCGGCGACATATTGCGCGTTCCAGTGCGAGGGCGGTACGTCATTGCCACAGTAGCCGTATGCGGCGGCAATCGTCGCCATGCCCGCCGCGGCGCCGGCCTGCACGTCGCGCAGATCGTCGCCAACGTAGACCACGCGCTGCGGCGCAATGCCGAGCGCCTCGGCCGCGTGCAGCAATGGCGCCGGATGCGGCTTGGAGTAAGGCGTCGTGTCGCCGCTGACCACGCAGCTCGCGCGCGTGTCCAGGTGCATCAGTTTCACGAGCGGCTCGGTGAGACGGGCGACCTTGTTGGTCACGATGCCCCAGCGCACGCCGCGGGCGTCGAGGTCGTCGAGCACTGCGTCGATGCCCGCGAAGAGCACCGTCTCGATGCGCAGATTCGCCTCGTAGTTGGCGAGAAACTCCTCACGCATGGCGGCGAATTCGCGATCGTCGGGGCCAATCCCGAACGCGCCGCCAATCAGGCCGCGCGCGCCCGCCGAAGCGAGCGGACGCAGCTTCTCGAGCGACGCGGGCGCGAGGCCGCGCGCGTGGCGCATCTGATTGACGGCGGCGGCGAGGTCGGGGGCCGTGTCGGCGAGCGTGCCGTCGAAGTCGAACAGCACGGCGTCACAGGCGGCAAGCGCTGCGGCGCTGTCCGCGGCAGATTGGGCGTTCGTGGGTGAGTTCATGTCTGGAAGCGATGGCGCGGCGCGCCGATGTGCAGGAAATGCCGCCGGAGCAGGGTGATCCGGCGGCGCCGCTCGCGCAAACGCCGTCAGGCGCCGCGCCGGCAAGCGATCATGTAATTGACGCTGGAATCGTTCGAAAGCGCGAAGTGCCGCGTGAGCGGGTTATACGTGATGCCCTTGATCTCGGCGACGTGCATTCCGGCGTCGCGTACGAACGCTGCAAGCTCCGAGGGGCGGATGAAGCGCGCGTAGTCATGCGTGCCCTTGGGCAGCATCTGCGCGATGTATTCCGCGCCGATCACGGCGAGAAGATACGACTTCACGTTGCGATTGAGCGTCGAAAAGAACACCCAGCCGCCTGGCTTCACGAGCGTTGCGCAGGCCTTCACGACTTCGGCGGGCTGCGGCACGTGTTCGAGCATTTCCATGCAGGTCACGACGTCGAACGACGCCGGTTCGCGCTCGGCGATCGCTTCGGCCGCGATCAGCTCGTAGTCCACCGTCACGCCGCTCTCGAGGCTATGCAGGTCGGCCACGCCGAGCGCCTCGCGCGACAGGTCGATGCCTTTCACGGTCGCGCCAAGCCCCGCCATCGATTCGGAGAGAATGCCGCCGCCGCAGCCGATGTCGAGCACACGCTTGGACGGCAGATGCGCATGGCTGTCTATCCAGCTCAGGCGAATGGGGTTGAGTTCGTGCAGCGGCTTGAATTCGGCGTTCGGGTCCCACCAGCGATGAGCGAGATCGCTGAATTTCTGCAGCTCGTGGGGATCGGCGTTCGTCATGTCGTGGCAGCCTGAAGCGCGGTGCGGGTCGGAAAGAATAGACCCCAAGTATATAGGCGGGTGCACAGAGCAGCAAAATGCTGCGCCGTGCCGTCAAGCTTTCCAGAACGATGAAGCCGCGCGGAGACAGGCGAAATGAAAGAAGGATAAAGCGCGGGATAAAAAAAGCCCCGCCAAAGCGGGGCTTTTGAGACTTGCGGTCGAGAGCTCGCGATTACTGCTTTTGCGTGCCGACGACTTCGACTTCCACGCGACGGTCCGGTGCGAGGCAGGCGATGAGAGCCTTGCGGTTCTTCTGGTTGCAGCCCGTCGTAACCGGGTTGCGCTTGCCCTTGCCTTCCGTGTAGATACGCTCTGCCGGAACGCCCTTGCTGACCAGGTACGACTTGACGGCTTGCGCACGGCGCAGCGACAGACGGTCGTTGTAGGCAGCCGAGCCGATACGGTCGGTGTAGCCCGTCGCGACGACGACTTCGAGGTTCAGAGCCTGGATCTTGCTTGCCAGGTCGTCCAGCTTTTCCTTGCCAGCCGGCTTCAGGATGGCCTTGTCGAAGTCGAACAGGGCATCAGCCTGGTACGTGATCTTCTGGCTGGTGATGGCCGGCGGCGGCGGAGCGACCGGCGGCTGCGGTGCCTGGGCGACCAGGGCGCCATCGCACTTGGCGTTGGCGGTGGCCGGCGTCCAGAATGCATCGCGCCAGCAAAGCTCGTTCGTGCCGTTCATCCACACGTATTCGCCGGTACCATTCACCCAGTTGTCATTGACGGCTTGTCGCGACGCCGGCACCGATTGTGCCTGAGCGGATGCAGCCACAACTGCGGTAGCTGCAATGAACGCGAGCTTTGAAAGTTTATTCATATTTCTCCTCTCGAATTTGAGATTACCGCAGGTTTACTGCGAGCCATATGACGAAGACAAGTCATACATTGCTCGAAGTATAACATTGGCAAGTTGTGGGGAACGCTTTGCGTTGTGTAGACTTCGAGCAGTGTCTAACTTTGTGCGTTGGCATTTTGCCATATCGTTCCCCTCCGACGATAAAAAAAATCCGTCCCTTTCACTGCGGCTAGTCGAACGTGGTACGCCCGCAACAAAAAAGTTCCCTTAATTTAACCTGGTATTGCGCCTGGGTAGCGGGAGTGTCACACATTGTCATCCAAATCGGTGGCGATGCATTTGATTCCGGTTCGCACTGCGGCGTTTGCGCCACGCTCAAGGCGCTTTTGAGCGCTTCGACTTCACTCCTCTACTAGGTATACGCAGGCGGCGGGCGAGGGTGTCGTGCATGGTAGAATCGCGTGATGCGCTGCGTCCGCGGCGTCCATGCGACAGCTGGGCGTCCCGCGGTGACTGCGGCGACCTCCGCTCTTCTAATTGGGGCGAGGCGTTAGCACACCGCGTGCCCAAATAAGACATCGATAATGGATCAATTCGCCAAAGAGACTCTGCCAATCTCCCTCGAGGAGGAAATGCGCCGCTCGTATCTCGATTACGCGATGAGCGTGATCGTCGGGCGAGCACTTCCGGATGTTCGTGACGGCCTCAAGCCTGTCCACCGGCGCGTGCTCTACGCAATGCACGAGCTGAATAACGACTGGAACCGCGCTTACAAGAAGTCGGCGCGTATCGTCGGCGACGTCATCGGTAAGTACCACCCCCACGGCGACACGGCTGTCTACGACACGATCGTGCGGATGGCGCAGAACTTCTCACTGCGCTACATGCTGGTCGACGGCCAGGGTAACTTCGGCTCCATCGACGGCGACAACGCCGCCGCCATGCGATACACCGAAATCCGCATGGCGAAGATCGGCCACGAACTGCTGGCCGACATCGACAAGGAAACGGTCGACTTCGGGCCGAACTACGATGGCAGCGAGAGCGAGCCGCAGATCCTGCCCGCGCGCATTCCCAACCTGCTCATCAACGGTTCGTCGGGTATCGCGGTCGGCATGGCCACGAACATTCCGCCGCACAATCTCAACGAAGTCGTCGACGCTTGCCAGCATCTGCTGAAGAGCCCGCAGGCGACGATCGACGAGCTGATCGAGATCATTCCCGCGCCCGATTTCCCGACCGCCGGCATTATTTATGGCGTCGCCGGCGTGCGCGACGGCTATCGCACCGGCCGCGGCCGCGTCGTGATGCGCGCGGCCACGCACTTCGAGGAAATCGATCGCGGTCAGCGCATGGCGATCATCGTCGACGAGCTGCCGTATCAGGTGAACAAGCGTTCGTTGCTCGAACGCATTGCCGAACTCGTCAACGAGAAGAAGCTCGAAGGCATCTCCGATATTCGCGACGAATCCGACAAGAGCGGCATGCGTGTCGTGATCGAGCTCAAGCGCGGCGAAGTGCCCGAGGTCATCCTCAACAATCTGTACAAGGCAACGCAGCTGCAGGACACGTTCGGCATGAACATGGTCGCGCTGGTGGACAACCAGCCGAAGCTGCTGAATCTGAAGGAAATGCTCGAGCATTTCCTCTCGCATCGCCGCGAGGTGCTCACGCGTCGCACGGTGTACGAACTGCGCAAGGCGCGCGAACGCGGCCACGTGCTCGAAGGTCTCGCCGTTGCGCTCGCGAACATCGACGATTTCATCGGGCTCATCAAGGCCGCGCCCACGCCGCCCATCGCGAAGCAGGAGTTGATGAACCGCTCGTGGGATTCGTCGCTCGTGCGCGAGATGCTTGCGCGCGCAGAGCAGGACAATGCGGCGGCGGGCGGGCGCGAAGCCTACCGTCCGGAAGGGCTGAACCCGCAATATGGTATGCAGTCCGACGGCCTTTACCGTCTGTCCGACACGCAGGCGCAGGAAATCCTGCAAATGCGCCTCCAGCGCCTGACCGGCCTGGAGCAGGACAAGATCATCGGCGAGTACCGCGAAGTGATGGCGCAGATCGCCGACCTGCTCGACATCCTTGCGCGCCCCGAGCGCGTAACAACGATGATCTCCGACGAACTCACCTCGATCAAGAGCGAATTCGGCGACGCCCGCCGCTCGAAGATCGAGATGAACGCCACGGAGCTGAACACCGAAGACCTGATCACGCCGCAGGACATGGTCGTGACCATGTCGCATGCCGGTTACGTGAAATCGCAGCCGTTGTCGGAATATCGCGCCCAGAAGCGCGGAGGTCGCGGCAAGCAGGCGACTTCGATGAAGGACGACGACTGGATCGATACGCTCTTCATCGCCAACACGCACGATCACATCCTGTGCTTCTCGAATCGCGGCCGCGTGTACTGGGTGAAGGTCTATGAAGTGCCGCAGGGTTCGCGCAACTCGCGCGGCCGTCCGATCGTCAACATGTTCCCGCTGCAGGATGGCGAGAAGATCACCGTCGTGCTGCCGATCAAGGAATTCTCGGCCGACAAGTTTGTTTTCATGGCCACGGCGCTGGGCACGGTGAAGAAGACGCCGCTCGAAGCCTTTAGCCGCCCGCTGCGCAAGGGTATTATTGCGGTCGGTCTCGACGACGGCGACTACCTGATCGGCGCTGCGATCACCGACGGCGAACACGACGTGATGCTGTTCTCCGACTCCGGCAAGGCGGTGCGCTTCGATGAGAACGACGTGCGCCCGATGGGCCGCGAAGCGCGCGGCGTGCGCGGCATGCAGCTCGATGACAATCAGCAGGTCATCGCGTTGCTCGTGGCGGGCGACGAGCAGCAGTCGGTGCTCACGGCGACCGAAAACGGCTATGGCAAGCGCACCCCGATCACGGAGTACACGCGCCACGGCCGCGGCACGAAGGGCATGATCGCAATCCAGACTTCGGAGCGCAACGGCAAGGTGGTTGCGGCCACACTCGTCGACTCCGAAGCGCAGATCATGTTGATCACCACCACGGGCGTTTTGATTCGCACCCGCGTGTCGGAAATTCGCGAAATGGGCCGTGCAACGCAAGGTGTTACACTCATCAGCCTTGACGAAGGTACGAAGCTCTCCGGGCTGCAGCAGGTCGCCGAAGCGGACGCAGAAGTGGACGCCGAAGGTGAGGGCGAACCGGGCGAAGTCGAAGAATGATGCGTCATCCGGGCCCGTAGAAGCGTGTTCAATCGATGCGCTTACGCGGGCTTTAAGGTGGGTTTCAGCGAACCTTGTTAGTGTCAGCGAAATGAATGGTTTGCCGGGCGAACCGGTGAGCGGGCGCATAACGCGACGCGGCGCCCCGCAGTCCGCACGGCAGCGCAAATCGATTAATTTCTCAAAGGGAGTAATGATGCAAAAACGATTCAAGCAGGTGATGTTGCTGGCCGCTCTCGTGCCGACGTTTGCCATGGCGCAGGCGCTCCAGAACCAGGCGCCCGCCCAGGCACCGGCAGCGGCTGCAGCACCCGTCGATCCGGCCAAGCAAGCCGCGATCAAGGACCTGCTCGACGCGATCGACGCACAGAAGCTCGTCGGCGCAATCGGTAACAGCGCCCAGATGCAAGCCAAGCAGCTCGTCCCGGCCATCCTGTCGGACGCGCTCTCGGAAAACAAGACGATGACGGACAAGCAGAAGCAAGCTGCCGTTCCGTCGCTGCAGAAGAATGCCGTGCCGAAGCTGGTTGACTCGGCAGGCCAGGTCTTCGCGACCGACTCGTTCAAGACGGACGCCATGCAAGCTCAGTACGACGCGTATGCCAAGTACTACAGCACGCAGGAAATCAAGGACCTGACCACGTTCTACCGCAGCCCGACCGGCCGCAAGTTCATTCAGGTGCAAGACCAGGTTGGTCGCGACGTCGTGAACAGCCTGATGCAGAAGTACATGCCGCAGTCGATCAAGGCAACGCGCGACCAGGCCGACAAGGAAGTCGCTTCGGTCAAGGTCGGCAAGTAACTCCGGCGTCAGCCCTCGGCACCGCAACCATGATGTACCCTGGTGGGGCGGGATCGGCCGCATAGACCGGGAGCCCACCGCCGCGCCGTGCGTGGCGGGTTCCCGGCGACAATGCGATAATGGTCGTTTGCGCGATAAGCGCAAGCGGCCATTTTCTTTTTCTGGCGTGTTTCCGGCGGTTTTTGCCACAGCGCCTGCCTCGGGGATCCTTTTTACGATGCGCGTCTACAACTTCTCGGCCGGACCGGCAGCATTGCCAGAAGAGGTCCTGCGTCAGGCCGCTGACGAAATGCTCGACTGGCACGGCAGCGGCATGGGCGTGATGGAAATGAGCCATCGCGGCCCGGAGTTCATGCAGATCCACGCCGAGGCGCTGCTCGATCTGCGCGAACTGATGCAGGTGCCCGCCAGTCACCAGATTCTGTTTCTGCAGGGCGGCGGCATCGGCGAAAACGCGATCGTACCGCTGAACCTGTTTGGCTCGAAGCCGCGCGCCGACTTTGTCGTCACCGGCTCGTGGTCGCAGAAGTCGCAAAAGGAAGCGCTCAAGTACGGCGCAGCGCATATCGCCGCTACGGGCCGCACCGAGGCCGGCTTCACGCATTCGCCGCCGAAGAGCGAGTGGCAGCTCTCCGTCGATCCCGCTTACGTGCACCTGTGCACGAACGAGACGATCGACGGCGTCGAGACCTTCGAGATTCCCGATCTCGGCGACATTCCGCTCGTGGCCGACGCCTCGTCGCACATCCTGTCGCGCCCGATGGACATCGCCAAGTACGGCGTGCTCTACGGCGGCGCGCAGAAGAACATCGGCATGGCGGGCGTGACGGTCGTGATCGTGCGCGAGGACCTGCTCGACCGCTCGATGCCGATCTGCCCATCGGCGTTCGAATGGAAGACCGTGGCCGCGAACAACTCGATGTTCAACACGCCGCCCACCTACGCGATCTATATCGCCGGGCTCGTGTTCAAGTGGTTGAAGCGCCAGGGCGGTCTCGAAGTCATCGAGACGCGCAATGTGGAAAAAGCGCAGTTGCTCTACGACACGATCGACGCGAGCAGCTTCTATATCAACAAGGTGGAGCGCCGCGCGCGCTCGCGGATGAACGTGCCGTTCTTCCTCGCCGACGAAACACGTAACGCAGATTTCCTCGCCGGCGCCAAAGAGCGCGGGCTGTTGCAGCTGAAGGGCCACAAGTCCGTCGGCGGCATGCGGGCATCGATTTACAACGCGGTGCCGCTCGACGCAGTGAAGGCGCTGGTCGAGTACATGAAGGAATTCGAGGCGAAGCACGCGTAAGCGCTCCTCGCTCACCGGGCGAAGCGGCGCCGCGCGCATCCTTTCAGATTGCCGGTTTCACGCATGGACGACGAACTCAACTCCCAACTCAAGCCGCTGCGCGAACGCATCGATGCGATCGACGCGCAGCTCATCGCGCTCCTGAACCAGCGCGCCTCGGTCGCGCTCGAAGTAGGCGAGGTCAAGAAGCATTTCAACGCGCCGGTGTTTCGCCCGGAGCGCGAGCAACAGGTGATCGAGCGCCTGCAGAACATGAGCGACGGCCCGCTCGGCAACGATCACATCAGCGCGATCTGGCGCGAGATCATGGCCGCGAGCCGCTCGCTCGAAAAGACGATTTCGGCTGCGTTCCTCGGCCCGGTCGGCACCTATAGCGAACAGGCGATGTACCAGTACTTCGGTCAGTCGATCGAAGGCCTGCCGTGCCCGTCGATCGACGAGGTGTTCCGATCGGTCGAGGCGGGCGCCGCCGAGTTCGGCGTCGTGCCGGTCGAGAACTCGACCGAGGGCGCCGTTTCGCGCACCCTCGACCTGTTCCTCGAAACGCAGCTCGTCATTGGTGGCGAAATCGCGTTGCCGATTCGGCACAATCTGATGACGCAAAGCGGCAACCTGAGTGGCGTTACGCGCGTGTGCGCCCATCCGCAGGCGCTTGCACAGTGCCAGCACTGGTTGACGGCGAACGCGCCGCAGCTCGAGCGTCTGCCCGTGTCGAGCAATGCGGAGGCCGCTCGCCTCGCCGCCGCCGACCCGACGGTCGCTGCGATTGCGGGCGATCGCGCCGCCACGCACTATGGGCTCCTGATCGCGAACGCGCTGATCCAGGACGACCCGCACAACCGCACGCGCTTCGTCATGATCGGCAAGCAGCCAGCGGGCGCGACGGGTCGCGACCAGACCTCGATGATCGTGTCGGTGAAGAACGAGCCGGGCGCAGTGTACAAGCTGCTCGAGCCGCTCGCGCGCCACAGCGTGTCGATGACGCGTTTCGAGTCGCGGCCGGCGCGCCTTGGCAGCACGTGGGAGTACTACTTCTACATCGACTTCGAAGGTCACCGCGACGAACCCGCCGTGGCCGCCGCGCTCGACGAACTCAGCAAGAAAGCCGCGTATCTGAAGATTCTCGGCTCGTATCCGCGCGCGCGCTAGAGCGCGGAAGGTGCGGGCGGCCCGCCGCCAACCGCCGCCCGCCGCATGAGGATGCCGGGCGGCGTGCCTTTCCCGATCCGTCCGGAACAGACCGTTGTACGCCCGGCGCCCTGAGCCCTGGAGAGACGCATGACCACGCAATTCGGCCCCTCGTATGTGCGCGCAATCGCGCCTTACATCGCCGGCAAACCGATTTCCGAAGTTGCCCGCGAGTTCGGGCTCGACGAAGCGCGCATCGTGAAGCTCGCGTCGAATGAGAATCCGCTCGGTATGCCCGAATCGGCGCAACGTGCGATCGTGCAGGCCGCGAGCGAATTGGGCCGCTATCCCGATTCGAACGCGTTCGAGTTGAAGGCCGCGCTGGCCGCGCGCTACGACGTGCCGCCCGAGTGGATCACGCTCGGCAACGGCAGCAATGACATTCTCGAAATGGCCGCGCATGCGTTCGTCGAGCGCGGTCAGTCGATCGTCTATTCGCAGTACTCGTTCGCGGTCTACGCGCTCGCGACTCAGGGCCTCGGCGGCCGCCATATCGTGACGCCGGCCGTGCGCTACGGCCACGATCTCGACGCGATGCTGGCGGCGATCGATGAAGACACGCGTCTCGTGTTCGTGGCGAACCCGAACAACCCGACCGGCACGTTCGTCGATGGCGCGAAGCTCGAGGCGTTCGTCGCGAAGGTGCCCGCGCATGTCGCGGTCGTGCTCGACGAGGCGTACACGGAATACCTGGCGGCTGAGAAGTGCTATGACTCGATCGCGTGGGTGCGCCGGTATCCGAACCTGCTCGTTTCCCGCACGTTCTCGAAGGCCTACGGACTCGCCGGCCTGCGCATTGGCTTTGCGATTGCGCAGCCGGAACTGACCGATCTGCTCAACCGTCTGCGCCAGCCGTTCAACGTCAACACGCTCGCACAGGCAGCCGCCATCGCCGCGCTCGGCGACGCGCCGTTCCTCGAGCGCAGCGCGGCGCTCAACGCCGAAGGCTATCGCACGCTCACCGCGGCGTTCGAGCGCCTCGGCCTCGAATACGTGCCGTCCGACGGCAATTTCGTGCTGGTGCGCGTGGCGAAGGACGCAGCGGACGACGGCGCCGGCGAGCGCGTCAATCTCGCGCTGCTCAAGCAGGCCGTGATCGTGCGTCCGGTGGGCAACTATGGCCTGCCGCAGTGGCTGCGTGTGACGATCGGCTTGCCCGAGGAGAACGCGGCATTCGTCGCGGCCCTCGAGCGAGCGCTTGGCGCGCCGTGAGCGCGCAACCTTTACTTTTTTCGGTGACGTCGTGAGTGCGTTTTCGTTTAACAAACTGGTGATTTTCGGCGTGGGCCTGATCGGCGGGTCGCTCGCGCGCGCGTTGCGCGAGCGCGGCTCGCACGGCGGCGACGGCGCGCAGGTAATCGGCGTGGGCCGCAGCGCAAAGTCGGTATCGCGCGCGCTCGAACTGGGCGTGATCGACGCCGCCGCGACGCTCGACGATGAAGCGGCGCTCGCCGCCGCGCTGGACGGCGCCGATATCGTGCTGATCGCCGCACCCGTTGCGCAAACCCAGGCACTGCTCGAGCGCATCGCGCCGCACCTGGGGCGAGAAACCATCGTCACCGACGCCGGCAGCACCAAGAGCGACGTGATCGCCGCGGCCCGGGCCGCGCTCGGCGCGCGCATCGCCCAGTTCGTGCCGGGGCATCCGATCGCCGGGCGCGAGTCGAGCGGCGTCGACGCCGCGTTGCCCGATCTCTACGTCGGCCGCAATGTCGTGCTGTGCCCGCTCGCGGAAAACGCGCCGGCATCGGTCGAGCGCATTGCCGCGATGTGGCGCGCCACGGGCGCCGTGATCGGCGAGATGCCGGCCGCGCAGCACGATCGCGTGTTCGCTTCGGTGAGTCATCTGCCGCATGTGTTGTCGTTTGCGCTCGTCGACCAGATTCTCGCGTCGCCCGACGCCCAGCTGAAATTCTCGTTCGCAGCGGGCGGCTTCCGCGACTTCACGCGTATTGCCGCGTCGAGCCCCGAAATGTGGCGCGACGTGTGCCTCGCGAACCGCGCCGCGTTGCTCGCCGAACTCGACGGCTACACTGACGTGCTGGCGAGGCTGCGCGCGGCCATCGACGCCAGCGACGGCGCAGCGCTCGAAACCGTGTTCGCGCGTTCGCGCGCGGCGCGCGAGGCGTGGCAGGAGCGCGGCGGCAAGGGCGCGGCGGCGGCCAACGATATGACACCAGGCAAATAAGCAAGCAGGACTCAGCCCGACGGCGCGAGCGCCGCAACCTCAGGCAACACCAGGCATTCTCAGGACACACTCATGGAACACCTCGATCTCGGACCGTTCACCCGTGCGTCCGGCACGATCCGTCTGCCCGGCTCGAAAAGCATCTCGAACCGCGTGCTGCTGCTCGCGGCGCTGGCCGAGGGCGAAACGACCATCACGAACCTGCTCGACTCCGACGACACGCGCGTGATGCTCGACGCGCTTGAAAAGCTCGGCGTGAAGGTGAAGCGCGAGGACGACACCTGCGTCGTGCAGGGCACGCGCGGCGCGTTCCAGGCGGTGCGCGCGGATCTCTTTCTCGGCAACGCAGGCACGGCGGTGCGTCCGCTCACGGCCGCGCTCGCGGTGAACGGCGGCGACTACCGCATTCACGGCGTGCCGCGCATGCACGAGCGGCCTATCGGCGACCTCGTCGACGGCCTGCGCCAGATCGGCGCGAAGATCGACTACGAAGAAAACGAAGGCTATCCGCCGCTGCGCATCCGCCCGGCGCCGATTTCGGTCGAGGCGCCCATCCGCGTGCGCGGCGACGTGTCGAGCCAGTTCCTCACAGCGCTTCTCATGACGCTGCCGCTCGTGCGCGCCAAGGACGGCGTGACGATCGTCGAGGTGGACGGCGAGCTGATCTCCAAGCCCTACATCGAAATCACGATCAAGCTGATGGAGCGCTTCGGCGTGACGGTCGAGCGCCACGGCTGGCATCGCTTCGAGGTCCCGGCAGGCGTGCGCTACCAGTCGCCGGGCAAGATCATGGTGGAGGGCGATGCGTCTTCGGCGTCGTACTTCCTCGCCGCGGGCGCGATTGGCGGCGGCCCGCTGCGCGTGGAAGGCGTGGGACGCTCGAGCATCCAGGGCGACGTTGCGTTCGCCGCGGCGCTCATGCGCATGGGCGCGAACGTCACGGTCGCCGACGACTGGATCGAGGTGCGCGGGATCGGCAACGATCACGGCAGGCTCGACCCCATCGACATGGACTTCAACCTGATCCCCGACGCGGCCATGACGATCGCCGTGGCGGCGTTGTTCGCCGATGGCGCCACCACGCTGCGCAACATCGCGAGCTGGCGCGTGAAGGAAACCGACCGCATCGCCGCGATGGCCACGGAGCTGCGCAAGGTGGGCGCGAACGTGGAAGAGGGCCCCGATTACCTGATCGTGCGTCCGCCCGAGAAACTCACGCCGAACGCCGCGATCGACACCTACGACGATCACCGCATGGCGATGTGCTTCTCGCTCGTGAGCCTCGGCGGTGTGCCGGTGCGCATCAACGACCCGAAGTGCGTCGGCAAGACGTTCCCCGATTACTTCGAGCGCTTCCTGGCGCTCGCGCAACCTTGATTCAATGAAGCCGAGTACCTTTGCCGCATGAAATCGACCCGTCCCTTTTATCCGACGCCCGTCATCACGATCGACGGCCCGACTGCTTCCGGCAAGGGCACGGTGGCCGCGCTAGTCGCCGCGCAGCTCGGCTTTCACCTGCTCGACAGCGGCGCGCTGTACCGGCTGGCGGCGCTCGCGAGCATGCGCTACGCGATTGCGGCCGACGACGCCGAGAACCTTGCGAAGCTGATCGACGATCTCCATATCACGTTCCGCGAGGGGCTTGCGCAACTCGATGGCGTTGACGTTTCGAACGAAATCCGTGCCGAGGAAGTGGGCAACCGCGCCTCGATGATCGCTGCGCATCCGGCCGTGCGCACCGCGCTCGTGGCGCGCCAGCGGGCGTTTCGCAAGCTTCCCGGGCTCGTCGCGGATGGCCGCGACATGGGCACCGTGATCTTCCCGGACGCCGTTCTGAAGGTGTTTTTAACGGCCAGCGTGGAGGCCCGTGCGGCCCGCCGGCATAAGCAATTGATCCAAAAAGGTTTTTCTGCTAATATGGATGACTTGCTTCGGGATTTGCGTGGACGCGACGCGCGCGACAGTAACCGCGCGGCCGCACCGCTCAAGCCTGCAGCAGATGCGCAGCTTCTCGATACTTCGGCGCTCTCCGTCGACCAGGCGGTCGAACAGGTGGTGCAGTGGTATCAGGAGTCTAGCCAACTGCGGCCCGTACGGTAATCCGCGAACGGGGCAAAGCGCAGTAAAGAACGCAGTAGCAGTACGAGTAGGTGCCCTGGAAAGCAACAGGGCGTGTGTTAAACCCTTTAACCCCGTATGGCTTTTGCATCTGCGCCGCGAGCATCGTGTTCCGGCCTCAACGCCCGGCAGTCAAGACCGACTGGCGAGGTAGCGAAAACCATGCAAATCCAGATTTTTATGTCCGACCTGCAAACCTCCACCCCGAATACCGAATCTTTCGCGGCTCTGTTCGAAGAGTCGCTGACCCGCCAGGACATGCGCGCCGGCGAAGTGATTTCCGCCGAAGTCGTGCGCGTCGACCACAACTTCGTGGTCGTCAATGCTGGTCTCAAGTCCGAAGCCTATATTCCGCTCGAAGAATTCCTGAACGACGCGGGTGAAGTGGAAGTGCAGGCGGGTGATTTCGTTTCCGTCGCGATCGACGCGCTGGAAAACGGCTACGGCGACACCATCCTGTCGCGCGACAAGGCGAAGCGTCTCGCTTCGTGGCTGTCGCTGGAAAAGGCTCTCGACAACAACGAACTCGTGACCGGCACGATCACGGGCAAGGTCAAGGGCGGCATGACCGTCATGGTCAACGGCATCCGCGCGTTCCTGCCGGGTTCGCTCGTCGACACGCGTCCGGTCAAGGACACGACGCCGTACGAAGGCAAGACCCTCGAATTCCGCGTCATCAAGCTCGACCGCAAGCGTAACAACGTCGTGCTGTCGCGCCGCGCAGTGATCGAAGCCACGCAAGGCGAAGAGCGCGCAAAGCTGCTCGAAACGCTCAAGGAAGGCGCGATCGTCAACGGCGTGGTCAAGAACATCACCGACTACGGCGCGTTCGTGGACCTCGGCGGCATCGACGGCCTGCTGCACATCACCGACATCGCATGGCGTCGCGTGCGTCACCCGAGCGAAGTTCTCTCGGTTGGCCAGGAAGTCACCGCGAAGATCCTCAAGTTCGACCAGGAAAAGAACCGCGTTTCGCTCGGTATCAAGCAACTGGGCGACGATCCGTGGGAAGGCATCTCGCGCCGTTACCCGTCGGGCACGCGCCTGTTCGGCAAGGTCACGAACATCACCGACTACGGCGCGTTCGTCGAAGTCGAATCGGGCATCGAAGGCCTGGTTCACGTGTCGGAAATGGACTGGACCAACAAGAACGTTGCTCCGTCGAAGGTTGTCCAGCTGGGCGACGAAGTCGAAGTCATGGTCCTCGAGATCGACGAAGACCGCCGCCGCATCTCGCTCGGCATGAAGCAGTGCAAGCCGAATCCGTGGGATGACTTCAGCCGCAACTTCAAGAAGGGCGACAAGCTGCAAGGCGCGATCAAGTCGATCACCGACTTCGGCGTCTTCATCGGCCTGCCTGGCGGCATCGACGGTCTGGTTCACCTTTCGGACCTGTCGTGGTCGGAAACCGGCGAAGAAGCTGTTCGCAAGTACAAGAAGGGCGACGAAGTCGAAGCCGTGGTTCTGGGCATCGACGTCGAGAAGGAACGCATTTCGCTCGGCATCAAGCAGCTCGAAGGCGACCCGTTCAGCAACTTCGTTGCGATGAACGACAAGGGTTCGATCGTCGACGGCGTGGTCAAGTCGGTTGACGCCAAGGGCGCAGTCGTGACGCTGAACGCCGACGTCGAAGGCTACCTGCGTGCTTCGGAAATCGCACAAGATCGCGTGGAAGATGCTCGCAACGTGCTGAAGGAAGGCGACAAGGTCAACGCGATGATTATCAACATCGATCGCAAGTCGCGTGGCATCAACCTGTCGATCAAGGCGAAAGACTCGGCTGAAACGCAGGAAGCAATGCGCAGCATGTCGTCGGATACGGGTTCGGCTGCCACCGGCACGACCAACCTCGGCGCGCTGCTGAAGGCCAAGCTCGACGGCCAGAACCAGTAAGCCTCAAACGGGGGCAAGCTGAAGTATGACCAAATCTGAATTGGTCGCGCAGCTGGCTACGCGATTTCCGCAACTTGTTCTCAAGGACGCGGATTTCGCGGTCAAGACGATGCTCGATGCGATGTCCGAGGCGCTTGCCAAGGGCCATCGCATCGAAATTCGTGGCTTTGGCAGCTTCGGCCTGAATCGTCGGCCGTCGCGCGTCGGTCGCAATCCCAAGTCGGGTGAAAAGGTGCTGGTGCCTGAGAAGTTCGTGCCGCACTTCAAGCCGGGCAAGGAGCTGCGCGAGCGCGTGGACCGTAATTCGGGCGAGCCGCTGAAGGCGGACGAGCCGGACGACGACCTGTAAGCGTTGGATCGTTTTCGATCAGGCGATTGCGGTCGTCGGCGGTCAATGCCAGATGGCCAGAACGCATGGACCGGTAAAGAGCGCTGGGGTGAACAACCCCGGCGCTTTTTTTTCGTCTGCGCCTTTTCGACGCTGTTTGCGCGGGCGCCCCGATTTGATCCGGCGCTGCACTCGCGCACACGTGTCGGCCCGCGAGCCGTTCAATTACAATACGGGACACTTCGGCGCGGCTTGTGCTGCGGCGCAGCATGTCCGCCACGCCGGCGCCTTTCTCAACTGCCAAGAGAATCCTTCAATGAGATTGATCGCCTGGGTGATCCGTGTGCTGGTGTTCGTACTGCTGCTCGTACTCGCGCTCGCCAACACGCAAACCGCGACGCTGAACTTTCTGGCCGGATACTCGTGGCAGGCTCCGCTGATCCTGATCGGCCTCGCGTTTTTTGTGGTGGGGCTGCTGGCGGGCCTGCTCTCCGCGCTGCCCGGCGTGTTCCGGCTGCGCATGGAAAACGGCCGCCTCAAGCGCGACTTGCGGGTGGCGCGTGAAACGCCCACGCCGAGCGTCGAGCCGCCGCTGCCGCCGCTCATCTGATTTGTATTGCCGTGCCGCGCGCCTGAATGCGTGCGGCTGATTTTTCGCTCATACCATCGCTCGCATGGATCTCGATTTTTGGTGGCTCCTCGTCATTCCCGTGGCTTTCGCGCTCGGCTGGATGGCCTCGCGCTACGACCTGAAGGCACTGCTTTCCGAAAGCGCCAACCTGCCGCGCTCGTATTTTCGCGGCCTGAATTTCCTGCTCAACGAGCAGCCGGACAAGGCCATCGACGCGTTCATCGAGGTCGCCAAGCTCGACCCCGAAACCGTCGAACTGCACTTCGCGCTCGGCAATCTGTTTCGCCGCCGCGGCGAAACCGACCGCGCGATCCGCGTGCACCAGAATCTGCTGTCGCGTTCCGACCTGCCCGTGAACGAGCGCGACCACGCGCTGTATGAACTCGGCCAGGATTTTCTGAAGGCCGGCATGCTCGACCGCGCCGAAGAGACCTTCAGCAAGCTCAAGTCGGGCGACTTCGCGCTCGGCGCACAGCGCGCACTGCTCGCGATCTACGAGATCGAGAAGGACTGGAACCGCTGCATCGACACCGCACGTCATCTCGAAACGATGGGCGCGGCGTCGCTCGACCTCGAGATCGCGCAGTTCCATTGCGAACTCGCGCAGGAAGCGCTCCAGCAGAAGAAGCCCGACGAAGCGCGCCGTCAACTGGCGCTCGCGCTCAAGGCCAACTCGCAGAACGTGCGCGCGACGATCCTCGCGGGCGACGTCGATGCGGCCAGCGACGATTGCGAGACGGCGCTCGGCCACTGGCGCGAAGTCGAGGCGCAAAATCCCGCGTATCTGCCGCTCGTCGCCGAAAAGGTCATGAAGGCCTACGAGACGCTCGGCCGCGCCGAAGAGGGCGCGCAATTGCTCACGACGTGGGTCGACGCGTATCCGTCAAACGATCTGCTCGACGTCGCCTACAAGTATGTCGCCGCGCTACGCGGCCCCGACGCGGCGCATGCGCTCGCGCGTACGCAGATGCAGAAGTCGCCGAACCTCGCCGGTATGGCGCGCCTGCTCGAAGCCCAGCAGGCCACGGCCGAAGAGCCGCGCCGCGGCGAACTCGAGCTGATGCGCAAGCTGCTCCAGCAGCGCACCAAGAATCTGCCTCGCTACACCTGCCAGAACTGCGGCTTCCGGGCGCGCCTCTTCTACTGGCAGTGTCCGGGCTGCAGCGGCTGGGAAACCTATGCGCCGCGCCGCGTCGAGCCGGTTCCCGCGTCGAGCTGAGCCTTAAGGGCGCGCGCGCCCAGCCGGCACCTGGCCGGCCGCGCCTAGCCGGCCGCGCCTAGCCGGCCGCGCCCACAGTCATTCCAACATCCGCATCTGTCACCGGAGCGCCTATGAAGATCACCATTGTCGGTACCGGCTACGTCGGCCTCGTCACCGGTGCGTGTCTTGCCGAAATCGGCCACGACGTGTTTTGCCTCGATGTCGATCCGCGCAAGATCGATATCCTGAATGGCGGCGGCGTCCCGATCCACGAGCCGGGCCTGCTCGAACTCATCGCGCGCAACCGCGCGGCCGGGCGCATTACCTTTTCCACCGACATCGCGGCGAGCGTCGAGCACGGCGAAGTGCAGTTCATCGCCGTGGGCACGCCGCCTGACGAAGACGGCTCGGCCGATCTTCAATATGTGCTCGAGGCGGCGCGCAGCATCGGCCGCCACATGAACGGCTTCAAGGTGGTTGTCGACAAGTCGACGGTGCCGGTCGGCACGGCGCAGCGCGTGCACGGCGTGCTGGCCGAGGAGCTGGCGAAACGCGGCCTCGCGCATAGCGTGGATCACCGCTTCTCGGTCGTGTCGAACCCCGAGTTCCTCAAAGAGGGCGCGGCCGTGGACGACTTCATGCGCCCGGACCGCATCATCATCGGCCTCGACGAGGACGAGAACGGCACCGCCGCGCGCGAGAAGATGAAGCGTCTCTACGCGCCGTTCAACCGCAATCACGAACGCACGATCTACATGGACGTGCGCTCCGCCGAATTCACGAAGTACGCGGCCAACGCCATGCTCGCCACGCGCATCTCGTTCATGAACGAAATGGCGAATCTCGCCGACCGCGTGGGCGCCGACATCGAGTCGGTGCGCCGCGGCATCGGCTCCGATCCGCGCATCGGCTATCACTTTCTCTATGCGGGCTGCGGCTATGGCGGCTCATGCTTCCCGAAGGACGTGCAGGCGCTGATCCGCACGGCCGCGGAGTCGGGCCAGAACCTGCGCGTGCTCGAAGCGGTCGAGGAGGTCAATCACGGCCAGAAGGAAGTGCTCGTGAAGAAGATCGCGAGAGTCTGCGGCGATGACCTTACCGGCAAGCACTTTGCCGTGTGGGGCCTCGCGTTCAAGCCGAACACCGACGACATGCGCGAAGCGCCGAGCCGCCGCCTGATCGCCGACCTGCTCTCGCGCGGCGCCACGGTGGCGGCGTGGGACCCGGTCGCGGCCGAGGAGGCGCAGCGCGTGTTCGCGCTCGATCTGGCGCACGCGCCGGAGCAGCACGCGCGCCTGACGTTCGCGTCGAGCCAGGACGACGCGCTCACGGGCGCGGACGCGCTCGTGATCGTCACCGAATGGACCGCCTTCAAGGCGCCCGATTTCGCGCATTTGAAGAAGGTGCTCAAGGCGCCGCGTATCTTTGACGGACGCAACCTCTACGAGCCCGACACCATGGCGGAGCTCGGCATTGACTATCACTCGATTGGGCGGCCTCATGTCAATCTCGCAAACTCCGCAGCCTGAAACCACGCCCGTCGCCGCGCTTGCCACCGCTATCGCGCCCGAAGTGCGCGTCGTGCCGCGCGAAAAGCTCGCTACCTCGCGCGTGCTGGTGGTGGGCGACGTCATGCTCGACCGCTACTGGTTTGGCGACGTCAACCGCATCTCGCCGGAAGCGCCGGTGCCGGTCGTGCATGTGCAGCGCAAGGAAGACCGCCTGGGCGGTGCCGCGAACGTCGCGCGCAACGCGGCTGCGCTCGGTGCCCATGCGGGCCTCCTGTGCGTGGTGGGCCACGACGAACCCGGCGAGCGCATCGTCGAGTTGCTCGACGAAAGCAACGTGAACGCGTATCTCGAGCGCGATCCCGCATTGCCGACCACCATCAAGCTTCGCGTGCTGTCGCGCCAGCAACAGCTCTTGCGCGTGGACTTCGAAAATACGCCCGCGCACGAGATCCTGCTTGCCAGCCTCGCGCGTTTCGACGCGCTGCTGCCGACGCACGACGTGATTCTGCTCTCCGACTACGCCAAGGGCGGCCTCACGCACGTTACGCAGATGATCGCGAAGGCGCGCGCCGCGGGCAAGGCGGTGCTCGTCGATCCCAAGGGCGACGACTGGGAGCGCTATCGCGGCGCGAGCCTCATCACGCCGAACCGCGCGGAGCTGCGCGAAGTGGTGGGCACGTGGAAGTCCGAGGAGGACCTGCACGCGCGCGTGACGAAGCTGCGCCGCGAACTGCAGTTCGACGCACTGCTGCTCACGCGCTCGGAAGAGGGTATGACGCTCTTTTCCGATGACGGCGCGCTGCACGCGGCGGCCGACGCGCGCGAAGTGTATGATGTCTCGGGCGCCGGCGACACGGTGATCGCGACCGTCGCGGTCATGCTGGGCGCGGGCTTGCCGCTCGTCGAGGGTGTCGCGCTCGCGAATCGCGCGGCCGGCATCGTGGTGGGCAAGCTCGGTACGGCCACCGTCGACTACGACGAACTCTTTCAATAACGTTGCGCACGCGAGCGCGCGGTGCTCGCACCCCGGCCGGAATTCCCGGAGTTTTTTTCCGGCGGGGCATCAACCTCGCGTGAACCTCGTCACCGCAGACCTATCATGACCCTCATCGTCACCGGCGCGGCCGGCTTCATCGGCAGCAACATCGTCAAGGCGCTGAACGAACGCGGCGAAGACCGCATCATCGCCGTCGACAATCTCACCCGCGCGGACAAGTTCAGGAATCTCGTCGATTGCGAGATCGACGACTACATCGACAAGACCGAGTTCGTGGAGCGCTTCGCGCGCGGCGATTTCGGCGACGTGCGCGCGGTGTTCCACGAAGGCGCCTGTTCGGACACGATGGAAACCGACGGCCGCTACATGATGGACAACAACTTCCGCTATAGCCGCGCCGTGCTCGACGCGTGTCTCGCACAGCGCGTGCAGTTTCTGTATGCGTCGTCGGCGGCGATCTATGGCGGCTCGACGCGCTTCGTCGAAGAGCGCGACGTGGAAGCGCCGCTCAATGTGTACGGCTATTCGAAGTTCCTGTTCGACCAGGTGATCCGCCGCGTGCTGCCCACTGCGCAAAGCCAGATTGCGGGCTTTCGCTACTTCAACGTATATGGCCCGCGCGAGACGCACAAGGCGCGCATGGCTTCGGTCGCGTTCCACAACTTCAACCAGTTCCGCGCCGAAGGCCGCGTGAAGCTATTCGGCGAATACAACGGTTATGCGCCGGGCGAGCAGACGCGCGACTTCGTCTCCGTCGAGGACGTGGTGAAGGTCAACCTGTTCTTCTTCGATCATCCGGAGAAGACGGGCATCTTCAATCTGGGCAGCGGGCGCGCCCAGCCGTTCAACGACATCGCCACGACCGTGGTGAACACGCTGCGCGCGATGGAAGGCAAGCCCGCGCTCTCGCTCGCGGAGCAGGTCAAGGAAGGGCTGATCGAGTACATCCCGTTCCCCGACGCACTGCGCGGCAAGTATCAGTGCTTCACGCAAGCGGACCAGTCGAAGCTGCGCGCAGCAGGTTACGACGCGCCGTTCCTGACGGTGCAGGAAGGGGTGGATCGTTACGTACGTTGGCTTTCTGGCCAGGTGTAACGCGAAGCCCTGACTTCATAAACTGGACTCTCCTCGCCGGCGATGGTCGCCGGCGTTTTCAGGGAGATCCAGCATGTTCCGAAAAGTCCTTGCGGCGGCCGCGCTTCTGGCCGTATTCAGCCACGCCTTCGCGGCCGTGGACGTCAACACCGCCAACGAAGACGCGCTTCGCGGCATCAAGGGCGTGGGGCCGGCGCGCGCCAAGGCCATTCTCGACGAGCGCAGCGCGCACGGCCCGTACAAGGATGCCAGTGACCTCGGCAAGCGAGTGAAGGGCATGGGCGGCCATACCGTCGAACGTTTGCAGGCCGAAGGATTGGCGGTCGGTCCCGCGCAGCCCCAGGCGGCGCAGGCGAAGGTTGCACAGGCAACGCCCGCGAAGGCGGGCGCGCCGCAGACCGCCGTGGCGGTCAAGAAGTAGCCGTGCGCTTGCGTGTTACCCCGCGCGTCGTGTTTCACCGTCGCGGGGCGCAGTTTCCTTCAGGTGTCGCCCAGGTGATGTCGACCCGCGACGTTGACCCGCGGCCCGGGCCGCGGGCTTTTTGCCGCGCATGGAGGTTGGGTCGCCAGACTGCGTCCATACCAGCGTTATGGATCCCCAGCGGTCGCTGCCCGCGTGGTTTAGAATCGACAGTTCACGTCATCGCGCCTCACTGCCATTTCCATGCCCTACAAGACCATTGAAGACACGATCGGCAATACACCGCTCGTGCAGCTCGTTCGCCTGCCGGACGACGAAATCCGCGCCCGCAACAATGTCGTGCTAGCCAAGCTGGAAGGCAACAACCCGGCTGGGTCGGTGAAGGACCGCCCGGCGCTCTCGATGATCCGTAAGGCCGAAGAGCGCGGCCGCATCAAGCCGGGCGACACGCTCATCGAAGCGACGAGCGGCAATACGGGTATCGCGCTCGCCATGACGGCGGCTATCCGTGGCTACAAGATGGTGCTCATCATGCCGGAGGACCTCTCGGTGGAGCGCCGCCAGAGCATGGCGGCTTACGGCGCCGAAATCATGCTCACGCCGGTCAAGGGCGGCATGGAATATGCGCGCGACCTCGCCGAGCAAATGCAGCGCGACGGCAAGGGCATCATCCTCGACCAGTTCGCCAATCCCGACAATCCGCTTGCCCACTACGAGACCACCGGCCCGGAAATCTGGCGCGACACCGAAGGGCGCATCACGCACTTTGTTTCGTCGATGGGCACGACCGGCACGATCATGGGCACGTCCCAGTTCCTGAAAGAAAAGAATCAGGCGATCGAGATCGTCGGCGCGCAGCCGGAAGAAGGCTCGCGCATTCCGGGCATTCGCAAGTGGCCCGAAGCGTATATGCCGAAGATTTTCGACCGCAGCCGCGTGGATCGCGTGGAGAACGTGAGTCAGGCCGCCGCTGAGAACATGGCGCGCCGTCTCGCCTCGGTCGAGGGCATTTTCGCGGGTATCTCGTCGGGCGGCGCATGTGAGGTGGTGATGCGTCTTGCACGCCAGCTCGAAAACGCGACGATCGTGTTCATCGTCTGCGATCGTGGCGACCGGTATCTCTCTACGGGTGTGTTTCCCGCCTGATTGAAGTGCGGACGCAAAAAAAACGGCCTTCGGTGTTTCCAAAGGCCGTTTTGCTTTGTACCGCTGAAATCAGTCTTGCTGTGCGGGTGGCGTCGTGCCCGTACCATTCGGGGCACTGTTCATCCCGTTGCCGTTGCCATTTCCGTTGCCGCCATTGATGCCGCCGTTGTCGCCATTTCCACCATTTCCGTTCGCCGGGCCCACACCCACGCCCGGCTGCGTCGCCAGCATCTGCGCCTTCACGCGCATGCCCAGCTGATACACCGCGAGCGCGTAGAAGAAGCTGCGGTTATAGCGCGTCAGCACATAAAAGTTCTTGAGCCCGAGCTTGTACTCAGTGCCGCGGCCAGGCGAAGGCAGGTCGATCACCGTAACAGGCGTGCCTGCCTCGGCGGCGAGGTCCACGTCCGGCTGGTCGAGCACGAGGCCCGAGCGCAGCAACTGGCTCAGCGGCCAGCGTGGTTCGGGCTTGCCGTCGGCGGCGGCCTGTGCAATACCGAGGCTGCCCGCATCGGTGGCGATATTCCATACCACGGGCCGCCCCGATTCCCACCCGTTCTGCCGCAGATAGTTCGCCACGCTGCCGATCGCGTCGGCCGTGCTCGCGCGCAGGTCGATGTGATTGTTGCCTTCGTAGTCCACCGCGTACTGCACGATGCTGCTCGGCAGGAACTGCGGAATGCCGATCGCGCCCGTGTACGAGCCGAGCACCGACGACGGATCAATCTGCGCGTCGCGCGTCCACACGAGGTAGTCCTCGAGATTCTTGCGGAACGTCGCCATGCGCTCGGCGCGGTTCGGCGTGTTCGGATAATCGAAGGCGAGCGTAGTGAGCGCATCGAGTGCGCGGAAGTTGCCCATGTAGCGGCCGTAGATCGTCTCCACGCCGATGATGCCCACGATCACCTCGGGCGGCACGCCAAACTCTTCCGACGCGCGCTGCAGCGTGGCCTGGTTCGCGCGCCAGAAGCTCACGCCCGCATTGATGCGCACGGGGTCGAGGAAGCGCGCCTGATACGCGCGCCAGTTCTTCACGCCCGGAACGGGCGAGGGCGTGACGAGCTTCACCGCCGTCGCCGAATAACTCGCGCTCGCGAAAAGCGCATGCAGTGCGGTGGGATCGAAGTCGTAGCGCGCCACCATGTCATTGATGAAGCCGTCGACGTCCGGATTGTTCACGTAGCGCTGCGGGACGATTTCCTCTTCGAACGTCTGGCCCTGCGTCGGCGTTTGCGGCTGTGCCTGCGCGAGCGTGAGCGGCGTCTGTCGCGATTTCGGCGCGGCAGTTTGCGCGCGCGCCGCGCCGGTGCACAACGACGCCGCGACGCAAAGCGCGAGGGCGAGGGTCGTGCGACGTGGGCGGCTGGAGGCGGACAGAGCGGTCTTGAGCGTCATGAGAGCGAGAGGGGGAGAGCGGTCCAGGAAGAACCCGGGCAGTATAACCGAGCGCCTTCTGGGAATTGGGCCGCTGCGCGCCGGCGTGGCGCGTGAGCACCAGGTCGCTGTGGTAACGTGGTGTCTGTTCGCGCGCCAGCCGGCGCGCCGCCAGACAATAGACAGAAGGAGACCCGCGGCCGCGCGCGTGCGCGAAGCCCGCGGCGAGTGCGACTCATGACGACCGGTTTCTTCTCTCACCCCGATTTTCTGCTGCACGAGATGGGCGAATGGCATCCTGAATGCCCCGCGCGTCTGCAGGCCATCGAAGACCAGCTGATCGCGAGCCGCATCGACGCGCTGATCGAGCGCGACGAATCGGCGCCGCTCGCGACCGAGGCGGACCTCTTGCGCGTGCATACCCAGGCGCACATCGACTTCATCCGCAACACGGCGCCCAAGGAAGGCTACGCGAGCATCGACCCCGACACGCTGATGAATCCGCACACGTGGCAGGCGGCGCTGCGCGCGGCGGGCGCGGCGATTGCGGCCACCGACGCGGTGCTCGCCGGGCGCTACGAGAACGCGTTCTGCAGCGTGCGCCCGCCCGGCCATCACGCGGAACCCGCGCGCGCGATGGGTTTTTGCTTCTTCAACAACATCGCGATCGCGGCGCGCCATGCACTCGAAGTCCATGGCCTGGAGCGCGTCGCGATCGTCGATTTCGACGTGCATCACGGCAATGGTACCGAGGCGGCGTTCGCGGGCGACTCGCGCGTGCTGATGTGCAGTTTCTTTCAGCATCCGTTCTATCCGTATTCGGGGGCCGAGAATCCGGCACCGAACATGGTCAATCTGCCGATCGCGGCGCGCACGAAAGGTATGGAAGTGCGTGAGGCCATCGACATCATGTGGCTGCCGCGGCTGCACGAGTTCAAGCCGGAGATGGTGTTCGTCTCGGCGGGCTTCGACGCCCATCGCGAAGACGACCTCGGCAACATGGGCCTCGTGGAGGACGACTTCGCATGGATCACGGAGCAGATTCGCGAGATCGCGGGCCGCTATGCGAAGGGGCGCATCGTGAGCAGCCTCGAAGGCGGCTATAACCTCTCGGCGCTTGGCCGCAGCGTGGTGGCGCATCTGCGCGTGCTGGCGGATATCTAGGCGGCCTGCGCGGCCTTGAGCGCGGACCCGCATCGCACACATTCGAACGAAGGAGACGCGCAACGTGAGTGCCATTCCCTCTTCATCACCGTCGCTCGTCGAAGTCGCACGCGACGCGTATGGCGTGCCGGGCGTCGTGTGCCTTACGCTGAACCGCCCGGATGCGTTCAACGCGCTTTCCGAAGCGCTCATCGATGCCTTGCAGGGCGAACTCGCCGCGCTGGCGCAATCTGACGCGCGCGTAGTCGTGATCGCAGCGGCGGGGCGCGCGTTCTGCGCCGGCCACGATCTTCGGGAAATGCGCGCGGCGCCGTCGCACGAGTACTACGCGAAGCTGTTCGAGCGCTGCTCGAAGATGATGCTCGCGATTCAAAAGATGCCGCAGCCCGTCATTGCGCGCGTGCAAGGCGTGGCGACGGCGGCGGGCTGCCAGCTCGTCGCGATGTGCGATCTGGCGGTGGCGGCGGACTCGGCGCGCTTTGCGGTATCGGGCATCAATCTCGGGCTCTTTTGCTCGACGCCCGCTGTGCCGCTCTCGCGCAACGTCTCGCGCAAGGCGGCCTTCGAGATGCTGATGACGGGCGAATTCATCGACGCGGAGAAGGCGTTGCGCGAAGGCCTCGTGAACCGCGTGGTACCCGCCGACGAACTCGACGCCGCCGTGACCGCACTGGCCGCGAGCATCTGCGCGAAGCCGCGCGAGGCGGTCGCGGCAGGCAAGGGGCTCTTCTACCGGCAGCTCGAAATGGGCATTGATGCCGCGTATCAACTGGCCGGGCAGACCATGGCCTGCAACATGATGACCGACCCCGCGCTCGACGGCGTGCAGGCGTTCATCGAGAAACGCAGCGCGAAGTGACGCGCGTGGCCGGTCAGACGCGCCGGTCGATCCAGTCGATCAGCGCGCCAATTACGCGCTCCCGATCGAGGTCGTTGAGCGTTTCGTGGTAGCTGCCTTCATAAAGCGTGAGCGTTCGATCGGGCGATCCCACGTTCGCGCCGAAAGCGAGGCTGCCTTCGGGCTCGGTGAGCTTGTCCTCGGTGCCATGCCAGATCAGCACGGGTAGCCGCAGTTGCGCGCGTCCCGCCTCGATGCGCTTCATCGCTTCCAGCAATTGCGCTCCCGTGCGGGCGGGAATCGCGCCGTGATGCACGAGCGGATCGGCGCGATTGGCTTCGACCACGTCGCGCACGCGCGCGAGCAGCGCCGCGTCGATCTTCATGGCCGGAAAGGTCGGCCAGATCGCGCTGATCACGCGGCTCGCGGCGATTTTCCACGCGGGCACGTCGCGGCCCGGCGCGAGCGCCGCGCTCGAGAGCAGCAGGCCCGCGAGCGGTACGCGCGATTGCCGCAGGCGCTCGACGGCATGGAGCGCAGCGATTGCGCCGCCCATGCTGTGTCCCATCAGGAAGAGCGGTGTGCCCTGTGCGGCGCATTGTGCGCTCGCGTGGGCGAGGAGCGCCTCGGCGTCGTCGAGATATTCGTCGAAGTGCGCAACCCAGGTGCGGCGGCCGGGGGCATGCCCGTGACCGCGCAGATCGATTGCGTAGACATCGATGCCCGCGCCGTTCAGCCGCGCGGCAAGCGCTGCATAGCGGCCCGCGTGTTCCGCCAGGCCATGAACCAGCGCGATGGCCGCACGCGGCGGCGCGCTCGCGCGCCAGACGTAGAGCGGCAGTTCGACGCCGTCACGTGTAGGCAGCGTCGCTTGCCCGGCGGGTTCGGCGGCTTGCGCCATGGCGATGTTCTGACTGGTCTCCATCTCGCTCCCTGTTTGGGCGATTCGTGGCAGGTCGTGGCGGTTCGTTTTCGGTATCGGTCTGTCGGCAGCAGTGTAGCGGCCGCGCGGGCAGCCGCGCGCCGCCAGAACCCTCTAATGCAAATCAGTTATGAAATTATCGAAATTGATTATTAAAAGGAATTTTGTGTGCCAGGGTAAAATGGCGCGCTAAATCCAGTCCATCAAACGGCGGCTGTCTGCCGGCGCGACGCGTTTTCCGCTACTCACAAGGGCGGCTGCGCGAGCGGCGCGCGGCACATCCGCCGTTTTGCTTTTTTCCATGATCGAAATTCGAAACGTGTCCCAGCGCTTCGCCGGCCCACAAGGCTGGATCGAGGCGCTGCACAACGTCAATCTGACGATTCCGCCGGGCGAAGTGTTCGGCATCATCGGGCGCAGCGGCGCAGGCAAGAGCACGCTCGTGCGCACCCTCAACCTGCTCACGCGGCCCACCGAAGGCGACATCGTCGTCAACGGGCGCACGCTCACATCGCTCTCGTCGGCCGACCTGCGCGAAGCGCGCCGCGAGATCGGCATGATTTTTCAGCACTTCAACCTGCTGTCGTCGCGCACCGTGTTCGACAACGTCGCGCTGCCGCTCGAACTGGCCGGCGTGAAGCGCGCCGAGATCGAAGCGACGGTGCTGCCGCTGCTCGAACTCGTCGGCCTCACCGCGCAGAAAGACCGCTATCCCTCGCAGATCAGCGGCGGCCAGAAGCAGCGCGTGGGGATTGCGCGCGCGCTCGCGAGCAAGCCGAAGGTGCTGCTTTCGGATGAAGCGACCTCGGCGCTCGACCCTGAAACCACGCGCGCGATTCTCGACCTGCTGCGCAAGATCAATCGCGAACTGAACCTGACCATCGTGATGATCACGCACCAGATGGAAGTGATCAAACAGGTTTGCGACCGCGTGGCCGTGCTCGATGCGGGCCGCGTGGTGGAAAGCGGTCCCGTGATCGACGTGTTCCTGCAGCCGCGCCACGAAGTCACGCGCGCGCTGCTCGGCGACGTGATCGCCCAGGAGTTGCCGCCCGCGCTCAAGGTGCGCGTGGCCGAGCATCTCGCGAAGGGCAGCGGCCACTTGCTGCGCCTCGCGTTCAAGGGCACGGGCGTCGACCAGCCGGTTCTCTCGGAGACGATTCGCCGCTTCGAACTCGATTTCAACATCCTGCACGGCCAGATCGACGAGATCCAGGGACAGGCGTTCGGCTCGCTCGCGGTGCTCGCGGGCGGCGATCCGGTGAAGGTGGCGCAGGCCATGGCGTGGCTGCGCGAACAAGGTGTCGTGGTGGAGGAGCTGTCCCATGTGGAGTGAAATGTTCGACATGTTCGTCCAGTCGTTCTGGGAGACGCTCGTCATGGTCGGCATCTCGGGGCTCGTGGGCGCGGCCTTCGGCCTGCCGCTCGGCGTGCTGCTCTATCTCACCGACCGCAACGGCGTGCTGCAGAACATCGCCGCGAATCGCGTGATGGGAGTGGTCGTCAACGCCGTGCGTTCCACGCCGTTCATCATCCTGCTCGTTGCGGTGATTCCGTTCACACGTCTCGTGGTCGGCTCGTCGATCGGCACGGCGGCCGCCGTCGTGCCGCTCACCATTGCCGCTGCGCCGTTTATCGCGCGGCTCGTGGAGACGGCGCTGCGCGAAGTCGATCGCGGCCTGATCGAAGCCGCCCAGGCCATGGGTGCGAGCACGAGCCAGATCGTCTTCAAGGTGCTGCTGCCCGAGTCGCTGCCGGGCGTGGTGGCCGGGCTCACCATCACGTTCATCTCGCTCGTCGGCTATTCGGCGATGGCTGGCGCGATCGGCGGCGGCGGTCTGGGCGACCTTGGTATCCGCTACGGCTATCAGCGCTTCGAACCCGAAGTCATGCTGATCGTGGTCGTGATCCTGATCGTGTTCGTGCAGCTCGTGCAGTCGTTCGGCGACTGGCTCGTGCGGCGCCTGAGCCATAAATAAGCCTTAAAACAGGCAGTTTTTCGATCAACACCACTACACAAGACAAAGGTTGGGTATGCAACGTCGTTTCATGATCCGGCTCGTGGCGGCGCTTGGCGCGGCTTCGCTCATCGCACCGCTTGCTGCGCACGCGGACGAAACCATCAAGGTGGGCGTGACGGGCGGCCCGCACGAGCAGGTGATGGAAGTCGTGAAGAGCGTGGCCGCGAAGAACGGCCTGAACATCAAGATCATCGAGTTCTCCGACTACGTGCAGCCGAATGCGGCGCTCGCGGGAGGCGACCTCGACGCCAACAGCTACCAGCACGCGCCGTATCTCGACGCGCAGGTGAAGGATCGCGGCTACAAGCTCATCAAGATCGCGGACACGGTGACGTTCCCGATGGGCATCTACTCGAAGAAGATCAAATCGCTCGCCGAACTGAAGCCTGGCGCCCGCATCGCGGTGCCGAATGATCCGACGAATGGCGGCCGTGCCTTGCTGCTGCTGCAGAGCCAAGGTCTCATCAAGTTGCGCGCCGACGCCGGTTTGAAGGCGACGCCGCTCGACATCGTGGAAAACCCCAGGAAGCTGAAGATCGTCGAACTCGACGCCGCGCAGATTCCGCGTTCGCTCGACGACGTGGACGCCGCCGCAATCAATACGAACTTCGCCATGCAGGCGGGCCTGAAGCCGAAACAGGACGCGATCGCAATCGAAGACCCAAAGGGGCCGTACGTGAATATCCTCGCGATCCGCGAGGCCGACCGCAACAAGCCCTGGGTGGCGAAGCTGGTCGCCGCGTACCACTCGCCGGAAGTGAAGCGGTACATCGAAACGACGTTCGGCGGGGCGGTCATTACCTCCTGGTAGACAGCTCGATGCCGTGAAATTAGAGATATTTTTCGGCGCCCGGGCTTGATGCCCGGGTTTTTTCCACCGTAAAATCGCACGATCGTTCGCTACTGACGACCGGGGTGCGGCAGCGGTGGTTCGTGAAAATTGCTGGTGGCAGATCGGCCCGACAGGGCTATCGCTATAATGTCCGCCAGGTTGACGTATTCGTAACTTCGGAGCATGTGAATGAAAGTCCTTGTGCCAGTCAAACGCGTAGTCGATTACAACGTGAAGGTTCGTGTGAAGTCGGATGGCACGGGCGTCGACATCGCCAACGTGAAGATGTCGATGAACCCGTTCGACGAAATCGCCGTGGAAGAAGCGGTGCGTCTGAGGGAAGCGGGCGTGGCGACGGAAGTCATCGCGGTGTCCGCGGGCGTGACGCAAGCGCAGGAAACGCTGCGCACGGCGCTGGCCATCGGCGCGGATCGCGCGATCCTGATCGAGTCGAACGAAGACCTGCAGCCGCTGGCTGTGGCCAAGCTCCTGAAGGCGCTCGTCGACAAGGAACAGCCGCAACTGGTGATTCTCGGCAAGCAGGCCATCGACGACGATTCGAACCAGACTGGCCAGATGCTCGCCGCACTGGCGAACCTCCCGCAGGCTACGTTCGCTTCGAAGGTCGTGGTTGCAGACGGCAAGGCTACGGTGTCGCGCGAAGTGGATGGCGGCGCGGAAACGCTGTCGCTCACGCTGCCCGCGGTCGTCACGACGGATCTGCGCCTGAACGAGCCGCGCTACGTCACGCTGCCGAACATCATGAAGGCGAAGAAGAAGCCGCTGGAAACCGTGAAGCCCGAAGACCTGGGCGTCGACGTCACGCCGCGTCTGAAGACGCTGAAGGTTGCCGAGCCGCCAAAGCGTTCGGCAGGCGTGAAGGTGCCGGACGTGAAGACGCTGGTCGAGAAGCTGAAGACGGAAGCCAAGGTGCTGTAAGGGGAGCAGACGAAAATGACGAATCTGGTTATTGCCGAACACGACAATAAGT